>NZ_JBEZMM010000014.1:0-159436 GCF_040652715.1 Streptomyces sp. NPDC048196 | reverse complement strand
ACTACCGATCTGCTCGCGCCCCGCCGCGCGCCCCCACACACCCGCACACTCCCCCACCGGGTGGGGACGGGCCGGAGGGGCCTGGTGTGTGGACGTAAAGCGTCAGCAGTCCACACACCAGGCCCCGCAGGCCAGTCACCGCACCCACCACAAACCCAGCCCGCCGCAGGCGCAACGGCCAGACGACCCGCGGCGGGACAGCCAAGTACGTGCGCGGCGCCGCAAAGCACACAACGGCGACCAAGCCCCGCGGCGGGAAAGACAGCTACGTACGCGGCGCCGCAAAACGCACAACGACGAGCAACCCCCGCGGCGGGACAGCCAGCTACGTGGGCAGAACCCCCTACGGCACGGCCGTAGCCGCCTCCAGTTCGACCGGTCCTACGCCCGCCCGGCGCGCCAGCGCCACCGCGGCGAGGGTTGAGTGGACGCCCAGTTTGCCGAGGACGTTCTGCATGTGTGTGCGGACGGTGTGCGGGGAGAGGAACAGCCGCTCGGCGACGGCCTTGCGGCCCAGGCCGGCCACCATGCAGCGGAGCACCTCGCGTTCGCGCGGGGTGAGCGACTCGACCAGCCGCTCGCTCTCCGAACGGTGTTTGCGGGCGGCCGTCAGCTCGCGCAGCACACCGGTGAGCAGCGCCGGCGGCAGATGTGTTTCGTCACGCAGCACGCCGCGGATCACGGCGAGCAGCCGGGACAGCGAGCAGTCCTTGGCGACCCAGCCGGACGCGCCGGCCTGCAGGGCGGCGGCCGCCCGGCGCGGGTCGTCGCGGTCGGCGACGACGACCGTACGCAGGTACGGGTGGCTGGTGCGCAGGCCGGAGACCAGCGCGATGCCGTCCCGTGGGCAGCTGCGCGGGACGACCTGCTCGCGGGCCGCGCCCTGTGCCGGCACCGCGAGCAGCGGCGCGGCCAGGTCGGCGTCGGCGAGCAGCACGTCGAAGCGGCGGCCGTCGGTGACCGCCCGGTCGAGGTTGCGCAGGGCGGCCGGGGCGCTGCCCGCGGCCGCGACGTCCACGTCCTGCTCCGCGGCGAGCGCGGCTGCCAGGGATTCGGCGAAGATGCGGTGGTCGTCGACCACCAGAACCCGGATGCGTTGCACAGAGACCCCCTGTCTCGGTGAACGGACCATAGCGGGCACGACGCCCGGATTGAAGATCGCCTCGGTCGCACGGCCGCCGCCGTGCCGACATGACTACCCCCACCCCAGGCGCCGTACCCGAACGGTCTCGCCCCCTGATCAGCACCGGCCCCCACCGGTGCAGGATCTCAGAGTACGGACGGGCCGCGGCGAGGGAAGGTGAATGGCCAAACTGCTGCCGCCCCCCGTCCATTTGGCGACGCTCCGATGGCCGCACGCCGCCGGTCGCGCCCTACTGGAGCCGGTGTGCTCCGGCGCTGGGCACGGCTGCGAAGATCCGCGGTTCGAGGTGGCCGGCGGCCGCGAAGGCCGCGGTGATCGCCGTGCCGACGTCGGTGGCGGCCGGTTCGTCGACGAGGACGATCGCCGAGCCGCCGAAGCCGCCGCCGGTCATCCGGGCCCCGAGGGCGCCCGCGGCGAGGGCGGTGTCGACGGCGAGGTCGAGTTCCGGGCAGGAGATCGCGAAGTCGTCGCGGAGCGAGGCGTGGCCGGCGGTCAGCAGCGGGCCGATGGCGCGGGTGCGGCCGGCGTCCAGGCAGGCGATGACGTCTTCGACCCGCTGGTTCTCGGTGACGATGTGGCGGACCAGGGCCTGGGCGCCGGGGTCGTCGGCGAGCTGGGTGAGGGCCTCGGGGAGATGTGCGCAGGACACGTCGCGCAGGGCCCGTACCCCGAGCGCCCGCGCACCGCGCTCGCAGCCGGCGCGCCGCTCCGCGTACGCGCCGTCGCCCAGCTCGTGCTTCACGCGGGTGTCGACGACCAGCAGCCGCAGCCCCTCCCCCGCGAGGTCGAACGGCACCTGGCGGTGGGTCAGGTCGCGGGTGTCGAGGAACAGCGCATGGCCTTCGGTGCAGCAGGCCGCGGCGGTCTGGTCCATGATCCCGCAGGGCACGCCGACGAAGGCGTTCTCGGCCCGCTGGGCGATCCGGGCCAGCCGCCGGGGGTCCAGGTCGAGGGCGTAGAGGTCGTTGAGGGCGAGGGCGGTGGCGATCTCCAGGGCGGCGGAGGAGGACAGTCCGGCGCCGGTGGGCACGGTGCTGTCGTAGTGCAGGTCCGCGCCGCCGACGGGCAGTCCGGCCTCCCGCATGGCCCACACGATCCCGGCCGGGTAGGCGGCCCAGCCTCCCTGGGCGGCGGGGCGCAGGGTGTCGGTGCGGAGTTCGACGATGCCGCCTTCGGCGTCGCCGGAGTGCAGCCGCAGCACCCCGTCGGTGCGGGGTGCGGCGGCGGCGAGGGTGGTGTGCGGGAGTGCCAGCGGCAGTACGAAGCCGTCGTTGTAGTCGGTGTGTTCACCGATCAGGTTGACCCGGCCGGGCGCCGCCCAGATACCCGTGGGGGCGGCGCCGTACACCGCGGTGAAGCGGTCCGCGGTGTGCCGGGCGCCGTGCGGGCGCCCGGTGGTCGGGGTGGCGGCTCGGTGACCTGCCATCAGGACTCCTTCGTCCGGTGCGGCTAGCTGGTGTGGTCGAGGCTCTGTGCGAACGCCCAGGCGTCGGCGACGATGCCCGCGAGGTCGGCGCGGCGGGGCTGCCAGCCGAGGCGGTCGGCGGCGGTCTTGGCGGAGGCCACCAGGACGGCCGGGTCACCACCGCGGCGCGGGGCGGTGACCTCGGGGATGGGGTGGCCGGTGACCTTGCGGACGGTCTCGATGACCTCGCGGACGGAGAAGCCGTTGCCGTTGCCGAGGTTGCAGATCAGGTGCTCGCCGGCGGTGGCAGCGCCCAGGGCCAGCAGGTGGGCCTCGGCCAGGTCGGCGACGTGGATGTAGTCGCGGACGCAGGTGCCGTCGGGGGTGGGGTAGTCGTCGCCGAAGACGGAGATCGCCTCGCGCCGGCCCTGGGCGACCTGGAGGACGAGCGGGATGAGGTGCGATTCGGGGTCGTGGCGCTCGCCGCAGCTGCCGTAGGCGCCGGCGACGTTGAAGTAGCGCAGGGAGACCGCGGCCAGGCCGTGGGCGGTGGCCTCGCCGCTGATCATGTGGTCGACGGCGAGCTTGCTGGCGCCGTAGGGGGAGGTGGGGGCGGTCGGGTCGGTCTCGGTGATGGGGGTGTTCACCGGCTCGCCGTAGGTGGCGGCGGTGGAGGAGAAGACCAGCTTGCGTACGCCCGCGGTACGCATCGCGGCCAGCAGTGCCATGGTGCCGCCGACGTTGTTGTCCCAGTACTTCTCGGGCTTGACGACGGACTCGCCGACCTGGGAGAACGCGGCGAAGTGCAGGACCGCCTCGTAGGAGGGGTCCAGCCACTTGCCGGCGTCGCGGATGTCGCCCTCGATGAAGTCGGCGCCGGCGGGGACGCCGGCCCGGAAGCCGGTGGAGAGGTTGTCGAGCACGGTCACGGTGTGGCCGGCCTCCAGCAGGTGCTGGGCCACCACACTTCCGACATAACCCGCCCCGCCCGTCACCAGGTACTTGCTCATGGCTTGCTCGCTACCTCTCGCAGTCGCTCGGCCGCGGCTTCCGGCGGCACGTCGTTGATGAACACGTTCATGCCGGATTCGGAACCCGCGAGGAACTTCAGCTTGCCGGAAGTCCGGCGAATGGTGAAAAGCTCAAGGTGGAGGGCGAAGTCCGCGCGCTGTGCGGTGCGGTGCGGCGCCTGGTGCCAGGCGGCGATGTAGGGGGTCGGAGGGGCGCCGGCGCCGGTGTCGAAGATCCGGTCGAAGCGCCGCAGGAGCTCCAGGTAGAGCCGCGGGAATTCGGCGCGGGCGGCGTCGTCGAGGGCGAGCAGGTCGGGGGCCCGGCGCTTGGGGTAGAGGTGCACCTCGTAGGGCCAGTGGGCGGCGTACGGGACGAAGGCCGTCCAGTGGTCGCCGTCGAGGACGATGCGGCGGCCGTCGGTGCGTTCGTCGTCGAGGACGTCGTCGAAGAGGTTGCGGCCGGTGGCCCGGCGGTGGGCGGCGAGCGAGGCCAGCATGCGTGCGGTGCGGGGGGTGACGAAGGGGTAGGCGTAGATCTGGCCGTGCGGGTGGCCGAGGGTGACGCCGATCTCCGCGCCGCGGTTCTCGAAGCAGAAGACCTGCTCGACGCCGGGGAGTTGGGAGAGTTCGGCGGTGCGGTCGGTCCAGGCGGCGAGGACCAGGGCGGCCTGGTCCTCGGTGAGGTCGGCGAACGAGGCGTCGTGGTCGGGGGTGAAGCAGACGACCTCGCAGCGGCCGCGGTCCCCGGCGAGGGAGGGGAAGCGGTTCTCGAAGACGGCGACGTCGTAGTCGGCGGCGGGGATCTCGGATTGCCGGCCCCCACGGGAGGGGCACAGCGGGCATTCGTCGGCCGGCGGGTGGTAGGTGCGGGCCTGGCGGTGCGAGGCGATGGCGACGTGGTCACCGAGGAGGCGGTCGGTGCGGATCTCGGCGGCGGTGGCGACCGGGTCGAGGGGGCGCCGGTCGACGGCGTCGCGGACGACGTCGTCGCGCGAGTCGTAGTAGATCAGCTCCCGGCCGTCCGCGAGCCGCGTCGTCGTCTTCTTCACCCCGGGGGCTCCTCACCTCACCGACCAAACACAAACAAACACAATGAAGCACAACTAAACAGTTGCGTCAACGCCGGGTCAAGCCGTCGCACCCACGGGGGCAGCGGTGCGCCAGACCGGGCATATGCCGCTTCCTCATCACGATCCAACAACTGAAACGAACAAAAGTGTTCAGTTTCTGACCGCCCGCGCGTAGCTTTCTGTGCGTTCCGACCGCCCGCACCGCCCGCACGCAAAGAAGCGAGCTACGACATGATCAATTTGGCCGAAGGGCTACGGCTGCCCACCAACGGGCTGGACTACACGATCCTGGCCCTCTACTTCGTCGTCGTCCTCGGCATCGGCTTCGCGGCCAGGCGCAGCGTGAGGACGAGCCTGGACTTCTTCCTCTCCGGGCGGTCCCTGCCCGCCTGGGTCACCGGCCTGGCGTTCGTCGCCGCCAACCTGGGCGCCACCGAGATCCTCGGGATGGCCGCCAACGGCGCGCAGTACGGCGCCTACACCGTCCACTGGTACTGGATCGGCGCCATCCCGGCGATGGTCTTCCTCGGCCTGGTGATGATGCCGTTCTACTACGGCTCCAAGGTGCGCTCGGTGCCGGAATTCCTGCTGCACCGCTTCGGCCCGTCCTCGCACCTGCTGTCGTCCGTCATCTTCGCCGTCTCGTCCGTGCTCATCGCGGGCGTCAACCTCTACGCGATGGCGATCGTGCTGCAGGCGCTGCTCGGCTGGCCGCAGTGGGTGGCGATCGTCGTCGCCGGTTTCTTCGTGCTCGCGTACATCACCATCGGCGGACTGTCCTCGGCGATCTACAACGAGGTGCTGCAGTTCTTCGTCATCCTCGCCGCGCTGATCCCGCTGACCGTCGTCGGCCTCAAGCGCGTCGGCGGCTGGCACGGCCTGACCGACTCGCTGACCTCCTCGCACGGTGACGCCTTCCTGACCGCCTGGAAGGGCACCGGCATCGGCGAGGGCAACCCGCTGGGCGCCAACTGGCTGACCATCGTCCTCGGTCTCGGCTTCGTGATGAGCTTCGGCTACTGGACCACCAACTTCGCCGAGGTGCAGCGCGCGCTGTCCGCGAAGAACCTCTCGGCCGCCAGGCGCACTCCGCTGATCGCCGCCTTCCCGAAGATCTTCATACCCATGGTCGTGGTCGTGCCCGGCCTGATCGCGCTGGTCATGGAGCCGACGCTGGGCAAGAGCAAGGACGGGCTGCAGTACAACGACGCGATCCCGGTCCTGATGCGCGACCTGCTCCCCAACGGCGTCCTCGGCATCGCCGTCACCGGCCTGCTCGCCGCCTTCATGGCCGGTATGGCCGCCAACGTGTCGTCCTTCAACACGGTCTTCACCAACGACATCTGGGCCGCGTACCTCAAGAAGGGCCGCGAGGACGCGTACTACCTCAGGACGGGCCGGGTGGTCACCGCGGTCGGCGTGCTGATCGGCATGGGCACCGCCTTCATCGCCTCGTCCTTCAGCAACATCATGAACTACCTGCAGACGCTGTTCTCCTTCTTCAACGTCCCGCTGTTCGTGGTGTTCATCATCGGCATGTTCTGGAAGCGGACCAGCGCCGCGGCCGGCTTCTGGGGGCTGCTGTCCGGCACCGCCGCCGCCATGGTCAACTACTTCGGCCTCTACAAGCAGGGCATCATCACCATCCCCTCCGACCAGGGCGCCAACTTCGTCTCGTCGATCGTCGCGTTCGTCGTCGGCGCGCTGGTGATGGTCGTGGTCACGATGGTCACCAAGCCCAAGTCCGCCGAGTCCCTGGCCGGACTGGTCTACGGCACGCGGTCCCCCGGCATGGAGGAGCTGCCCGCCGAGGGCGACGACGCCTGGTACCGCCGCCCGGCCCTGCTGGGCTGGGGCGCCGTCGTCCTGGCCGCCGTCTGCTACGTCCCGTTCTCCTTCTGAACACCGGCCCCGAACAGCGGAGTTGACCCACCATGAGTGACTACCAGCACGAGGTCGAGGAGCTGGAGCGCGAATCGGCGACCGCCGCCCGGCTCTTCGACGTACGGCGCATCATCGGCGGCCTGTTCGTCGTCTACGGCGTGATCGTCACGATCGCCGGCATCACCGCCTCCGACGCGGACCTCAAGAAGGCCCAGGACATCAACATCAACCTCTGGACGGGCCTCGGCATGCTCGTCCTCGGCCTGTTCTTCCTGGTCTGGCTGAAGCTCCGGCCGACCGTGCCGCCCACGGCCGAGGAACTCCGGGCCGCGGCCGGCGACGGGCCCGCCGAGGACTGACCGGCGCCGGCCCCCGGCTCCTATCCCTGCGACGGGGACGGCTCGTCCGTCCCCGTCTCCGTCTCCGCCGCCGTCGTCGCCCGTGCCGGCCGCCCGCGGCCCGCCCGGTCCAGCAGCCCGGTGCGCGCCGCCAGCGCGGCCGCCTCCAGCCGGGAGCCGACCTCCAGCTTCATCAGCACCCGCTGCACATGCGTGCGCGCGGTGCTCGGCGCGATGGCCATCCCGGCCGCGATCAGCCGGGTGTCCTCGCCGTCCGCGACCCGCATCAGGACCTCGACCTCGCGCGGGGTGAGCAACTCCAGCAGCCGCGCGCCCTCGTCGTCCGGCTGCGCCGCCGGGTGCAGCAACTCCTCGAACGCCTGCTGCAGCAGCTGCGGCGAGACCGCCGACTCCCCCGCCCGGGCCTTCATCATGGCCCGTTCGACGCCCTCGATCCGCTCGTCGTTGCGGACGTACCCGGACGCCCCGGCCGCGAACGCGGCGGCGATCCCGCGCGGGCTGGGCACCGGCCCCAGCACCACCACCGCCACCTGCGGCCGCTCCTTCTTGATCCGTACGACCGGGTCGAAAGTGCCCGGCTGGGCGGGCGCCGCGGTCCCCAGCAGGCACACCTCGGGCGCCCGGCTCACCACCAGCTCCGCGGCCCCGGCACTCGGCGCGGCGGCCGCCAGCACCCGGTGCCCGCGCAGTTTCAGCGCCGAGGCGAGCGCCTCCGCGAGCAGCCGGTGATCGTCGACCACCATGAGCCGCACGCCCATAGAGCAACCCCCTCCTCCGCGCGGCCCCGGCGCGCCCCGGCCGGGCCGTTCGTCCCCGGGAAGCTACACGCTCGACTGCCGACGCGCGCCCCCTACCGGGCAGAAGCCCCCCGGAATGCTGGAATCCCGGCCATTCGGGGCCGATTGCCGCCGGAACGAGACGCTCCGCGGGTGCCCGGCCTGCGCGACGAACGCCCCGGGGCCGGTGCCGGTGCCGATGTCGGGGCCGGTCCCGGAGCCGGTCCCGGAGCCGGTGTCGGAGCCGGTCCCGGAGCCGGTGTCGGAGCCGGTCCCGGAGCCGGTGTCGGAGCCGGTCCCGGAGCCGGTGTCGGTGCCGTGTGCCACAGTTGACGCCAGCAGGCGGGGGACGGGGCAACCGGCTCCATGCGGTGCACACGGCGCGGTTCGATGCCGGGGTGGGGCGAGACGTGAGCGAAGGAAGGCCATGAGTACACCGCAGCAGCCGCACAACGGCTTCGGGGGCGCGCCGGGTTACGGGACACCGCCGGCCGGCCCGCCCGGCGGATACCCGCAGCAGGTTCCGGGCGGTCAGGTTCCGGGTGGTCAGGTTCCGGGTGGTCAGATACCGCCGCCACCGGGGCCGTACGCGCCGCAGGGACCCTACGACGCCCCCGCGCAGGGGCCGTACGGAGCGCCGCCGCAGCCTCCTTACGGGGTGCCGCCGCAGGGCTACCCCGGTTACGGCGGGCCCGGAATGGTGCCGCCGCCGGTCCCGCCCCGCAACAAGAGCGGAAAGGTGTGGGGGATCATCGGCGCGATCGTCGGTGTGCTGGTGATCGGGAGCATCGCGTCGACCGTGGCGCTCCGCGGCGGCGGATCGGGCGGTTCCGGCGGGCCGAAGTACCGGCTCACGGTGCCGCAGACGCTGGCGGGCGGGGAGTACAAGCTCGCCAAGGACATCTCCCAGCAGGCCGACGGCTCGGTGCCGAACGACGGGGCCAACGAACACGGCATGAGGACGGTCGCCGGGCAGTACGCCAGCGGGACCAAGTCCCTGGTGATGTTGGGGATGTACGGCTCCATAGACGACCCGGAGACGACCGTCGAGCACGCCATCCAGGGGATGACGCGCGACGGGAAGACGGTCGTCGCCGTGGCGGAGAAGAAGTTCACACCGAGCGGCGGCGGGGACCCGCTGACCTGCGGCGTGGACGTGCGCACGGAGATGGGGCAGAAGGTCACGCTGACGTTCTGCATAGGGGCCGACTCCAGCACGTCCATGAACGTCGCCGAGACCGATGCCGCGGACCTGTCGAAGGATCCCCAGTCCATCGACCTGCAGAAGTTCGCGGACCAGGCGGGCAAGATCCGCAGCGAGGTCCGCAAGCCGTTGAGCTGAGTCCGCTGGGCGGAAGCCGTTGGGCGGAAGCCGTTGGGCGGAAGCCGTTGGCCTCCACCGCTGCGCGGTGGGGGCCGCGCGCCGTGGGGGCCGTGCGCCGTGGGGCCCGTACGCCGTGGGGCCCGGGCGCCGTGAGGCCCGTACGCCGTGGGGCCCGTACCCCGTGAGGCCCGTACGCCGTGGGGCCCGTACCCCGTGAGGCCCGTGCGCCGTGGGGCCCGTACCCCGTGAGGCCCGTGCGCCGTGGGGCCCGTACCCCGTGAGGCCCGTGCGCCGTGGGGCCCGCACCCCGTGAGGCCCGTGCGCCGTGGGGCCCGTGCGCCGTGGGGCCCGTGCGCCGTGGGCGCGGGAATATCTCCCACCCCCACTCCGTTGTGGGCCCGCAGGGGGGCTCACGACCCTTAGGGGATCTGTTCGCCCATCCCTTAGGTAACCCCCCGGCCCGCCCCGCCCCGCATCCCCAGCCCGGACCGGCCCGGCCCGCCCCCTACGCGTCCTCCGCCAGCTCCAGCCAGCGCATCTCCAACTCGTCGCGTTCGGCGGCCAGTTCGCGGAGCTGGGCGTCGAGGCCGGCGACCTTTTCGAAGTCGGTGGCGTGTTCGGCGATCTGGGCGTGCAGCTTGGCCTCCTTGTCGCCGATCTTGTCCAGCTGGCGCTCGATCTTCTGGAGCTCCTTCTGGGCCGCGCGGTTGATCGCGGCGGACTTCTTCGGCGCCTCGGCCGGCTGCGCGGGGGCCGGGGTGGCGGCCTCGATGACCTTCTGGCGGCGCTCCAGGTACTCGTCCAGGCCACGCGGCAGCATCCGCAGCGTGGCGTCGCCGAGCAGCGCGAGGACCCGGTCGGTGGTGCGCTCGATGAAGTAGCGGTCGTGGCTGATGACGATCAGCGAGCCGGGCCAGCCGTCGAGCAGGTCCTCCAGCTGCGTCAGCGTCTCGATGTCCAGGTCGTTGGTGGGCTCGTCGAGGAAGAGGACGTTGGGCTCGTCCATCAGCAGCCGCAGGATCTGCAGCCGGCGGCGCTCACCGCCGGACAGGTCGCCGACCGGCGTCCACTGCTTCTCCTTCGTGAAGCCGAACTTCTCGCAGAGCTGGCCGGCGGTCATCTCCCGGCCCTTGCCCAGGTCGACGCGTTCCCGGACCCGCTGGACGGCCTCCAGCACCCGCCAGTCCGGGTCGAGTTCGGCGACCTCCTGCGAGAGGTAGGCCAGTTTCACGGTCTTGCCGACGGCGATCCGGCCGGCGACCGGCTGCGTCTCCCCCTCCGTACGGGCCGCCTCCGCCAGCGCCCGCAGCAGCGAGGTCTTGCCCGCGCCGTTGACGCCGACCAGGCCGATCCGGTCGCCGGGGCCCAGCTGCCAGGTCAGGTGCTTGAGCAGCACCTTCGGGCCGGCCTGGACGGTCACGTCCTCCAGGTCGAAGACGGTCTTGCCCAGCCGGGAGTTGGCGAACTTCATCAGCTCGGCGCTGTCCCGCGGCGGCGGCACGTCCGCGATCAGCTCGTTGGCGGCCTCGATGCGGAAGCGCGGCTTGCTGGTACGGGCCGGGGCGCCGCGGCGCAGCCACGCCAGCTCCTTGCGCATCAGGTTCTGCCGCTTGGCCTCCTCGCTGGCCGCGATCCGCTCCCGCTCGGCGCGGGCGAAGACGTAGTCGCTGTAGCCGCCCTCGTACTCGTGCACATCACCGCGCTGCACGTCCCACATGCGGGTGCAGACCTGGTCGAGGAACCAGCGGTCGTGGGTGACGACGACCAGCGCCGAGCGCCGGGCCTGCAGGTGCCGGGCCAGCCAGGAGATGCCCTCGACGTCGAGGTGGTTGGTGGGCTCGTCGAGGACGATCAGGTCCTGCTCGGCGATCAGCAGTTGGGCGAGCGCGATCCGGCGCCGCTCGCCACCGGACAGCGGCCCGATGACGGTGTCCAGACCGTGGGTGAATCCGGGCAGGTGCAGATCACCGAAGAGGCCGGTCAGCACATCGCGGATCTTGGCGTTGCCGGCCCACTCGTGGTCGGCGAGGTCGCCGATGACCTCGTGCCGGATGGTGGCGGCCGGGTCGAGCGAGTCGTGCTGGGACAGCACGCCGAGCCGCAGCCCGCCGGAGTGCGTGACCCGGCCGTCGTCGGCGCCCTCCAGCTTGGCCAGGATCCGGATGAGGGTCGTCTTGCCGTCGCCGTTGCGCCCGACGACGCCGATCCGGTCCCCCTCGTTGACGCCGAGGGAAACACCGTCGAGCAGGGCCCGGGTCCCGTAGACCTTGCCGACGGCTTCCAGATTGACGAGGTTGACGGCCATCTCACTCCTGCGCTTCCCACGATGCGCTTCACATCGATCGACCTTCCCAGCGTAGTCGGCCTCCGGAAGCACCCCGACGGGGAAAGCGGCTGAGGGGCCGCGGCCGATGTCGTAACCGGCGTCCTCACGTTCGTGGGTCCGGCCGACCGGCGCACGGTGGGCCTGGTCCACCTGCCGGCCGCGGTGTGCCTGCCGGCCCTGGCCTGGCTGGTGCCGCTGGTGCCGCTGGTGCCGCTGGTGCCGCTGGTGCCGCTGGTGCCGCTGGTGATCGTCGGCGCTGGAGACGGAGCTCCGCGGCCGGAGACGGCGGGATCACCACAGCAGAACGGCGGTGACCAGCCAGCCCGGCACGGCGAGGAGAAAACCGGCGACCGCGAGGCCCACGCCGCGCTGGCCCTTTGTGAGGGTCTGCACACCGGCGATCACGCTGCAGATCAGCGCCGGCGGTATGAAGAGGAGGAGCGACCCGAGCAGGCCGACGACGCCGAAGCCGACGAGCAGCAGCAGGGACATCAGTGACAGGACCAGCGAGGCCACCGCGAACCCGTTGTAGGTCTTCGGTCGATGCACCTGGCCGCCGGGCCAGTGGTGATGCGGTTCTGCCATGCGGTGCTCCCGGGATACGCGGCTCAACACCGTGCGGGTGCACCGGCTCGCCCCGAGTTTTGCACAGGGCCGCGGGTCGTACGTGGCCCTGGCCGTGGAGCCGGCTGCCGGGCGCCACCGAGCCCCCGTTGGGTAGCGTCCCCACATGACCTCGGACACAGGTGTGACAGTCGAGACGGAACGCGGGCTGGTCTACGGCCCGAGCGGCAAGCAGCTGGACGTCTACCGCCCGGAGGGGGCGGCGCGCCCGGCACCGGCCGTCCTGCTCTGGCACGGCATCGGCCCCGACGAACGCGACGTCCTCGAACCCCTGGCGCGCACCGCGGCGGCGCGCGGTCTGCTGGTCCTCGTACCGGACTGGCGCTCGGACGCCGCGGACGGCGGCCGGTCGCAGCTCCTGGAGTCGCTGGCCTTCGCCCGCAAGGAAGCGGGCGGGCTGGGCGGCAACGGGGAGTCCTTCGTGCTGGCCGGCTGGTCGGCGGGGGCCGGCGCGGCGCTGGGGGTCGCGCAGCGGCCCGAGGTTGCGGAGGGGTGGCGGCCGAGGGCGGTGGTGGGCGTAGCGGGTCGCTACGACCTGCCGGCCCGCACCACCGGGACCGCCCCGCTGGCCGACCTCGCCGCGGGCCGGGACCCGGCCGTCCCGGTGCACCTCGTCCACGGCAGCCGCGACCCGATCGTGGCGCCCCGGTACTCCCGCGACCTGGCCGAGGCGCTGCGCGCCGCGGGCCACCCGGTGACGCTGCAGGAGCCGGACACCGACCACGCCGGCGTGATCATGACCGCCTACGACCCGACGACGGACCGCTGCGTCCCGACCAGCGACGGGGCCGCGGTGGCGGCGGGACAGCTGGTGGCTGGGGTACTGGCAGCGGCAGCCGCCGGTCAGCCTTCGTAGGCCCTGCAAGCCCTCGCGTCACCGTCGCCCGCACCCACCGGACGACCATGCGTTGAGCATCCGCACCCGCTCCGCCAGCTCCCGGCGCCTGACGTCGTGAACCGGCGGGCTCCGCCATGCCTCCGGCGCGCGCACGTACGGCCGGACGAGGCGGCTGTCCTCCCCGCACAACAAGAGCAGGCCGGGCGGCACCCGACGGACATGCACCAGCCTTCGCGGCGCCCGGGCCGCCGTCGAGGCGGCGGTGGTGGTCGCGACGGCCGTGCCGCAAAGAACGCCGGTACCGCTGCTCCCCCGATGACCGCCCCGCCCTGGAAGTAACCAACTCAGCAGCGCCTCAAGGAGCGTTCGGAGCCATCCCGCCATGGCGTTCACCGCGCGGCCGCCTTGCGGAGAACCTCGGCGAGCTTGCGCGCGGTGACCGCGTTGCAGTTACCGAGGGCGACGAGCGGGACGGCGTAACTGCCCGCGAAGCCTGGCAGATCCACACCGAGCGAGGGCAGCGCGATGCCGTTGTCCTTGAGCGCGGTACGCAGCTCCTCGGCACTCGCGTGCACGTCGTCGGGGGTGGGGTGGTGGTGGAGGGGCATGGGGCTACACCTTCCTGTGCGCTGCGTTCGGTTCGGCGCACTGACGCATGGACCGCCCCTTGGGCGGTCCAACGGCCATGCGGGCGGCGGCATTTCGCGAGGCCGCGGCGTGCGATGCGGCACTACCCGGACCGTAGGGGGCATATATGCCCCGTAGCAAGGTTGTCGCTCAGGGTTCATCAGGTTGGGTGGACCGTGGCACCGTTAGGCGCGACACTGTGCGCGGATAGGGGAAGGTGACATGCCGCCGAGGGACAACCCAACGGCCCGCCAAGCCCGACTCGGGGGCGAGCTACGGAAGTTGCGTGAACGGGCGGGCAAGACCGCCCGAGAGGCAGCGGCCCTGGTTTCGACCGACCAAGCCAAGATCAGTCACATCGAGGCGGGCCGCGTCGGAGTCAGCGAGGACCGCATCCGCCGGCTCGCCGTCTTTTACGCCTGCGACGATGAGGCCCTCGTCGAAGCGCTGTGCGCCATGGCACGCGAGCATCGCGGCCAGCATTGGTGGGACGACTATCGCGGCATCCTCGCTCCCGGATTCCTCGATATCGCGGAGCTTGAACACCACGCCACCAGACTGCGTTACCTACAACCCGTCACGTTGCCCGGGGTCCTCCAGACCGAGGAGCACGCACACGCCCTTTTCGCCAGCACAATTCCGCGGCTGCCCGACGACGAACTGCAGGCCCGGGTCGAGCATCGCATGAAGCGGCGGAAAATCTTGGAACGAGATGAACCACCGCATTTCGAGGCCATCGTGCACGAGGCAGCGCTGCGCATGCGCGTAGGCGGGCGAAAGGTTACGCGCGGACAGCTCGAACACCTCTTGTGCATGTCTGAGCGGCCGGGCCTCATTCTCCGTGTCATCCCATTCGCCAGCGAGGATTTCATTGACGTGACGCAGACGGTGTTGTACGCGAGTGGCATCGTTCGACAGCTCGATACCGTGCACATCGACACCCCGTTCAGCGGCCGCTACCTTGACGCAGCCGCTGACCTCGATCGCTATCGCGCCCTGCTCGACCTCGCCGAGCAGGCAGCACTCACGCCCGAACAGTCGCGAAGTTTTATTCACCACGTCGCAAAAGAACTGTGAGAGACAGACCATGAGCAGCGAACTCAGGTGGCAGAAATCGAGCTTTTCCGGGAGCAGCGAGCAGTGCCTCGAAACAGCCAGGGCTTCCGGCGAAATACTCCTTCGCGAAAGCGACGACCCCCAAGTGATCGTCAGAACCACTCCGGAGAAACTCGCCGCCTTCATCCTCGGCGTGAAGAACGGCGAGTTCGACCACTTCGTCAACTGAGGTTATCGAAATGACCAGCAACCGGATTGACTTGAGCACCGCCGTCTGGCGCAAGAGCAGCTACACCAACGGCGACGGCGGGGACTGCGTCGAGGTGGTCGACGGCCTCCCCGGTGTCGTCCCCGTCCGTGACTCCAAGGACCCGCACGGGCCGGCGATAGTCTTTCCCGCCGCGGCCTGGTCGTCCTTCGTCTGTGCCGTCAAGGATGCGGCGTTGCCGGGCAGTTGAGCGGTCGGGGCAGTCGGCGGCCGTGGGAATATCGCCGCCCCCGCACCCGTTGTGGCCCCGCAGGGGGGCCTCGCGTCCCCTACGGGATCCGTTCGAGCGCCCCCTAGGGATCCCCACCCCCCCTGGAGGGCCGTCGCCCCGCCCCCCTACAGGACCGTAGCCCCCGCCGCCGGTGAGTCCGCCACCCGCACTGCCCGGCAGGTCCCCGACGCCAGCAGCGCCGTGGCCACGGCCTGGGCCGACTCCGGGTCCTTGACGAGGAACGCCGTGGTCGGGCCCGAGCCGGAGACCAGGGAGGCCAGGGCGCCGGCGGCGGTGCCGGCGGCCAGGGTGGCGGACAGGGACGGGCGCAGGGAAAGGGCCGCGGGCTGGAGGTCGTTGGCCAGGGCGGCGGCGAGGGCCGTGGCGTCGCCGCTCGCGAGGGCGGCGAGCAGTGCGGGGTCGGCCTCGGGCTCGGGTACGTCCGTCCCCTCTGTCAGACGGTCGAACTCGCCGTAGACGGCCGGGGTGGACAGTCCGCCGTCGGCGACCGCGAAGACCCAGTGGAAGCCGCCGCCGACGGGGAGGGGGGTCAGGAGCTCGCCGCGGCCGCGGCCCAGTGCCGCGCCGCCGACCAGGCTGAACGGTACGTCGCTGCCCAACTCGGCGCAGATGTCGAGGAGTTCGTCCCGGGAGGCGCCGGTGGACCAGAGGGTGTCGCAGGCCAGCAGGGCGCCCGCGGCGTCGGCGCTGCCGCCGGCCATGCCGCCGGCGACCGGGATGTCCTTGGTGATGTGGAGGTGGACGTCGGGGCTGCGGCCGTAGCGGGCGGCGAGGAGTTCGGCGGCTCGGGCGGCCAGGTTCGTCCGGTCCAGCGGGATCCGGTCGACGTCGTGCCCCTCGGCGGTGATCCGCAGGGTGTCCGCGGGGGTGGCGGTGACCTCGTCGTACAGGCCGACCGCGAGGAAGACGTTCGCGAGGTCGTGGAAGCCGTCGGGGCGCGCGGCGCCGACCGCCAGCTGGACGTTGACCTTCGCGGGGACCCGTACCGTCACCGTCGTCGTCACTTGCCTGCCTCCCGGTTCTCCGCGATCCGGGCGAATTCCTCGACCGTCAGTGCCTCGCCGCGGGCCTGCGGCGAGATGCCCGCGGCGACCAGCGCGGCCTCGGCCGCGGCGGCCGAGCCGGCCCAGCCGGAGAGCGCGGCCCGCAGCGTCTTGCGGCGCTGGGCGAACGCGGCGTCGACGACGGCGAAGACCTCGTCCCGGCGCGCGGAGGTCGCGACCGGCCGCTCCCGGCGGACCAGGGAGACCAGACCGGAGTCGACGTTGGGCGCGGGCCAGAAGACGTTGCGGCCGATGGCGCCGGCCCGCTTGACCTCGGCGTACCAGTTGGCCTTGACCGACGGCACGCCGTAGACCTTGTTGCCGGGGCGGGCGGCGAGCCGGTCGGCGACCTCGGACTGGACCATGACCAGGGTGCGGTCGATGGACGGGAACGTGGCGAGCATGTGCAGCAGCACGGGCACCGCGACGTTGTACGGCAGGTTGGCGACCAGCGCGGTGGGCGCGGGGCCGGGGAGTTCGGTGACGTGCATCGCGTCGCGGTGCACCAGCGTGAAGCGGTCGGCGCGCTCGGGCAGCCGGGCGGCGACGGTGGCCGGCAGCGCGGCCGCCAGGACGTCGTCGATCTCGACGGCGGTGACCCGGTCGGCGGCCTCCAGCAGGGCCAGGGTCAGTGACCCGAGCCCGGGGCCGATCTCGACGACGACGTCGTCGGGCCGGACATCGGCGGTCCGCACGATCCGGCGGACGGTGTTGGCGTCGATGACGAAGTTCTGGCCGCGCTGCTTGGTGGGGCGTACGCCCAGCGTGGCGGCCAGTTCGCGGATGTCGGCGGGACCCAGAAGCGGGCCGGACTCGTCGGTCGTACTCTTGCTCACCCGTGAAGCTTACGGCCGCACACCGGCCACGGGCTCGCCCCCCGGGTGATGTAGAGCTTCTTGGCGCGGTAGGTCTGTTCCTCGGCGGGGGCGTCCTGGGGGCGGCCGCGGCCGCCGAGGGCGTGCCAGGTGGCGACGTCGAACTGGTAGAGGCCGCCGTAGGTGCCGGAGGAGTCGACCGCGTCGGGCCGGCCGCCGGCCTCGCACCGGGCCAGTGCGCCCCAGGCGAGGTGGTCGGCGCCGCGTACGGAGAGCGGCAGCTGTTTGGTGCCGATGTGCACGATCTGCGGGCGGGGCGGCCGGACGAGCTCGGTGTGCAGCCGTTTCGGTTTTTGTCTGACGCCGTTGACGGTGCGCAGCCGGTAGGTGACCCGCCGCACGCCGGGCCGTCCCTGCTGGACGACGGCCTCGGTGCCGCGGGCCAGCTGCGGGTCGGTCCGTTTGACCGTACGGAACGGGACGGGCTCCTCGCGGACCTCTTTGCCGCCGGTGATCCGCAGCACGGAGATGGTCTGGCCCTCGCGCGGGAAGCTGTCCGGCGGTACGGAGGTGGTGTCCTGGTCGCGCAGGGCCAGTCCGGCGTCGGCGAGGGCCTCGCGGACGGTGGCGGCGTTGGTGCGGACGCGGTGTTCTCGGCCGTCGGCGACGAAGACGACGGTGCGTTCGGTGCGGACCGCGAGTTCCATGCCGTGCCGTTCGATGCGGCGGGAGCGGGAGGTGGAGAGGTAGGCGCCCTCGGCGCGCACCCCGAGCTGGTGGAGGGCGCCGGCGACGGTGTGGGCGGTGGTCCACACCTGGTGGCGCTGCCCGTCGATGGTGAGCACGACCGGCCGGCCGTGCCGGACCACGATCTCGTCGCCGCTGTGCAGGTCGGTGCCGGGGGCGGGCGCGACGATGTCGTGGTCGCCGATGCCGAGCTCTTCGTCGGCCAGCAGGTCCTCGACGTCGTCGGCGAAGGTGTGCAGGGTGCGGGGGGTGCCGTCGACGCTGAGCCGGACGGCCTTGTCGTGGGCGATGAAGGCGGTGGTGCCGCCGGCGAGGAAGGCGACGACCGCGGCCCGGGGCAGCAGCCGCCGCAGGGTTTCGGGGCGTTCGGCGCGGCGTCTGCGACGGCCGCGCGCGGCGCGGTGGCTGCTGCTCTGCGGAAGACTCACGGCGCGCTCCACATGCCACGGATGCGGTTGACGGGCGGAGGCTAGCCGAGCCGCGGTCACTCTCCAAAGTCGGTCCGGTACGGAAAGTGCTCACTTTGGGGGACGCCCGGCTCGCCGTGGTGACGGCGGCGGGGACGGTGGTCAGTACCCGAAGGCGCGTGCCGTGTTGGCCGCGACGGCCGTCGCGAGGGTGTCCTCGGTCATTCCCTTGACGTCGGCCATCGCGCGCAGGGTGACCGGAATGAGGTAAGGGGCGTTGGCCCGTCCGCGGTACGGGGCGGGGGTGAGGAAGGGGGCGTCGGTCTCGACCAGGACGAGTTCCGGCGGGGCGACGGCGAGGGCGTCGCGCAGCGGCTGGGCGTTCTTGAAGGTGACGTTGCCGGCGAAGGACATGAAGTAGCCGGCCGCGGCGCAGGTCTTGGCCATCTCGGCGTCGCCGGAGTAGCAGTGGAAGACGGTCCGCTCGGGTGCGCCTTCCTCGCGCAGGATCCGCAGCACGTCCTCGTGGGCCTCGCGGTCGTGGATGACCAGGGCCTTGTCGTGCCGCTTGGCGATCTCGATGTGGGCGCGGAACGACCGCTCCTGGGCGGCCATGCCGTCGGGGCCGGTGCGGAAGTAGTCGAGGCCGGTCTCGCCGACGCCGCGGACGTGGGGCAGGGCGGCGAGCCGGTCGATCTCGGCGAGGGCCTCGTCCAGCGCGGCGTCGCCGCCCGGCCCGCGCGCGCCCTGCCGCGACCAGCCGTCGGGATCGCCGAGGACGATCCGGGGGGCCTCGTTGGGGTGCAGGGCGACGGTGGCGTGCACGCTCTCGTAGGCGGCGGCCGTGTCGGCGGCCCACTGGGAGCCCTTGAGGTCGCAGCCGACCTGGACGACGGTGGTGACGCCGACGGAGGCGGCCTTGGCGAGGGCCTCCTCGACGGTGCCCATGGGGGCACCTCCCAGCGGTAGCTGGGGGAGCATGTCCAGGTGCGTGTGCGAGTCCGCGACCGCCACCCGAAGGGGTTCGGGCAGCGGGGGCGGGGTGTTCTTGTCCTGCGGTGCCATGGCCGCGATCCTACGAGGGCCGCGGCCGGCGCTCACCTGCGGTGGTGCTGGAAGGGGTGCAGCAGGTCGGAGAGGTGCCAGTGGTGCTTGGCGTCCTCCGGGGGCTCCTCGGCGGTGCTGCCGGTGCGCTCCGCGGCGGGGGTCCCCTTCTTCCCGTTCTTGTCGTTCTTCTCGCCCTTGTGGCTCTTCTCGCTGCCGTGCTGGCGCTGGTGCATGTTCGCGATCGCGTGGGAGACCATCGAGACCTGTCCGGAGCGCATGATGCGGACGACGTTGCTGCCGCAGCTCAGGCAGGTGGGGCAGGTCAGCGGGGACGGGACCCGCTCGCCGTCCGTGTAGTAGACGACCCGCTCCCGGCCCTTGCCGTCGAGCTGGTGGACTATGTCGTACGCCTGCTCCCAGCCGTGTCCGCACTTCATGCAGGCGAAGGAGTACGCCTCGTGGGCGGCGGGCTCGGGCTGGGGGATGGGGTGGACGCCGGTGGCGTTCGCCGCGGTGGTCTTAGCGATCTCGCTCATGTGCGCTCCTCTTGTCCGCTGGACAAGGTCTTCGGGAACGGTTCGTCCCTCACCCAGTGGACGCCTTTCCGTGGCGCAATGCAGTAGCTCTCCGACGGTATTGGCCCAGATTTGGCCGACGGTAGGAAAATCACCCCAACGCCTCGGCCTGCGCTTTACCTTTCCGGCCAGTCATTTACCTTCTGATGAGTCGGTTTTCTCCGTGGCCTGCGCATTATTCTTCGGCGGCCGGTTTCCGGGTGGCGCGGAAAGCCCCGGGACGCCCGCCGGGACCGGCTTCTCAGCCCGCCTTCTCCGCGTTCTTCGCCGCGACCACCGCGTCGAAGACCTCCCGCTTGGGCAGCCCCGCCTCCGCCGCGACCGCCGCGATGGCCTCCTTGCGCCGCTCCCCCGCCTCCTCGCGGACCCGCACCCGGCGCACCAGTTCCTCGGGTGCCAGCTCCTGCGGACCGCTCTCCGGGGCGCCCTCGACGACGATGGTGATCTCGCCCCGTACGCCCTCGGCCGCCCAGGTCGCCAGCTCGCCCAGCGTCCCGCGCTTGACCTCCTCGTACGTCTTGGTCAGCTCGCGGCAGACCGCGGCCCGGCGGTCCGGGCCGAAGACCTCGGCCATCGCGGCGAGGGTGTCGTCGAGCCGGTGCGGCGCCTCGAAATACACCAGGGTGCGCCGCTCGTCGGCGACCTCGCGCAGCCGGGAGCGCCGTTCGCCGGCCTTGCGCGGCGGGAAACCCTCGAAGCAGAAGCGGTCCACCGGCAGACCGGAGACGGCCAGCGCGGTGAGCACCGCGCTCGGGCCGGGTACGGCGGTGACCTTGATCCCGCGCTCGACGGCCGCCGCCACCAGCCGGTAGCCGGGGTCGGAGACCGACGGCATGCCGGCGTCGGTGACCAGCAGCACCCGGGCGCCGCCGGCCAGCGCGTCGGCGAGCTCCGGCGTGCGGGCCGCCTCGTTGCCCTCGAAGTACGACACGATCCGGCCGGTGGGCGTCACGTCCAGCGCCTGGGTCAGCCGGCGCAGCCGCCGGGTGTCCTCGGCGGCGATCACCTCTGCGGCGGCCAGTTCGGCGGCGAGCCGCGGCGGCGCGTCCGCGATGTCGCCGATGGGCGTCCCTGCAAGTACCAGCACTCCAGTCACCCGCCCATCCTCCCAGCACACCGCCGGCCCGCCGACCCGCCCCGGCCCGCCCCGGCCCGCCGGGCATCCGCCGGTGGCGCTCCCCACCGGTCCACAGGCCGCTTCCCTACGATGGGCCGGGTGACGAGTGACACCACCGCGACCGACGCCGCCGCGCACGCCGCTCCGGAGCCGGCCCGGCAGCCCCCCGTCTGGCAGCGGCGGCTGCGCCGATTCGGATATCCGGCCGCGCCGCCGGCCGACGTCCGGACCCGGCTGGTGCCCGCGTACCCGCGGGCGGGCGGCCGGCTGTGGGCGGTGTTCGGCGCCGGTCCGGACGCGGCGGCCCGGCTGGCCCGCTGGTCGGGCTGGGGCGGCCCGCTGCTGGTGGCGCTGTTCGCGGGGGTCCTGCGGTTCTGGCACCTCGGCAGCCCGCGGAAGGTGATATTCGACGAGACGTACTACCCGAAGGACGCCTGGTCGCTGCTCCAGTACGGCTACGAGGGCACCTGGGCCAAGAACGCCAATGACGCGCTGGTGGCCCATCCGCCGCAGATCCTGCTCTCGCCGGAGCACTCGTACGTCGTCCACCCCCCGGCGGGCAAGTGGCTGATCGCGGTCGGCGAGTGGGCGCTGGGGATGAACCCCTTCGGCTGGCGGTTCATGGTGGCGCTGCTCGGCACCCTGTCGGTGCTGCTGATCTGCCGGATCGGGCGGCGGCTGATGCGGTCCACGGCGCTGGGCTGCCTGGCCGGGACGCTGCTGGCGGTGGACGGGCTGCACTTCGTGATGAGCCGTACCGCGCTGCTCGACCTGATCGTGATGTTCTGGGTGGTGGCGGCGTTCGGCTGCCTGCTGGTGGACCGGGACCGCACCCGCGCCCGGCTCGCGGCGGCGCTTCCGGTGAGCCCGGACGGGGTGGCCCGCCCGGACGCGGGCGTCGGCGACCGGCTCCGGCTGGGGTGGCGACCGTGGCGGATCGCGGCCGGTCTCTGCCTGGGCCTGGCCTCGGCCACCAAATGGAACGGTCTGTACTTCCTCGCGGCGTTCGCCCTGATGTCGTTCCTCTGGGACGTCGCGGCCCGCCGCACGGCCGGCGCCCGGCGCCCGTTCCGCTCGGCGCTGCGCCGCGACGTGCTGGCCGCCTTCGGCTCCACCGTCGTCGTCGCCCTGGCCACCTACCTCGCGTCCTGGACCGGCTGGATCGTCACCAAGGGCGGCTACTACCGCGACTGGGCCACCACCCCGGACGGCCGGGCGGCCGGCTGGACCTGGCTGCCGGACTGGCTGCGCAGCCTGTGGCACTACCAGACCGAGGTCTACGCCTTCCACACCGGACTGACCACCCCGCACACCTACCAGTCCAACCCCTGGAGCTGGCTGATCCTGGGCCGCCCGGTGTCGTACTTCTACGAGGACCCCAAATTCGGGCAGGACGGCTGCACCGCGGCCGAGGGCTGCGCCCGCGAGGTCCTGGCGCTGGGCACCCCGCTGCTGTGGTGGGCGTCCTGCTTCGCGCTGCTCTACGTCCTGTACCGCTGGCTGTTCAAGCGGGACTGGCGGGCCGGCGCGATCGCCTGCGGGGTCGCCGCCGGCTACCTCCCCTGGTTCCTGTACCAGGAACGCACGATCTTCCTCTTCTACGCCGTCGTCTTCGTGCCGTTCTTGTGCCTGGCGCTGGCCATGATGATCGGCGCGATCCTCGGCCCGCCGGGGGCGACGGAGCGCCGCCGGACCATCGGCGCCGTAGGGGCCGGCGTCCTGGTCCTCCTCATCATCTGGAACTTCATCTACTTCTATCCGCTCTATACGGGTCTGCCGATCCCGAAGAGCGCCTGGCACCACCGGATGTGGTTCGACAGCTGGGTGTGAGCCGCCGCCGGAATTCGACGATTCCGTCACAGGCTTACAACAGCGCGTCACCGGACCGTGCCCGGATCGAGACTCGGTGCTCTTCCCGTGTCCCTTAGAGTGCGTGGCACGTTCTTGTGTGCGTATTCAAGGACGAGGCTCCAGGGAGGGAATCGGTGGCATGCGCCGTGAGGTGAAGTACGGGCTGATCGGCGGATCGGTGGCCCTGGTGGCGGGAGTCGTGGGCGGCTTCACGCTGTTCGGCGGATCGGACGACGCGACGCCGCAGGAGGTCCGCTCCGCGGACGCCGCGGCCGGTGACAACGCGCCCAAGGTGCCGACCGGCCCGCTCTCCGCCAAGGAGGTGCAGACGGCCGGCCAGGAGTTCCTGACCGCCTGGCAGTCCGGCGACGCGGCCAAGGCCGCGAAGCTGACCGACAGCCCGGACACCGCCAAGGCGGCGCTCGCGACCTTCGCCAAGCGGGCCGGGTTCTCCAAGGTGACGGTGACGCCCGGCACCCCCGCCGGCGACAAGATCCCGTACACCGTCGCCGCGCAGATCGACTACAAGGGCACCAAGGCGCCGTACTCGTACCGCGGCTCGGCGACCCTCCACCGGGACAAGGCCACCGGCAAGCCGGTGGTCGCCTGGCAGCCGGCCGTGCTGTACCCGGGCCTGGCCAAGGGCGACGAGCTGCGGACCGGCGAGGCCGAGGCGCCGCCGATCAAGGCCGTGGACCGCAACGGGGTCGAGCTGACCCCCGAGGCGCACCCCACGCTGACCGGGATCCTCGCGAGCCTGCGCGACAGGTACGGCGCCAAGACCGGCGGCAAGCCCGGCGTGGAGCTGTACATCAAGCGCGCCAAGGCGGCCAAGCCGGCCGACCAGCAGCCCGACAAGACCCTGAAGGTGCTCTCCAAGGGCACCCCCGGCACGTTGAAGACCACCCTGGACGCCAAGCTCCAGGCGGCGGCCGAGAAGGCGATCCGCGGCAAGAAGTCCGCCTCGGCGGCCGCGGTCAAGCCCAGTACGGGTGAGATCCTGGCGCTCGCCAACTCCCCGGCGAAGGGCTTCAACATGGCCACCCAGGGGTCGCTGGCCCCCGGCTCGACGATGAAGATCATCACGTCGGCGATGTTCCTGGACAAGGGCCTGACCTCGCCCGGCAAGAAGCACCCGTGCCCCAAGTACTTCACGGTCGGCGGCTGGAAGTTCCAGAACGACGGCAAGTCCGAGATCAAGAACGGCACCTTCGCGCAGAGCTTCGCCGCGTCCTGCAACAACGCCTTCATCTCGCTCGCGCCGAAGCTCAAGGACGACGACCTGACGAACGAGGCGCGGGACGTCTTCGGCATCGGCCTGAACTGGCAGACCGGCATCCCCACCTTCGACGGCGCGGTGCCGGTGCAGCACGACGCGCAGATGGCGGCCTCACTGATCGGGCAGGGCGGCGTGCGGATGAACCCGCTCAACGTCGCCACGTTCGCCGCCACGGTCCACGCCGGCTCCTTCCACCAGCCGTACATCGTCGCGCCGTCGCTGGACAACCGGACCTTCGCCAAGGCCGCCCGCGCCCTGAAGCCGTCCACCCAGTCCGGCCTGAAGTCGCTGATGAAGCTGACCGCGACCTCCGGTACGGCCGCCGAGGCGATGTCCGGGGTCAGCGGTGACATCGGCGCCAAGACCGGCTCCGCCGAGGTCGACAACCAGAAGAAGCCGAACGCCTGGTTCACCGCGTACCGCGACGACCTGGCCGCGGCGGCCGTCGTCCCGGCCAGCGGCCACGGCGGCTCCAACGCGGGCCCGGTGGTCCGCTCGATCCTCACCGCCGGCTGAGCCGCCAGGGGCGCTCCTCGTGGGCGCCCCTGGTGCATGCTCCTCGTGGGCGCCCCTCTCACACACCGGAACCCGGTCGCATGGCCCGTACAGCTTTCGCTAGCGTGCGGGCCATGTCGCTTTCCCCGTCCGACGCCCCCTCCCCCTCGCCCTCCCCCGCCCACCCACGCTTCGCCCAGGCGCTCGCCGACCTCGGCCTCACCGTGCCGGTCCGCAGCTTCCCCGAGGGCACCCGCACCGCCGCCGACGCCGCCGCGGCCATCGGCTGCGAGCTGGCCCAGATCGTGAAGTCGCTGATCTTCACCGCATGGGGCTCCCCCCTGTCCGACCAAGGCCGAGAACTCGGGGGCGGCGTACCGGTCCTGGTCCTGATGGACGGCGCCTCCCGCGTCGACGTGCAGCGCGTCCGTGCGGAGCTGCAGGCCACGAAGGTCACCCGCGCCGACGCCGCCCTGGTCCGCGAGACCACCGGCTACGCGATCGGCGGCGTACCGCCCTTCGGCCACCGCGTCCGCACCCGCGTCCTGGCCGACCGCGGGCTGCTCGCCCACGACGAGGTCTGGGCCGCCGCCGGCACCCCGCACACGGTCTTCCCGCTCGCTCCCACGACGCTGATCGAGCACGCGCAGGGCAGGGTCGTGGACGTGCGCGAGCGTTCCTCGTGACCCCGCTGGTCGTCGCGGCCGTCCTCGCGGCCGCCGTGACGCACGCCAGCTGGAACGCGATCGCCCACGGCATACGCGACCAGCTCCTCGCCTTCACGCTCGTCGGCGGCGGTGGCGCCCTCTGCGGCGCGGTCCTGGCCTTCGCCACCCCGCTGCCGGCCACCGGCGCCTGGCCCTACCTCCTGGGCTCCGCCGTCCTGCACATCGTCTACCAGGCCCTGCTCATGCGGTCATTCAAGCTGGGCGACTTCGGGCAGATGTACCCCATCGCCCGCGGCAGCGCCCCGCTCGTCGTCACCGTCCTGGCGGCCGTCTTCGTCCACGAGACCCCCGGCCCCTGGGCCCTCGCGGGCGTCGCCCTCGCCTCGACGGGCCTGGTCGGCGTGGCCCTCTGGGGCGTCCGCGCCGCCGGCACCCGGCCGCACTGGCCGGCCATCATCGCGGCCCTCGCCACCGGCCTGTCCATCGCCTCCTACACCACCGTCGACGGCCTCGGCGTCCGCGCCGCCGGCACGCCGCTGGGCTACATCGCCTGGCTGATGATCCTCGAAGGCCTCGTGATCCCCCTCTGGGCCCTCGCCGTCCACCGGGGCCAACTCCTCACCGCCCTCCGCCCGTTCGCGGCCCGTGGCCTGGCCGGCGGGGTCCTCTCCGTCCTCGCCTACGGCCTGGTCCTGTGGGCCCAGACGCGCGCCCCCCTCGCCCCCATCGCCGCCCTCCGCGAGTCCTCCATCATCGTCGGCGCGGCGATCGGCGCCCTGTTCTTCAAGGAACGGTTCGGCACCCCACGGATCGCTGCCGCGGGGCTGATGGTGGTGGGGATCGGCCTGATGCTTTACGCGGGCTGAGACTCGCCGCACGTTTTCGGCTGGCCCGCCGTGGGGGTGGCTGTCTTTTTCCCGCCTTCGGCGGGGGTGGGTTTAGGGCCGGGGCGCCTGGTGAGTGGTGGGTGCCGGGTTCGGCCCTCCAGCGCCCGTTGTGTGGACTGCTTCGCTTTACGTCCGAAAACCCGCCCCGGAGGGCCACACCCGAAACGGCAACGAAACCGAGCGCCCCCGGCCCTAAACCCCACCCCCGCCGAAGGCGAAAAACAGCAACGCCCGCGGCGGGCTAGCCGACAACGTGGGATACGGCTCGCAGCAGCGCCTGCGCACGGGGGTCCGCCGTGACATTCCGTTGCATCCCGTTCGTCACGTAGCCGAAGGCGACGCCGGTCTCGGGGTCCGCGCAGGCCAGGGCGCCGCCGCGGCCGGGGTGGCCGAAGGAGCCGGGCGAGAGCAGCGGCGAGGCCGGGCCGTGGAGCATGAAGCCGAGGCCGAAGCGGGTGGAGACCAGCAGCGTGCGGTCGAGGCCCGCGGACTCCTCCGTGCGGGCGAGGGTCAGGGTCGCGGGGGCGAAGAGCCGCGGGTGCCCGTCGACCGCGCCGATCAGCGCGGCGTAGCAGCGGGCCAGCGCGCGGGCCGTGGCGACGCCCGCCGAGGCGGGCAGTTCGGCGGCGCGGAAGGCGGGGTCGTTCTCGTCGGGACCCGGCGAGATCGCCGCGAAGGCGCGGCTCGTGAGGGAGGTCGGGTCCTCGTACGCCGCCGCGACGGTCCGCTTGGGGCGGACGCGGAGGCCGTGGGCGGCGGGCGGCGCCGGGGGCGTAACGGGGGCCAGCCGGCCGACCCGGGACTGTTCCGCGTCCGGCAGGCCGATCCACAGGTCCAGGCCGAGCGGCCCGGATATCTCCTCGGCGACCCAGGTGCCGAGGGTGCGGCCGGTGACCCGCAGCACCAGTTCGCCGAGCAGCCAGCTATAGGTCTGGGCGTGGTAACCGTGGTCCGTGCCCGGCTCCCAGGCGGGTGCCTGGGCGGCGACCGCGGTGGGGCCGCTGGTGCCGTCGAGGGCCTGGGCGGGGGTGAGCGGGGTGTCGAGGACGGGCAGTCCGGCGCGGTGGGAGAGGAGGTGGCGGACGAGGACGCGTTCCTTGCCGGCGGCCTTGAACTCGGGCCAGTACGTACCGACGGGCGCGTCCAGGTCGAGCTGTCCGCGCTGGTGCAGCAGCAGCGGGACGACGGCGGCGATGCCCTTGGTCGCGGAGCGGATCACCTGGGCGGTGCCGGCCTCCCAGGGTGCGGCCGTGCCGTCCGGCGCGCCGTCACCGTCCTTCGTACCGCCCCACAGGTCGACGACCTTCTGCCCGTGCCGGTAGACGGCGACCGCCGCCCCCCGCTCTCCGCGTCGCGCGAAGTTGGCCATGAAGGCGTCCCGGACCGGCTCGAAGCCGTCCTCGACCGTGCCCTGGACGTCCACCACTGATTCCCGCTTCCCACTCATCCGTCGCTTTCGTGACCCATCAATGGTGCAACGCGCGGATCGGTGCTGATGACCAGGGCCTCGGGCCGTGGCGTTCGTCACACGGGAGCGGCGGGGTGGGCGGTGGGCCGGGGCCCCACTGCGGGACGGGCGTCCTCACTGCGGGACGGGGGCGTCATCGCTGCGGGCGGGCGTCCTCACTGCGGGACGGTGACCGAGCGGGGGTCGAAGCCGAAGGGGAGCTCCAGGCGGTGGGTGCGCATCAGCTCGTCGTCGCACAGCAGCTCCTGGGTGGTGCCGTCGGCGACCAGTACGCCACCGGAGAGCACGACGGACCGCGGGCACAGCTCCAGCGCGTACGGCAGGTCGTGGGTGACCATCAGCACGGTGACGTCCAACGACCGGAGGATGTCGGCGAGTTCGCGGCGGGAGGCCGGATCGAGGTTGGAGGACGGCTCGTCCAGGACGAGGATTTCCGGGCGCATGGCCAGGACGGTGGCGACGGCCACCCGGCGGCGCTGGCCGAAGGAGAGGTGGTGCGGCGGGCGGTCGGCGAAGTCGGCCATGCCGACGCGGTCGAGCGCCTCGGTGACCCGGGCGTCGAGGGCGGCGCCGCGCAGGCCCGCGGCGGCCGGGCCGAAGGCGACGTCCTCGCGGACGGTGGGCATGAACAGCTGGTCGTCGGGGTCCTGGAAGACGATGCCGACCCGGCGGCGGATCTCCGCGAGGTGCTGCTTGGCGACCGGCAGTCCGGCCACCGCGACGCTGCCGGCGCCGGCTTCGAGGATGCCGTTGAGGTGCAGGACGAGGGTGGTCTTGCCGGCGCCGTTGGGGCCGAGCAGGGCGACGCGTTCGCCGCGGGCGACGGTCAGGTCGACGCCGAACAGCGCCTGGTGGCCGTCGGGGTAGGCGTAGGCGAGGCCGGAGACGGCGAGCGAGGGGGCGGGCGCGGCGGCGGGTGTTGCGGTGCTCAAAGGGTCCATCCCAGGAGGCAGACGGCGAGCGCGGCCAGGGGGAGGGCGGCCGCGCGGGTCCATTGTGTGCGGGTGGCGGTGGTGGCGTCGATGACGGGCATGGTGCCGGTGTAGCCGCGGCTGACCATGGCGAGGTGGACCCGTTCGCCGCGCTCGTAGGAGCGGATGAACAGTGCTCCGGCGGACTTGGCGAGCACGCCCCAGTGGCGTACGCCGCGGGCCTCGAAGCCGCGGGAGAGGCGGGCGATCCGCATCCGCCGCATCTCGTCGGTGATCACGTCGCCGTAGCGGATCATGAAGGAGGCGATCTGGACGAGCAGCGGCGGCATCCGCAGGCGCTGCAGGCCGAGGAGGAGTTCGCGCAGTTCGGTGGTGGCCGCGAGCAGCACGGACGCGGCGACGCCCAGCGTGCCCTTGGCCAGGACGTTCCAGGCGCCCCAGAGACCGGACTCGCTCAGGCTCATCCCGAGGGCGTGCAGGCGCGGCCCCTCGGCCACGAACGGCATCAGCACGGCGAAGGCGACGAACGGCACCTCGATCAGCAGCCGCTTGAGCAGGAAGCCGGCCGGGACCCGGGCCGCGACGGCGGCGGCCGCGATCAGCAGTGCGTAGAGCCCGAAGGCCCAGACCGTCTCGCGCGGGGTGGAGACGACGATCAGGACGAAGCCGAACACCGCGGCGATCTTGCAGTGTGCGGGCAGCGCGTGCACCGGTGAGTGCCCGTGCCGGTAGAGCTTGTGCGCGTGGCCGGCCCCCATGTCAGGCGTTCCCGCTTCCTTCGGCGGCCGGTACGGCGTTCTCGGCCGATACGGGGTTGTCGGCCGGCCCGGCGTTCCTGCGGCGGCGTACGGCCACGAAGACGCCGGTGCCGACGGCCAGGGTCGCGCCGACCCCGATGACCCCGGCGAGACCGCCGGCCAGCCGCGGGTCGGCGATGTCCTTGACGCTGTAGTCGGCGAGCGGCGAGTCCTTGGTGGCGTGGTCCTTGGCCTTGGCGTCGATGCCCTGGTCGTGGGCGACCTTCTCCAGACCGTCGGGGCTCGCGGAGGCGTAGTAGCTGAGGCCACCCGCGCACACCAGCGCGGCGGCGACCCCGGCCAGCCAGACGCGGCGGGCGGAACGGCGCGGGGCGGCGGCCGCGACGGGCTCGTGGGGAGCAGGGGCCGGAACGGGGTCACTGCCGGCCCCGGCCAGCGGCGAGGTCCGCAGCTCCAGCGGCTTGGCCAGACCCCGCGCCCCGTACACCAGGTCGGGCCGCACGGCGATCACCGCACCGACCGTCAGCGCGGTGATGACCGCCTCGCCGATGCCGATCAGCACATGCACCCCGACCATGGCCGCGAACACCTTGCCGATCGGCACGTCAGCGGTACCGCCCAGCGCGTAGATCGCGGTGAAGGCGACCGCCGCGGCCGGCACGGAAAGCAGCGCCCCGACGAACGAAGCGACGGTCACCGAACTGCGCCGCCGCGGCAGCACCTTCACCAGCAGCCGGAACACCGCATAGGCGACCACGGTCGTCACGATCGCCATATCGCTGATGTTGACGCCCAGCGCGGTCAGCCCGCCGTCCGCGAAGAGCACACCCTGCATGAGCAGCACGACCGAGACGCACAGCACCCCGGTGTACGGCCCGACGAGTATCGCCGCGAGCGCCCCGCCGAGCAGATGCCCGCTCGTACCGGCCGCCACGGGGAAATTCAGCATCTGCACGGCAAAGATGAACGCCGCCACCAGCCCGGCCAGCGGCGCGGTCCGCTCCGCCCCGGCCCCGACCCCTTGCCCCGCACCCGCCAGCTCCCGCCGCGCCCCACGCAGGCTGACCGCAACGGCCACCGCAGCAACCACACCGGTCGCCGCCGACACCGGCGCATTGATGAATCCATCGGGTACGTGCATCTCAGGGTCTCCGCTTCAGGCTGCAACCAGCCAAGGGTTTGCAATCAGCCAATGGTGAGGCTTACTGCAACAAAGTCGCAAGAGCGCCTTGAATGCGGGACGGGCGGACGCCCCGGAGGCGGCCGGTGGTCCGCCCCCCGCCCGGTGGCGGGTCCCTGCCAACCGGAGGAGACTGGAAAGAAGAGATCGGCCGGAGCAGCTGTCATGGCGAAGCGACCGGGAAAGCTCTCCCGGACTCCTACATCGCCGCTTCTCGTTCCGCGGGTGGTGGCGTGGGGGGTGTCGGCGGTCCTGATCACGCTAGGGGTCCTGCCGCTTGGTTGGTGGGCGGGCGCGAGCAACTGGCACTGGACCGCAGTCAGCACGTTTCCCCGCATCTTCAGCGGGCTCGCTGCATTCATCAGCGGCCAGGGGATCAGTCCGGGGGTGCGATTGGGGGGCCTGCTACTGGTGCTGCTGGCCCTGTACGCATGGTGGCGGTTCAGCCGCTCCCTGCTGGGATACCGACCCGGCCCCGTCCAGGTGGAGCAGCTCGTCGACGCCACGGCCGACAAGAAACCGCCGCGGGTCGACGACCTGACCTCACGACTCCGCATGAAGCTGTCCGAGAGCAGTCTCTATCCGCCCACTACGGTGCCGGCGGAGGCTCCACCCACCGGGTTTCTCGACCTCCTCGGCGATGTGGATCTTCATAAGCCTGGCACCACCATTCCGCGACTGCTCAGTCGGCTGCGGCCCAAACTGGCCTACCGGGTCGGCGGCGCCCTCCAGCATCGTGAACACGGGACGGAGCCCTACGGCATCACCGTCACGCTCACCGCGTACGTCTTCAGCGGTGCCCGGGCCACCACCGTCTGGGGCCGAGACTGGGAACAGGCTGTATGCCGGGCCGCCTACTGGGTCGAAGCGTCGCTGCTGCCGGTGACGCGCGCCGGAAAGCAGCCACCGTGGCGTTCCTGGTGGGCCCGTGAACTGCCGCCGGAGTTGCTCCGCGCCTACCAAGAGGCGAAGTCGCTGAGCGCCCGGCAGCGCTACGACCAAGCGCTGAAACGCTACGGCGACGCCCTGAAATTCGACCCGCAGAACCCCTACATACGAGCGGAGTTCGCCGGGGCGCAGGAAAAACTGGCACTTCCTGTCGATGCTTTGGAAACCTGCCAGTCGGGTCTCACTCTCGATGGCCAGACCGCAGACGAGTACAACAAACGCCTGTGGATTCGCTGGCGACTTTTCGCTTCAAGATTCCGTTACTTCTTCCGCCCCCGCGCGTACTGGGAGACGCTTGGCCTCCGCTACCGCAATGCCATCATCCTGGGGACCTCGGAGGAGATCGTTGATTCCGAGGAAGGGCCTCCTCCTGACGGCGAACGCATGCAGATGTCGGACTGCCTGCGGCACGTACTGGCAGAGCGTTACTGGCCGGTCGCTGTCGACTTCGCTCTCGCACAGGAAGGATCTTGCAAAACCGCCGAGTACAGCGAGCATGGGGTCGAAGTGACCTCCAGGAAATGGCTTGAAGAGCACCTGCAGGATAATGTCTCAGCTGTCGAGAAGGGGCAGGTCCGCGTGGTGCTCCAGAGAGCTGCCGTGCAGGAGCTGTACCGGCTCACAAAAGACCACTTGCACGCGCGCTGCTCCCCCCTCGCCTGGCCCTCCGGGCTGCTGCGTGTGCTCCGTAGAGTCTGGCCACCCGCATACGTCCAGCGAAACCGCTGCCAGCCCTCGCTCACACGCGTAGGCCTGATGATCAACCGTGATGTCTGGGGCCCCTTGCGGCTAGCCTGGCAAGCAAACGAGCTGGCAGGACCTCTACCGGCCCCAGAGGATCACCGTGCGAGGACGGGCCATTGGCGCGCCTACGAACGGCGCAGGTACGTGATGGAATGGGAAGGGCTGACCCCGGAAACTCTCCGCGCTCGCGTGCGGCCCTTTTCTCCCGCCCTGCGCGAATGGCAGGACTACTACAACTTTGCGTGCGTCTACGCCGTGGCGATGAAAAGGTACGAGGCCAAAAAACCGAGCAAGGCTGAGAAATGCAACCGTAACCAGCTGGCCGATATGGCCGTCAAGAAATTGGAAAAAGCGGTGCTGCGAGCTGAAAGCGGCTTCACCACGCTGGGGCGTTCGTGGCTACTGTTCGAGGATCCGGATCTGTCCTTGCTCCGCCGCCATTCTTCCTTCTCCGATTTCGTGCGGCGCACCTTCCCCAGTGCAGCACCCTTGGACAGGCCGTTCCCCTGCACCTCGATCCGCTGCCTCACGGATGGCTATGCACGCCGCCTCCTGAACGAGACCGCCCTCGTCATGGAACAGATTTGGCGGCAGCGCGGCAAGAACGGAACTGTTTCCGTCGGCGTCCTCCGAGCCTGGCTGAGTGCCGAAGAGAAGGTTTGGGAAAACCTCTTTGAAGTCGCGAAGAAGCACCCGGGCAACTGGGAGGACAGGGCCACTCTCATCGGCGCTGTCCAGGAGAGCGATCCAGCCACTGCGGCCCGGTCCGACTTTCCCCCGGGGATGCTGCACGAATCCGACTCCGACGCGGAGAAGCGTCACAAATGCCTTTCGGAGTTGCTGCATTCCCTCACGGACGACCTCAGGGAGAATCTTTCCGAGACTGCTTTGAGACGCAGTCACGCATGGTGCGCCATCCTCGACGACGCCATAGCTGCTGGGGTGACCAAGATGCCCGCGTCCGATGCCCGCACCTTGTGCGCTCAGTACGCGGCCGCTTGGCAGAGGCTGGGGGCCAGGCTGAGGGCTGCGCAGGACTGGGACACCAGGAAGAAATTCCAGGCAGCCGTACACGACATCGCGCGACCTGCGCGCCAGCGCACCTCCACACACCCGGTCATCCGGATCTGACTGCTCGGCCTCACCCATCCGAGTTGCCACCCACTCCCCCGCCCGAAACCATGGGGGCGTGAGCGATGTACCCGGGGCCGTCGGGCCTCGCCAGGGGACGGATGTCGTCGAGACGGAGGGGCGGCTGCGTCGGATGCCGGCTGGGCCGGGGGCGCCGCCCGGGGCTTACCTGCGGTTTCCGCATCTGCACGGGGATCTGCTCTGCTTCGCCGCCGAGGACGATGTGTGGGTGGCCCCGATCGCGGCGGAGGGGGAGGAGCCGGGGCGGGCGTGGCGGCTGACCGTGGACCGGACGCGGGTCGGGCATCCGCGGTTCTCGCCGGACGGGCGGCACATCGCGTTCACGACGTGGCGGAGCCTCGACCCGGAAGTGCATCTCGCGCCGGTGGAGGGCGGTCCGGCGCGGCGGCTGACGTACTGGGGCAGTACCGATGCGCGGGTGTGCGGGTGGACGCCGCCGGATCATGAGGGCCAGGCGCACGTGCTCGCGGTGTCCTCGCACGGGCAGCCGTTCTCGTACTACTCGTGGGCCTACAGCCTGCCGACCGACGGCAGTCCCGGCGGCAAGCTGCCGTGGGGGCCGGTGTCCGACATCGCGGTCGCCGACGTCGAGGGGGAGCGCCGCACCCTGCTGCTCACCGGCAAGCCGCCGCACGAGCCCGCCTCCTGGAAGCGCTACCGGGGTGGGGCGATGGGCCGGATGTGGCTGCACGGGACCCGGCTGCTGCCGGATCTGTACGGGCATCTGGACTCGGTGATGTTCGTGGGCGGGCGGATCGCGTTCCTGTCGGATCATGAGGGCGTCGGCAACGTCTATTCGTGCCTGGCGGACGGGACGGATCTGCGGCGGCACAGCGATCACACCGATTTCTACGCCCGGCATGCCTCGACCGACGGGGAGCGGATCGTCTACCAGTGCGCGGGCGACCTCTGGCTGGTCGAGGACCTGAGTCCGGACGCCGTACCGCGGAAGCTGGCGGTGCGGCTGGGCGGGCCGCGGGCCGGGCGGCGCAGCTACCAGGTCCCGGCCGCCTCGCACGTCACCTCGCTCGCGGTGGACGCCACCGGGCGGGCCAGCGCGATCGGGGTCCGCGGCAGCCTGTACTGGCTCACCCACCGCGACGGCCCGGCCCGGGCGATCCACGACACCCCGGGCATCCGCGTCCGGCTGCCCGAGATGCTGGGCTCCAGCGGCCGGATCGCCTACGTCACCGACGCCGAGGGCCCGGACGCCATCGAGATCGCCAATCTGCCGCGGGCCAGTGATCCGGGGCGGCCGCGCCGGCTGGCCGCCGGTGAGCTGGGCCGGGTCCACGAGATGACCTCGTCGCCGGACGGTGAGCGGCTGGCGGTGGCGTCCCACGACGGCCGGCTGCTGCTGGTGGACGTGACCCGGCCGGACGAGGAGACGACCGAGGAGGACCGCTCGGCGGAGGAGGAGGCCGCCGGTCCGGGCGGGGTCACCGAGCTGATCCGGTCCACCAACGGCCCGGTCCGCGACCTGGCCTTCTCCCCCGACTCGCGCTGGCTGACCTGGTCGCACCCCGGCATCGGCCGTTCGCTGCGGATGATCAAGATGGCCCGGCTCTCCGACCGGCTCGTCGTGGACGTCACCAACGGCCGTTTCGAGGACGAGCAGCCGGTGTTCACCCGCGACGGCCGCTATCTGGCGTTCCTGTCCTGGCGCGGCTTCGACCCGGTCTACGACGTGCACACCGGCGACCTGTCGTTCCCGCTGGGCTGCCGGCCGCACCTGGTGCCGCTGTCGTCGGCGACGCCGTCGCCGTTCGCGCTGTCGCCGGAGGGGCGGCCCGCGGCGGGCGGGCTGGACCCGGACGAGAGCCCGCCGCCGACCGGCGAGGGGACGGTGCTGGTGGAGGTCGAGGGGCTGGAGAACCGCGTCACGCCGTTCCCGGTCGCGGCGTCCAAGTACTCCTCCCTGGAGCCGGTCAGCGGCGGCGGGCTGGTCTGGCTGCGCTGGCCGATCTCCGGCGCGCTGGGCGAGACCTTCGCCAGCCCGGACAACACCTCCGGCAAGCCCACCCTGGAGCACTTCGACCTGACCAAGGCCCGGCGCACCGAACTGACCAGCGCGATCGACGAGTTCGCGCTCAGCGGCGACGGCTCCCGGCTGGTCGTCAACGACGACGGCGAGCTGCGGGCGGTCCCGGCGGCCGAGCCGGCGGACAGCGATTCGATGGTCTATCTGGACCTCCGGCGCATCCTGCACGACGTCGACCCGGGCGCGGAGTGGCGGCAGGCGTACGACGAGGCGGGCCGGATCATCCGGGCGTACTTCTGGGAGCCGCGGATGTGCGGCATCGACTGGGACGCGGTGCTCGCGCAGTACCGGCCGCTGGTCGAACGGGTCGCCTCCCCGGACGAGTTCGCCGATCTGCTGCGTGAGGTGCTGGGCGAGCTGGGCACCTCGCACGCGTACGTCACCGGTGCCCGGCGCAACGAGGGGCCGCCGCACTACCAGCGCGCGATCGGTCTGCTCGGCGCCAACGTCGTCTGCCGGGACGGGCGGTGGGTGGTGCAGCGGATCCTGCCCGGTGAGTCCTCCGACCCCAAGGCGCGCTCCCCGCTGGCCGGTACGGGCATCCGGGAGGGCGCGGCGCTCACCCATGTCGACGGGCGGCCGGTGGACCCGGTCGCCGGGCCGGGCCCGTTGCTGGCCGCGGCCGGCGGCACCACCGTCGAGCTGACCTTCTGCCCGGCCGAGGGCAACGGGCACGCCCGCCGGGTCGCCGTGGTGCCGCTGGTCGACGAACGGCCGCTGCGCTACCAGGACTGGGTCGCCAAACGCCGTGCGGTGGTGCGGGAGCTGAGCGGCGGCCGGTGCGGCTATCTGCACATCCCCGACATGGGCGGCTCCGGCTGGGCGCAGTTCAACCGGGACGTGCGGATGGAGATGTCGATGCCCGCGCTGATCGTGGACGTACGGGGCAACGCCGGCGGCAACATCTCGGAGCTGGTGATCGAGAAGCTGACCCGCACCATCATGGGCTGGGACCTGACCCGGGACGCCGAGCCGGTGTCGTACACCAGCAACGCCCCGCGCGGCCCGGTCGTGGCGGTCGCCGACGAGATGACCTCGTCCGACGGCGACATGATCACCGCGGCCTTCAAGCTGCAGGGCATCGGCCCGGTGGTGGGCATGCGCACGTGGGGCGGGGTGGTCGGGATGACCGGCCGGCACCGGCTCGGGGACGGCACCACGATCACCGTGCCGATGAACGCGGCGTGGTTCCGGCTCTACGGCTGGGGCGTGGAGAACCACGGTGTCGAGGTGGACATCGAGGCGCTGCGCTCGCCGCTGCACTGGGCGGAGGGCCGGCATCCGACGCTGGGCGTGGCGGTGCGGACCGCGCTGGAGCTGCTGGAGCGGCATCCGGCGGCGACGCCTCCGGACCTCTCGGACGTACCGGACCGGCGGCGTCCGGCCCTGCCGCCGCGGGAGGCGGGCGGCGCCGCCGAGGAGGCGGCGGGGGCCTGAGCGGGCGGCGCGGGGCCGGGTCTCTCCGGCCGGTTGCCGCGCGCCCCGTCATCCCCGGCCGGTGTGGTGGGGCGCCCCCGTCACCCCGGGCCGATCGCGAAGGTCTGGTCGTCCGCGCCGGTGCGGCAGGGGACGCCGACGGCCGTGGCGCCCGCCGCCCGGCCGCTGAGGCCGACGCACCGGTCGCCGTCGGTCAACCGCAGCCGGTACGCGGGCCGTCCGCCGTCGGTCCGCCCGTCGACCGGCTCGATCCGGAACCGTTGGGCGGGCCCGCCCGCACTGCAGTCGTTCTGCGGCTCCAGCAGCCCGGCCAGGCCCGGTGCGCGCAGCAGGACCAGGCAGCCGGTGCCCTCGTCCGGGTGTGACCACTGGACGAGGTGGCGACCGCCGCCGGCCGCCGTCAGCCGGGTGTGCGGGGGCACCGCCTGCGCGCAGGGGCGCACCACCGCGACCGTGCGGTACGCGTGCGCCCGCAGCACCCGCCCGTCCGTCAGGCACAGTCCGGGCGCCCCCAGCGGGCGGATCCGCACCTCGCCGGTGGGCAGCGGGGTGCCGGGCTCCGCGCCGCCGTCCCCGGCCAGCAGCGGGATGCCGACGGCGAGCAGTACGACGCCCAGCAGCGCGGCGCCGGTCAGCAGCCGCCGCCGGCCCACGGCGGGCGGGTCGGTGCGGGCGGGCGGGGCCGCCGTGCCCTCCTCGATGCGCCGCCGGGCCGCGAGCCACTCCCCGACCTCGTCCTCGGGGCGGCCGCACGCCCGCAGGAACGCGCCGAGCACCTCGGCCCGCGGCAGGGACTTCCGGTTGAGCACGTCCGCGAGGGTGCTGCGGGCGAGCACCTCGCCGCGCTCCGCCGCCCGCTGCTCCAGCTGACGGTAGGTCAGGCCACTGTCGTCCTTGAGGCGTTGCATCAGTGCGACGAGTGCGGCGGGGTCGTGGGCCGTCGCGGGCCCCGCACCGCCGGTTCCCCCCGTGCGTGTCATGCCGGTCATTGAACCGCCGCCCGGCCACGGCCACAACACCCCCTCCGGTCAGTCCCGGACAGCACCCCTCACCCTTCCGGATACGTCCCACCCCCCCGTCCGACCTGCCCGGACAGCGCGCGGCCTGTCCGGGATACCAAAGGGGCCTTGCCGGACACCGGCCGGCCCAGCAAGGTCGTGTCCTGTCCCGGCCGGGCACACCGCAACAGCCACCGACCACCGCTCACCCAACGGGAGATGTTCGATGCGCATCCGTCACCGGATCGTTCCGCTCGCCGCCGCACTGGCCCTCACCGGCGGCCTCGCGGCCACCGAGGCCGCCCCCGCGCTGGCCGCCCACCCGGCGCCCGGGAAGGCCGCCACGGCCGCGGCCGGCGGGACGTACCTGTACTTCAACAAGAACTGGAGCAACCCGAGCAAGTCCAAGCTCTACCTGATGAAGAGCATCCCGAACGCCAAGGACCAGGTGCTCGCCAAGTACCGCGCGGGCTCCGGCAACGGCGGCCGCAACGGCACGAACGAGTGCGCCAGCATGCAGGGCTGGCTGCCCACCGGCACCTACCGGGTGCTGAACCACACCAAGCGCCACAACGGCGGCCGCAGCGGCATCAACGGCTATGCGATCCAGGTGCAGGACAAGGTGTGCAAGAACCACCGGACCAAGCGCACCGAGCTGTTCGTGCACAGCGAGATGAACGTCAACGGCACCCAGGGGCCCCGGAAGCCCGGCCAGGACAGCCCCTACCGCTGGGACGGCGTCCGCGACTACTACTCGCTGGGCTGCATCAAGCTGACCCCGACGGACATCAAGAAGCTCTTCGCCAAGGCCGCGCGCAGCGGCTGGCCGACGCGGCTCAAGGTCGTCAACTGACCCTGTAGGGAACAACGGGGGGACGGAACAGCGGGGGAACAACGGGGGAATGCAGTTGGGGCGCACCCGGTCGACCGGGTGCGCCCCGCACGCATGGCGCGTACGCCGCCACGCGTGACCTTCAGGACTGCGGATCAGCTCTGGAAGCGGTCCCGCTCGTCGTGCAGCTCGTCCATCGGGTCGGGGGCAGGACGACGGCCCTGCTGGCCGCGCTCCTGCTGACCGCGCTCACGACCCTGCTGGCCGCGCTGACGGGCCCGGTCCTGGCCCTGCCGGCCGCGCTCGTCCGCCTCGTCGCGAGCGCTGCCCATGGCCTTCTGGGCCTGGTCCTTGAGCTCGTTGGCCTTGTCCTGGAACTGGTCCTTGATGCCCATGCTGTTCACTCCTAGTGGGGCGTAGGGGGAGGGCCCCGGACAAGAGTGACACGCCCGGACATTGCTCGCATTTCGATCACGTTCGACTACCCAGCGTCACAAACGCCAGGAAGGGAGCGGGTCGGTCAGCGGTCGGCGCGGGCCTTCTCGTCCGCCTCGCCGCCCGCGCCGACCAGGCCGACCCGCATACCGTCCAGCCGGTCCCCGAACCGCCGCATCTCCCGCCGGCCCGCCGACCCGATGAGCGAGGGCAGGTACCCGCGCAGCGACTGCATCCCGCGCAGCCACCACTGCCCGTAGACGTGCACGGAACGGCGTTCGACGCCCGCCACGATCCGGTCCACCGCCGGCCCCAGCGGATAGGTCTTGTTTGCCGGCCAGGGCATCCGCGCGCGCAGTTCGCGCATGAGGTCGTTCTGGTCGGCGCCGCGCACCATGTCGGTGTCGGTCCAGCTCAGATAGCCGACCCCGACCCGTACGCCCTTGTGGCCGACCTCGGCGCGCAGGCTGTGCGCGAACGCCTCGACGCCCGACTTGGAGGCGCAGTACGCGGTCATCATCGGCGCGGGAGTGATCGCGGCGAGCGAGGCGATCTGCAGGAAGTAGCCGCGGGACTCCATCAGCACGGGCAGGAAGGCCCGGCCGGTGACCGCACCGCCTATGAGGTTGACCTCGATGACCCGCTTCCAGGAGACCGGGTCGGAGTCGACGAACGGGCCGCCGGTCGCCACCCCGGCGTTGGCGACGACCACGTCGACCTTGCCGAAGCGCTCCTTGACCCCTTCCGCGACCCGGGCCATCGCCTCGTGGTCGGTGACATCGGCGTGCCAGTGGTGCGCCGGGCCGTGCAGGCCCGCGGCCACCTTCGCCAGCTCGTCCGGTTCCAGGCCGACCAGCGCCAGCGTGGCGCCGCGCGCCGACAGCTTGCGGGCCAGCAGCGCACCGACCCCGCGCGCGGCGCCGGTCACGACGACGACCTGCCCGTCCAGGCTCCTGCTCCCGCTCATGCGCTCTTCTCCTTCTCCTGCGCGGTCTTCCGGGCTGCCTGCCCGGTCTTCTGCGCGGCCTTTTGTGCGGACTCCTGCCCGGTCTTCTGCGCGGTCTCTTGTGGCGTCTTCTGGGCGGGGACGGCGGCGCCGGCGGGCGCCGGCGCGGGCCGGTCGGCGGTGGGCCGGAGGTGGTCCCGGACGAGTTCCCGCAACAGGCCGGCGACCGCGCCGGGGTCCTCGATGGGCGTCATATGGCCCTTCCCCGGCAGCTCGGTCAGCCCCCGGAAGTCCGGGAGCACGGAGGCCAGCCGGCGGGACTGCACCGGCGGGGTCAGGCGGTCGGCGGACCCGGCGAGCACCACCGTCGGCACCTCCAGCCGGCTGACACCACCGGTCAGTTCGAGGACGGACAGCACGTTGCCCCAGCGGGCCCGTACGGCCGGCGGGCAGGCGTGCACGATGCGGGCGCACGCCTCGACCTGCTCGGGGGTGGCTTCGGGGCTCATGGTGGCGTACTTCAGCGCGCGCCGGGTGAGGGGCGAGACCGGGCCGAGCGGGGACCGGGAGCCCAGCAGCAGCCGGTGGGCGAGACGCCGGGCGCGCTCGCTGCGGAACGGGAACACCTGGGACGCGGCGGGCAGTCCGGCGCAGCCCGTACTGCACAGCAGGGCGGCGGCGGCCCGGGCGCGCAGTTCCGGGCGCTCGGCGGCGGCCATGATCGTCATGCCGCCCATGGAGTGGCCGCCGACCACGGCGCGTTCGTCCGGGCCGAGGGTCGCCTCCAGTACGGCCACCAGGTCGTCGGCGAGTGCCGTCGTGCCGTAGCCCGCCGGGCCGGTGGCCGGGGAGCGGCCGTGGCCCCGCTGGTCGTAGAGGACGACCTTGTGGTCGGTGGCCAGGTCGCGGACGACCGGGGCCCAGAAGGCGGTGGAGCAGGTCCAGCCGTGGGCCAGCACCACGGCGGGGGCCTCCTCGGGGCCGTGGGTCTCGGCGTGGATCCGGGCGCCGTCGGCCGAGGTGACCTCGGTGGTGGTGCGCGGGACCGGCGGCGCGTAGGGGCCGCCGGTGACGTGGCCGAGCCGGCGGCTCATGCGGCCACCTCCGCCCGGGCGTCGGCGGAGGTGCCCACGGGCCCGGCCGCGGTACCGGTCTTGGGGCGCAGCACCTCGTACTCGGCGAGGTCGACCTGTCGGGTCAGCCGCTTGAACTCGCCGGTGGTCCCGGGCCAGGCGGTGGTGTTCCGCCCGTTCGCGTCGAGGTACCAGCTGTCGCAGCCGCCGGTGTTCCACACGGTGCGCTTCATCCTCTCCTGGATCATGCGGTTCCAGTCCTCCACCGCCTCCGGGCGGGCGCTCAGCGCGGTCCGGTCGCCGAGCAGGTCCAGCTGCCGGAGGTAATCGGCCAGGTAATTCAGCTGGGCCTCGATCATCAGGATCATCGAGCTGTTCCCGAGTCCGGTGTTGGGCCCGATGATGGTGAGGAAATTCGGGAATCCGGCCGCGCTGGCGCCGCGCAGCGAGGCCATGCCGTCCTTCCATTCCTCGGCGAGTGTGGTGCCCTTGGCGCCGGTCACCCGCTGGGCGATGGGCATGTCCGTCACATGGAATCCGGTCCCGAAGACGATGGCGTCGGCCTCGACCTCGCTTCCGTCGGCGCCGATGAGGGTGTTTCCGCGCACTTCCTTGAGCCCGGAGGTCACCAGGTCCACATTGGGCCGGGCGAGCGCCGGATAGTACGTGTTGGAGAGCAGGATCCGCTTGCAGCCGATGCGGTAGTCGGGCGTCAGCGCGGCCCGCAGCGCCGGGTCCTTGATCGCCTTCTTCATGTGGTTCCCGGCCAGGAACTCGATCAGGCCCAGCTGGTCGGGGCGCTTGGTGAACGCGCTGACCTGCAACTCCCGGATGCTCCAGAGGAGTTGGCGGCGGGCGGCCCGGGTCGCCGGGACCTTGGTGTGCAGCCACTTCTCGACGGCGCTGATCCGGCGGTCGGCGCGCGGCAGCACCCACGGCGCGGTGCGCTGGAAGAGCGTCAGCCGCTCAACCTCCGGCTGGATGGCGGGCACGATCTGGATCGCCGAGGCGCCCGTGCCGATCATGGCGACGCGCTTGCCGCGCAGCTCGTACTCATGGTCCCAGCGCGCGGAGTGGAAGACCTTCCCCGGGAAGGAGTCCAGCCCCGGAATGTCCGGGACCTTGGGGTCGGACAGCGGGCCGGTGGCCGACACCACCACATCGGCGGTGAGGCTCCCGTTCGCCGTCTCGATCTCCCAGTGCAGCGCGTCCCCGTTCCACCGCAGGTGCCGCACCTCGGAGCGGAAGCGGATATGCGGCCGCAGCCCGAAGATGTCGGTCACCCGCTCCAGATACGCCCGGATATGGGGCTGTCCGGAGAAATTCCGCGGCCATTCCGGATTGGGCGCGAAGGAGAACGAGTACAGATGCGAGGGCACGTCGCACGCGCACCCCGGATAGCTGTTGTCCCGCCAGGTCCCGCCCACCGAGTCGGCCCGCTCCAGGACCACGAAGTCGGTGATCCCCTGACGGCGCAGCCGTACCGCCGCCCCCAGACCACCGAATCCGGATCCGATCACCGCCACCCGCACGTGCTGCTCTTCGCGCCCGGCCATCCGCCGCCTCCCGAGTCCGACGCTCCACCTGCCTGCCCGCGGCCCACACTTACCGCGGCCACGGGCGTTCCGCACACCGCCCGTCAATCACGCCAGCAATCACTGGCACGATTGGGCACAGGGGGAGCGTAGGGCAGCCACGTACCGAGCGGTAGGGGGCGGGCGGCAGGAAGTTACCGGCAGTTGCACCCCGGACCGTTGTCACATCTCCGGCATAGGCTGACTCCCGTGGCAGCGAACGAGAAGCCGAAGGACGACCGCGCGGAGCCCGGGGACGACCGCCGCCCCGCGCGCGAATTCCGCATGACCGAGCTGGCCGAGGAGGCCGGCATCACGGTCCGCACCCTGCGCTTCTACCGCGAACGCAAGCTCATCCCGCCACCCCGCCGCGAGGGCCGGATCGCCTGGTACAACGAACACCACCTCGCCCGCCTGCAGACCATCGGCGCCCTGCTGGAGCGCGGCCACACCCTCGGCGGGATAGCCGAGCTCCTCGCCGCCTTCGAGTCCGGCCGCGACGTCGGCGAACTCCTCGGCCTGCGGCCCCCGTTGCTCCCCCCGTGGTCCGAGGAGACCCCGGTCCGCCTCCGCCCGGAGCAGCTCGCCGACCACTTCAGCGAGGACATCACCGCCGAGAACCTCTCGGCCTCCCTCGACATCGGCTATCTGGCCGTCGACGGCGACGAGTTCGTGCACATCAGCCGCCGCCTCCTGGACGCCTCCACCGAGCTCGTCGACAAGGGCATCCCGCTGGCCGCCGTCCTGGAGGCCGGCCGCAAGGTGCGCGCCCACGCCGACGCCCTCGCCGACGTCTTCACCACCCTCATCCGCACCCACGTGCTCGCCGACATCCTCGAACGCGCCACGGCGGCGGACCCGCCCACCGGCGAGGAGGTCGAGCAGTTGGCCGCCACCATCGAGGCCCTCCGCCCGCTCTCCAAGGGCGTCGTCGAGGCCGAGCTCTCCATGGCCATGGACCGCCGCATCCAGGCCGAACTGGACCAGTGGCTGAAGGAACAGGGCCCGGAGCCGGACTGACGTAACGTCACCTCACCCGGCGGACCGGCCGCTGTCCCGCCTTGTCCCGGAGGACAATTGCCGGTGGATCGCGTGCGTGGTTGGGTGCGGCGTCAGGTAGGACACGACCGCATCTCAAGGGGGAAATCCACGTGCGCATCCGTACGGGGGCCGCATCCGCTGCGCTGGCCGGCCTGCTGGCCGTCGCCGCGACCGCCCCGGCCCAGGCCGACGACCGCGAACCGATGCAGCCGCCCAGCAGCACCTACAGCAACGGCCACGGCCCGGGCGTGGCGGCCGGCGGCGGCGTCGGTGCCTTCGTGACCGAGGGCGACCGGGTGCACTTCTCGCACACGGTGCGCGGCGCCATCAACGCCCACGGCTGGTGGAAGCGGCTGAACGGCCCGGCGAAGAAGGCCAAGGTCACCGTCTGGCTCCAGGTCAAGAACAACGGCCACTGGTACACCCTGAACAAGGGCGTCAAGACCGTCTACTCCGGCGGCGGCAGCGGCAAGCGGGCGTCGGCCGCCTGGAAGTGCACGAACCTGGTGGCGAAGTACTCGTTCCGGAGCGTCATCGACGTCGACATCATCGGGTACCCCGACGACGCGCACAAGAAGATCACCGACACCCAGACGCTGTTCTGCGGTACGTGAGCAACGGCTGACGGCGGCGCCGGAAGATAGCCTTCCGGCGCCGTCCGTCTTTCCGGGAGTGCGAAGTGCCTGTGTTTCCCCCCACCGTGATCATCGGCCTGCACGGCATCCTCCGGCGCGCACCGTGGTGCGACCGCGTCATCGCGCAGTACAGAGGGGAACCCGACGAGGACGAAGACAGGAACGAGGACGGGGACGAGGGCTCGGTCGAAGAAGAGGTCTCGATCGAGGACGAGGGCTCGGTCGAGGAAGAGGGCTCGGTCGAGGAAGAGGGCTCGGTCGAGGAAGAGGGCTCGGTCGAGGAAGAGGGCTCGGTCGAAGAAGAGGTACTCGGTCTCGCGCTCGACCGGGCCGGCGCCTACGGCTGGGGGACCGTGAGCCGCTGGCTGACCGAGAACGGGCGGGTCACCGCCCGGCACGAGCCCACCGCATGGGCGCACGAGGAGGTCGGCGGCGACTGGACGCCGGACGGCCGGGTGCACCAACTGGCCTGGCTGCAGGCCGGGATCCGCACCGACCCACCGCGCCCCGGTCTGCCCGTCCGGCCGATCGCCCTGGTGCTGGCCGAAACGCTGGCCCGCGTGGGCACCGTGACCTTCACCGGTCTGCACGCCCTGCTGCCGCTGCCGGCGGCCCGGCGCAACACGGCCTTCCACCAGACCGAGCTGGCACCGTGGTTCGCCCTGGCGGATCCGGACGCCCGGCACGAGGTCGTGGTGACGGTCTCCTGCCGCCCCGGGAAGGGCGCGGGGACCGGTGAGGACGCCGCGGCGGTGGCCGAGGCGGTGCGGGAGACGGCACAGGGGGCGATCGAGGTCACCCCCGCCGGGGCGCACTCCGGGACGTCCGGCGCCGCCCCGACCGGCCCGCCCGGCCTGGACCTCGACCTCGGGCGCGGGGTGCACACCGAGGGCATGCGCGAGGCGTTCCGGTTCGGCTGCACCACCCGGGAGTGGTCGCCGGACCTCGCGGTCTGGCTGGTGGAGATGGCCGCCGACGGACTGCGCGCGGCGGGCCGGGTGACACCGGTGGTGGTAACGGCCTCGCTGGCCCTGCCGCCGGCCTGAACCGCGCCGCCGGGAGGCCCGGCCGGCGGAGCCTCAGTGCCCGTACACCACCGTCACCGGCGCATGGTCGCTCCACCGCTGGTCGTACGCCGCCGCGCGCTCCACGTACGCCTTTGCCGCACGCTGGGCCAGGCCCGGCGTGGCCAGGTGGTAGTCGATGCGCCAGCCGGCGTCGTTGTCGAAGGCGCGGCCGCGGTAGGACCACCAGGAGTAGGGGCCCTCGGTGTCGGGGTGCAGGGCGCGGACGACGTCGACGTAGCCGCCGCGGGTCTCGGTGAGGACGTCGGTGAGCCAGGCCCGTTCCTCGGGGAGGAAGCCGGACTTCTTCTGGTTGGCCTTCCAGTTCTTGAGGTCGGCCTCCTGGTGGGCGATGTTCCAGTCGCCGCAGACCACGACCTCGCGCCCGTCGGCCGCGGCGCGCTTGCGCAGGTCGACGAGGTAGGGCAGGAACTCCGCCATGAAGCGTTCCTTCTCGTCCTGCCGCTCGGTGCCGACCTCGCCGGAGGGCAGGTAGAGGCTGGCCACGGTCACGCCGGGCAGGTCCGCCTCGACGTAACGGCCGGAGGTGTCGAACTCGGACGAGCCGAAACCGATCCGGACCCGGTCCGGCTCGCGGCGGGTGAAGAGGGAGACGCCGGCGCGGCCCTTGGCGGCGGCCGGGGCGTGCACGGTGAACCAGCCGGCCGGCTCGCGGACCTCGGCCGGCAGCAGGGCGGTCTCGGCCCGTACCTCCTGCAGGCAGAGCACATCGGCCGCGGTCTCCGCCAGCCACGGGACGAAGCCCTTCTTGGCCGCGGCGCGCAGCCCGTTCACATTCACAGAGGTCACGGTGAGCATCCGGGCACGATACCCAGACCGGGGCGGTGATCGCCTTCGGGCCGTGCGCCGGGGCCGTACATCGGGGCGGCCGTCCTTTGTCTTCGGCCCGTACGTCGAGCCTGTACCTCGGGGGCGGCCGTCCCTTGTCTTCGGCCCGTACGTCGGGGGCCGGCCGCCCCTCGTCGGGTGCGGGGTCCCGGCCCGTACCCTTCCTGGGTATGGAGACCCGCCCCGTCCGGACCGGCCCCGTCGAGATACGCCCGGTCCGCTACGACCACCCCGACGCCATGACGCTCGACACGCTGGTGCAGCAGGAGTACGTCCGCCGCTACGGCGACGGGGACATGACTCCGCTGGACCCGGAGATGTTCGTGCCGCCGCGCGGGACGTTCCTGGTCGCGTACGAGGGTGACCGTCCGCTGGCCACCGGCGGCTGGCGGGTGCAGGAGGACGCCGCCGAGGGGTACGCCGTCGGGGACGCCGAGATCAAGCGGATGTTCGTGCTGCCGGAGGCGCGCGGGCTGGGCCTGGCGCGGCGGATCCTGGCCGCCCTGGAGGCGGACGCCCGGGCCGCGGGGCGGGCGCGGATGGTGCTGGAGACCGGCATCAAGCAGCCCGAGGCGCTGGCGCTGTACGCCTCCAGCGGCTATCTGCCGGTGGAGAAGTTCGGGCTGTACCGGACGTACGAGGACAGCCGCTGCCTGGCGAAGACGTTGGGGGACGCGGCGGCCGGCTGAGCCGCCGGGGAGGTGCCCGCCCGTCCGGTGCCGCGGTCTTTGCGGCACCGGACGCTGTTTGACAGTGATCGCGGCCGCTCCCCATACTCATTCCACTAATCAACTAGCTAAAGGGGGGATCCGTGAGCGACGACCCGAGCCCGTGGGCCATCGAGGCCGTAGGACTGGGGAAGAAGTACCGCCGCGGCTGGGTGCTGCGGGACTGCTCCTTCCGGCTTCCCGCCGGCCGTATCTGCGCCCTCGTCGGCCCGAACGGCGCCGGCAAGAGCACCTTCCTCGGCACCGCGACCCGCCTGGTGACGCCGACCACCGGAACGCTGCGGCTGTTCGGCGTCCCGGTGACCGACCCGGCCGTCATGGCGCGGACGGCATACCTCGCCCAGGACAAGCCGCTCTATGCCCGCTTCACGGTCGCCGAGATGCTGCGGCTCGGCCGGGAGCTGAACCCGCGCTGGGACCAGGCGCCGGCCGAGCGGGTCGTACGGTCCGGCAATGTGCCGCTCACCGCCCGGATCGGCTCCCTCTCCGGCGGCCAGCGCACCCGTGTCGCCTTCGCCCTGGCCTTCGGCAAGCGGCCCGATCTGCTGCTGTTGGACGAGCCGATGGCCGACCTCGACCCGCTGGCCCGGCACGAACTGTCCGGCCTGCTGATGGCCGAGGCCGCCGAGCACGGCACGACCGTGGTGATGTCCTCCCACCTGGTCTCCGAGATGGAGGAGATGTGTGACTACCTCCTGCTGCTCGCCGAGGGCCGGCTGCGGATGGCCGGGCCCACCGACGCGCTGGTGCCCGCACACCTGCTCGTGACCGGGGTCGCGTCCGGCGACGACGGGGTCCCCGAGGAGCTGCGGCAGCGGCACACCGTCGTCGAAGCGCGGGTCACCGGGCGGCAGTTCAGCGCCCTGATCCGGCCCGGCGGCCCGCTCTCCGACAGCTGGGAGGCCCTGGTGCCCGGCATGGAAGAAGTACTGCTGGCCTATCTGCGGTCGCCCGGCGCACCGGACCTGATCGCCGGCGAGGCACGGCCCGACGCCGCCGGGGAGGTGGCGGCATGACGACCACCACCGCCCCCGCCCCCACCACGGCCGCCCCGGGCCGCGGCCCGCTGCGCGGACTGCCCTGGGTGGTCTGGCGCCGGCACCGCACGTTCCTGCGCGCCGCGCTGCTGCTCACCGTCGTCGGCTGCGCGCTCTTCCTCTACCAGCGCATCGGCGTCATGGACTTCCTGCACGGCAAGGGCGTCCCGCCGGGGGGCGACGAGAAGCTGATGAGCGAGTTCCAGACCCGTTTCGGGGCGGACTTCGCGCGCGACATGGAGTACCTGCAGTACGTGCCGCTGGTCGTCGGCGTCTTCCTCGGCGCACCCCTGATCGCGAGCGAGCAGGAACACGGCACCCTCAAGCTGGTCACCACCCAGTCGGTCAGCCGCAGCCGCTGGCTCGCCGCCACGCTCGGCCTGCCGCTGGCCGTCGCCGTGGGCTGCTCCGCCCTGCTGTCGGCCGTCTTCACCTGGGTGTGGACGCCGGTGCACGGCCTGGCCGTGAGCGGGGACTGGCTCACCGGCGGCGCCTTCGAGGCCACCGGCCCGGTGCCGGCCGCCCGGACCCTCTTCCTGGCCTCCTGCGGTATCGCCCTGGGCATGCTGATCAAGCGGGTGGTACCGGCCATGGCCGCCACCGCCTTCGTCGGCGTGGCCACCTCCGTGGTGTGGGGTGAAAGGCTCCGCGGCCACCTCGCCGCCGTCCGCAGCGTCACCTCTCCCTACGACGGCGACGGGCCGAACCTGCCGTTCGACGCCGCCCGGTTCGACGACTGGGTCTCCACCGCCGACGGCAAGCTCTACGGCTTCGGCACCTGCGTCAGCCCCGACAGCGCGGCCGACCGCGCCTGCCGGGCCAAGCTGGGCATCGTCAACCGCGTGATCCAGTACTTCGACTACGACCAGATGGCCGGGATGCAGTGGCTCGGCGCGGCCGTCCTGGTGGCGCTGGCCGCCCTGGTGCTGGCGTTCGTCGTGTGGCGCACCCGGAGGCGGCCGCTCTGAACGGCGCGACCCGGCGCCGCGCCACGGGTGACGCTTTGACACCCCGCACGGCCCGACCGATCATCGAGCGGTCGGGCCGCACGGCCCCGGCGCCGCCAAGGAGCGGCGCGGGGGCGGTCCCGGCGGCACGGGGGAAAGCAGCAGAGAGGTGGTGAGCGCCGTGGAGTTCCGCATCGACCGCCGCAGCGGCGTCGCCACCTACCTCCAGATCGTCCAGCAGGTCCAGCAGGCGCTGCGGCTGGGCATCCTCGTCGAGGGCGACCGGCTGCCGACCGCGGCGCAGGTCGCCGCGACGACCAAGGTCAACCCCAACACGACGCTGAAGGCCTACCGCGAGCTGGAGCGCGAGGGCCTGGTCGAACCGCGCCCCGGCCTCGGCACGTTCGTCAGCCGTACGCTCGCCCGCCCCACCACCGCGGCGGACGCCCTGCTGCGCGAGGAACTGCGCGCCTGGATGGAGCGGGCCCGTACCGAGGGGCTGGCCCGGGAGGACGTCCAGGCGCTGATGAACTCCCTGCTGGAGGAGCGGTATCCGAACGGCTGAGCCGGGCCGGGTCCACCGCGGTGGACCCGGGCCGGCCGCCGCGGACGTCCCGGGGGCCGGCCCCCGCTTGACCCTCACGTCACGTCAGGCCGCAGCCTGAAGCGGTACGGCCCCACGGGACGAAAGGCGCTGCGATGAGCTACTCGGTCGGGCAGGTCTCCGGCTTCGCCGGGATCACGGTGCGCACCCTGCACCACTACGACAAGACCGGTCTGCTCTGCCCCAGCGACCGCAGCCCGGCCGGCTACCGCCAATACAGCGACGCCGACCTGACCCGGTTGCAGCAGATCCTCTTCTACCGGGAGCTCGGCTTCCCGCTGGAGGAGATCGCCGCCATCCTGGCGGACCCCCAGGCCAACGCCCTCGACCACCTCCGCGCCCGGCACCGGCTCCTCAACGAGCAGATCGGCAAGCTGCGGCGGCTGGTCGAGGTCGCCGAGCGGGCCATGGAGGTGCAGCAGACCGGCGTCGAGCTGACGCCGCAGGAGCGGTTCGAGGTCTTCGGCGAGGTGGCCTTCGACCTCACCTACGCCACCCAGGCCCATCTGAAGTGGCAGCACAGCGAGGGCCACCAGCGCTCGATGGCGCGGGCCGCCGCGCACTCCAAGGACGACTGGGCCACGCTCATGGCCGAGGCCGCCGACTGGCGCCGGCGGCTGCTCGCCGCCTTCGACGCCGAGGAGCCCGCGGACGGCGAGCGCGCCATGGACCTCGCGGAGGAACACCGCCGGCACATCAGCCGCTGGTTCACCCCGTGCCCCACCGCCATGCACGGCCGGATCGCCGATGACTTCGCCGCCGATCCCCGCGCGTTCGCGCTGATCGTCCCGCCCACGGAACAACGCCCCGGCCTCGCCGCGTACCTGCGCACCGCCGTCCACGCCAACGCCGTACGCCACCCGGACGGCGACGCGCCGGCCTGAGCCCCGCGCGCACCGGACCCGAGCGCGCCCCTTCGCGCCTCCCACCTCCCGAACCTCCCGAACCTCCCGAAGGCTGCCCACCCATGCCCAAAATCCTGCTCACCGCCGCCGGGTCGTACGGCGACGTCGCCCCCTACACCGGCGTCGGCGCCCGGCTCCGCGCGGCCGGCCACGACGTCACGCTCGCCACCCACGACGCCTACGAGCCCCTCGTCCGCGCCGCCGGCCTCACGTTCCGCCGGCTGCCCGCCGATCCGCGCGGCCGGCGCCCGGCCGACGGCACCGCACCGCCCGAGGGCGCCCCGCCCGGCCGCCGCGCGCTGATGCGCCGGGCCGCCGCCTTCATCGAGGAACTGGGCGGGGGCATGGCCGACGCCGCCGACGACGGCACCGAGCTCCTGCTGCTCTCCGCCACCACCGCACCGCTCGGCCACCACCTCGCCGAGGCGCACGGCATCCCGTCGCTGGGCCTGCTCCTGGTCCCGCAGGCCCCCACCGGCGACTTCGCCCCCGTCGTCAGCGGCGGCCGCTCCCTGGGCCGCCGGGGCAACCGCGCCCTGGGCCGCCTCTCCCTCGGCGTCATCGACCGGCTCTACGCCGGCGCCACCCGCACCCTGCGCGCCCGCCTCGGCCTGCCCCCCACCTCGCCCGCCGCGGTCCGGCGCCGCGCCGAAGCGGCCGGCTGGCCGGTCCTGCACGGCTTCAGCGAAACCCTGCTCCCCCGCCCCGCCGACTGGCGCGCCGCCCTCGACGTGGTCGGCTACTGGTGGCCCTGGCACGCCCCGGACGCCCAACTCCCGTCCGCTGTAAGGGACTTCATCGACGCCGGCCCGCCCCCGGTCTTCATCGGCTTCGGCAGCATGGCGGGCGGCGAGGGCGAACGGCTGGGCGAGCTGGCGGTACGGGCCCTGCGGCGCGCCGGGGTCCGCGGCATCCTCCAGTCCGGCTGGGCCGGCCTGTCCGCCGCGCACGCACCCGGCGCGGACGACGTCCTCACCATCGGCGAGGTGCCGCACGCCCTGCTCTTCCCGCACCTGGCGGCGGTCGTCCACCACTGCGGCGCGGGCACCACCGCGGCCGGACTGCGCGCCGGGGTCCCCACCGTCCCCGTCCCGGTCACCGCCGACCAGCCCTTCTGGGCCGCCCGCCTGGCCGCCTCCGGCGTCGCCACCGCCCCGATCCCCTTCGCGCACCTCACCGGCGAAACCGGCGTCGCCCGCCTGGCCCACGCCCTCGCCCAGGCCACCACCGGCCCCGAACGGCACGCCCGCGCCCGCGCCGCGGCCGCCCGCCTCGCTACGGAGGACGGCGCCGGCGCGGTCGCCGAAACGGTCGACCGCCTCACGGCCTGAGCCACCGCGGCCGCCCCCTGGAGCAGAACGACGGTACGCACCCCCGCCCGCCGCACCACCACTCACCGCACCGCGGCGGACTGCCACCCGATCGGAGGCCCGTCGGCCCGTCCCGGGATGCGACCGCCCGCCCGAGGGCGTGGGCTCGCAACTATGACCACGTTCCGCAAAGGCACCCCGCTTCGCAGAGCGCTCCTCCGTGCCGCCCTGCTGGCGGCCGCGGGCCCCGCCGTCACCGTGACGGCGGCCCAGGTCGCCCTCGCCGCCCCCGCCGGCAACTGGGCCCACCCGGTCGCCGCCCACTACCGCATCAGCTCGCCCTACGGCGTGCCCGGCGCCTGGCAGGCCGGTCACCACACCGGCGTCGACCTCGCGGTCCGCTCCGGGGCCAAGGTCAGGTCCGTCGGGCCCGGCACCGTCGTCCTCGCCCGGCGCTCGGGCGCGTACGGCAAGGCCGTCACGGTCCGGATGCGGGACGGCCATTACACGCTCTTCGGGCACCTCTCCCGGATCACCGTCCACCCCGGCCAGCGGGTCCGCGCCCGCACCCGCCTCGGCTACGCCGGCGCCACCGGCCGGGCCACCGGCCCCCACCTCCACTTCGAGGTCCGCACCCGCCGCCACTACGGCTCCGACATCAACCCCCTCGCCTACCTGGCCCGCCACGGCATCCTCCTGACGTGACGTCCGGCCCCGCCGGCGGACCACGGCGGCCGGCGGGGAGGCACGCCTACCGCAGACACGTGCCGGGTGAGCGCCTACACTCTCGCTGCGCCGAGCGGCGCAGGCACCGGCAGAACAGACCCGTTGACCGGGCCGGTCGGCGGGTGGGCGGTGGCGGGTTGGACGGACAGGAAGCAGCAGTGGCAACGACAGCCGAGGCAACGACCCGAGTGTGGCGCCGGCATGCCGCGGCCGCCCTGGCCTCCACCGTGTTCCCCGCCGTGTTCGTGCAGGCGATGCTCCTCGCGAACTGGCACGTGGAACACCCGGTGTTCGTCCCCGGCGACGATTCACCCGGCATCGCCGCAAACGGAGGGAACCTGATCGCCGTGCCGATGTTCGCTGTTGCTGCGATCGTCTGCCTGCTGTTCCCTCTGCTCTGGGGCATCGCGGCGTTCCGCACGGGGCAGGGCAAGGCGGTGAAGGATCTGCCGGCGATTACCACCGTTCTGCAGGTGGTCGCCTTGCTGGTGGCCCTCCCGGCCGCCATGTCCCTGCCCTACAACTGGGCCGACGTCACCGCCCTCGTCGCCGCGGACCTGGTCGCGCTGAGCGTCGCCCTGAGGCCGCGCTGGCCGCGCCGGACAAGCCCCGGGCCGGCGTAGCGACTCCCGCACATGCCGTCGGAGTCGACGCGAAGGCGCTGCGGAAACCCGGCCGGCATCTCGGACCTCAGCCGGATCCTGCCCAGTTGCTGTACTTCACTGCCGTACGGCGCGAAAAAGCCCCCACCGGATCATCCCGAAAGGGGCTTTACTGCGCTTGTTACTACTGCGGTGGACCTGAGGGGATTCGAACCCCTGACCCCCTCGTTGCGAACTACCGGCAGCAAGGTTGAACTCGACTGCTGAACTGCTAGACAGTTTGCTAGAGGGTTGGGAAAGTCGCTATCAGTTGCTGCGGTTGCGGTACTTCGCTGCTGTACCGCAACTGGCGCCAATTAGTGTGGCCACAGCCAAAGCGTCAGCATAAGCGTTGACTACCTGGGCAACTGGGCCCCAAAGGATCACCAAGATCATGATCACTGTGATGGTCCACGGTCGAGATCCGAGGTTTGACAGACCGCCCACGGCACAGGGCACACTCGTCATTGAGCCTCCAGAGGTTCATGCTCACCGTGCCGCGCTCCGCCCTGGACAAGCCGGCGCGACACGGTGGGCAACTCATCGTTTAGGCAATGGTGCCCGAGGCATTCCCGGTGCTGGATGACATTCGGATGGCGAACTGCGCCCCAGCGGGGGCTTCTCCCATGACATGAACCTATTGCCAAAGCAATAGGTTCAAGCCACGTCCCTTAGTGCATGTAGCTACAGGAATGCCTACTACGCTGGGCGATTAACATCCCCGATCACCGGACCAGCCTGCCGCAACGCTGACTGCGGACCTCATGGCGTCGCGCGTCTATGGTCCTGTGGAACTTGGCTCAAATTGATTCCTGCACCCGCCGAGTAGTGGCGATATTGACTTGTAACGACATGGGGTACCTAGCGGAGCGCCCACGACGGGCTCGGCCACATCGCGGCAGCAGATAGCTCCCCCCTCAGCCACAGATCAGGGTGCGGTCCGCTCACGCTCCTGCATCCGTGACGGTGGCGGTACGGCGGCCCGCCCCATGCCGGCCTGCATGCCCGCATGCCGCGCCGCGGCCGGCCCCCACCCCTCCCGTAGCCAGCCGTCTTGACGGCACCAAGACCTATGCGACGGTCGGGAACGCGCCCGCCACATAGTCCGTTTGCCGCTTCCGTCCACCCATACCCCCTCCCGCCTCACACCTCCTCGCCGCCCTCGGGGACTCCGCCTGGACCTGCCCCTGAGCCACGGATGCCTTCGTGACTGCTCCGCTTGGCTCGTGGTGTGAGACTGCGATCGGGCTCGTGGGAGGTGGCGACGGTGGCGTTAGATCGGTGGGGTGTCTGCTCGGTCGGCGCTGCTTTTGGGCGGGACAAAGCGTCTAACGGATTACCCCGTGGCATCTAAGGTGGCGCGGGGCCGGGGGCGGGGGCGGAGCGGGCCGGAGGCAGGAGCGTCGCCCCCAGTCCCCGTGCCCGCGCCGGCCCGCGTGGCGGGCCGGTGGGGTGTGATCCGTAGCGGCGACTGTCAAGGCGTTGGCCTGCGCGCCGGATGCCAAAGGCAAGAGCCCCCACCAGGCCAGAGCCACAACGCGCCAGCTTCCCGGCGAGCCGTGAATCGCGCAGCACCAACCGACGCGGTTATGACGGCTGCTGGCTTCGACCAGCCTCCAGGACTCGACGAGCGGATGCCGGCGACTGACCTCCGGAGACCCGGCAAGGGAACGGCACCCACGAGAGCCACCAGCTTGCTTCCCCACCCCACCACCTTCCCCGACCGCAGGGAGGGGCTTGATGAGGTAGAGAAACCTGTAACAACACCCCGAACGCAGCTAGTGACTGACCAGCAGCGGGAGAGGGACGGACACTCTGCGCTACGCGTCGAAGTCGTATTCGAGGATGTAAGACGCAGAGTCGAGAGTCATCTCGTTGATCTCAACCGGGCGCCCCTCGTCGGCGAAAGCAGTACGGCAGATGAGGATGACGGGTGTACCCATGGAGAGGTTGAGCCGGTTGGCTTCCTCCTGCGAGGGCATGCGCGACCGCACCTCTTCCCGGAAGTGGACCGGCTTGGCCCCGAGTTCGGCGAGACGGGCGTAGGTCCCGCCCGGACCGGTGTCTTCCTGCGTGATGGCTGAGCCCGCAACAAGCGATGCCGGCAAGTAGCTGGTGGCCAGCAGGACGGCCTTGCCATCGAGCACGAACCGTCGACTCCGCACACAGACGGGCTCGCCCGGAGCAATGTCGAGCACCCGGGAAATCCGCTCCGGTGCCGACTCCTCTGTTACAGCGACCTGATCCACAACAAGCGTCCGGTCCTCGACGTCCGCAGACCAGATGGATCGGCCGGACCCCCACTGCTCCTGGGAAAGGCGTTGGATGCCCCGCCGCCGCAGAGGGCGGAAGTCCCGAACGAACACGCCGGCGCCCTTGCGGGACTCCGCAAGCCCTTCGTTCTGCAGGACTCCCAGGGCCTGCCGCGCGGTCATACGGGCAACGTTGTGCTGCGCCATGAGGTCGTTCTCGCCTGGCAGTCGATCGCCGGGGCCGTACTCACCAGCCTTGATCGACTCTCGCAGCGCGCCGGCGATGCGCTGGTACTTCGGCTGGCGGTCGCCGCCCGTGGTGGCCATACGCGAACACTCCTCCTTCATCTCTAGACAGCCTAAGTGCACCTCCATGCCGGTGCACCTCCGGCGCCTGCCCGACCGCACAGCGAAAAACATCTCTAGACATCTCGTTGACATCTCTAGAGAGGAACGCTTCACTAGAGATGTCTAGAGAGGTCGCCGCAACGGGCGGCTTCGAGAGCAAGGGAGCACCCCTGTGCCTTCGTTCAAGATCGACACTTCGACCGCTGTGGTGTTCGTCGCGACTCCGCCGACCAAGAAGCTCAAGAACAAGCAGACCGGTGAGCCGGCCATCGACGTCCAGACCGGTGCCACGCTGATGACGGTGGGCCTGCTGATCTCCGACGAGGGGGAGGGCAACCTGTACCAGGTGACCGTGCCGGAGACGGGTGTCCCGGAGGGGCTGACGCCCGGGTCCCCGGTGTCGGTGGTGGGGCTCAAGGCCCGGGACTGGGAGAACGAGTTCAACGGTCAAAAGCGGCACGGGATCTCGTTCCGCGCGGTCGCGATCACCGCCGGGGTCTGACCATGACGGACCTGACCACTGTCCTCGAAGCGACCGGTGCCTTAGCGGGTGCGGGTGGCCTCGGTTACGCGAAGGTCCGTGCGCCTCGGGTGTACTGGTCGCTGGTGGGCCTGCCGGTCACCTGGGGTCGGTTCACGGTGACGTACCGCTCGACGATGGATGTGTGTGGGCTGACGGTGCAGCCGTCGCGTCTGCGGGCGTTCATGGCGCGCAACATCGCTCGCCGCGAGGTTCAGCCGGTTCCGCCGAAGATCCGCCGCGTGCGGGGCACTTCGACCGGACTGCGGGTCTCGCTGCGGCTTCCGGCCGGTCTGGAGCCGGCTGATGTGGCGGCGGCTTCGCAGCGGCTGCGGCACGCCTGGGGCGTCCACTCCGTCAACGTCATCGAAGCCAAGCCCGGTGTGGTGGAACTGCGTATGACCGGCTACGACGTGCTCAGGCGGGTACGGATGCCGCGCCGCGCCAAGCCCGCCGACATGGTCGTGCCCGTGGCCTTGCGTGACGACGGGACCGTGTTCGTCCGCGACTACCGGCAGGTGCCGCACGCGCTGACGCTGGGCGCGAACTTCTCGGGCAAGTCGATGTATCAACGAGGCCTGATCACCGGCCTGGCGAAGCTGCCGGTGGCCTTGGTCGGAATCGACTGCAAGCGCGGGGTGGAACACCGCTCGTACGCGCCCCGCCTGTCGGCCCTGGCCACCACGCCCGACACCGCAGCCCAGGTGCTGGATGTGCTGGTGGCGGAGATGGAAGGCCGCTTCGACCTGCTCAGCGCGCACCACGTCTCGGACCTGTGGGGCCTGCCGGATGACGTACGGCCGGTGCCGCTGGTGGTCTTGGTCGATGAGGTCGCCGAGCTGTTCCTCGTCGCGGCCAAGAAGGACGAGGAGCGCCGGGACCGGATGGTCATGCAGATGGTCCGCCTGGCTCAGATGGCCCGCGCGGTCGGCATCTACCTAGAGGTGTGCGGGCAGCGCTTCGGCTCCGAACTCGGCAAGGGCGCGACTATGCTGCGCGCTCAGCTCACCGGCCGGGTGGTCCACCGGGTCAACGACAAGCAGACCGCCGAGATGGGTCTCGGAGACATCGCGCCGGACGCGGTGTTCGCCGCCACGGCTATTGCGGCTGACCGGCCCGGAGTCGCGGTAGCCGGTGACACCTCTGGTGGCTGGTCGCGCATCCGCACTCCCGAGATCTCCCCCGCTGAGGCTGCGGCCATCTGCCGCGCCTACGCCTACCTGACGCCGGACGTTCCTGCGCTGGCGCCCTTCCGGCCCGCCGTTCCGGTCGAGCCGACGACTGACGATGCGCCGTCGCTGATCAAGCCCCGGCCCGTCACCGACTAACCCCCCACCCCCGCACCACGGCCGGCGTGACCGCCTCACGCCAAGTCCCTGGCACCGCCATGCCCAAATCGGCCCACCAAAGGAGATCAGCAATGGCACGCGACCGCCGCAGCAACAGTGACGCCGCCCAGGACCGCCGCCTGACCGGTCAGCTCCAGAACTCCGCCCAGTCGTACTGCCAGCGCGAGGACGCCGACACCGAGTTCGCCTCGGCGGTTCTGAACGGCTGCGTGACGACCAGCGGCAAGGACTACCCGCCCGCCGGCCACGGCTACCCCCGCAACGACCGCTGACCGCGATGGCTGCCAAGAAGACCGCCGCCCGCAAGACGGCCTCGAAGAAGCCGTGCCCGGACTGCAAGGACGCCGGGCAGACCTCCGAGACCTTCCAGGTCGGCGGCCGCAAGAAGCGCGACAGCCCGCACACGCAGGAGGCGCTGTGCCTGACCTGCTGGGGCACCGGCGAAGCCCCCGCCACCTGAACCGCCGGGCGGGGCGGAGACAACTGCGTCCCGCCCGGCCCGGCCCAAATCCCGGAAGGAGGACCGCGATGCGATCGAAGCTCCGCCTGGATGCCGTGCTCGTCCAGGCCGTGATCGCCGGTGCCCTGTCCTTCGCCCACCTGCACGACATCGCCGAAGCGGCCGGCCAGCACGGCTGGAAAGCCTGGGCCTACCCCGTCAGCGTCGACCTGCTCTTCGTCGCCGCCTGGCGCCGCCTTCGCACCCTGCGCGCCAACGACCGCGCCGCACGCGCCGCCTGGACCTGGTTCGTCATCGCGCTCGCTGCGTCCCTCGGCGCGAACATCGCCACCGCCGGCCTCCTCGACCTGAACGCCGTGCCGGCCTGGCTACGCATCCTCGTCGCCGGATGGCCCGCCCTCGCCTTCCTCGGCGGCACCCTCCTCGCCCACACACCCACCACACCGGCCGAAGCAGAACCCACCCCGGTGCCCGCAGCTGTCGAGAAGACCGACGCACAACACGGATTCGACACGGCTCCGGCCCAAGTCCCGCCGACACCTGCGGAGCCACAGGAGCTCACGCCTGCGGAACAGGAAGAGCCGGCCGAACTGCCCGCCGCGACCGCCCCTGCACCTGAGCCTGTCGCCCCCAAGCCGGCCCCGGCCGTGCCTCCGGCGCTGCTGGATCACGCCCGGAAGATCGCCGACACCCACCGCGCCTCGACCGGTTCACCGATCGACCGCGACACCCTGCGCGCCCGCCTCGGCGTCCCGCCGGTCCTCGCCGACGCCATCACCGCCCAACTCGCCTGAAAGGAACGCTGACATGCACCCGCACACCCGCCTCGCCCTGGAACTGGCCCTCGTCTTGGCCCACCTGGGCCGCCCCATCGACGCCATGGAGATCGGGTCGGCCGCGATCGAGGCGGCTACCCACGACGAACAGCCCGCCATCGGCCGCTGGCTCGACGAGCACATCAACGACTTCGCCCGCAAGAACAGCTGAGCCGGTGCCTCGCCCCAACCGCTTCTACGACGTGATCCGCATCGGCCCCGTCCAGGTCGGCAGCCACTACGACGGTCGCGGCCGCACCAAGCACACCGCCGCCTGCACCGCCCCCGGCTGCGGCTTCTCCGCCGACTACCGCGACCGCGCTGGTGCCGAACTCGCCGCCCGCACCCACCACTGCAACCCCTGACCCGCCGAAGGGAGGCAACCACCATGCGCTACCCGGAGGACCAACTGCGCGCCAACCACCGTCCGGCCCACCTGATTCCGCCCGGCGTCGACCCGCGCAACGTCGTCATCGTCCAGGCCCCGCCCCGCTCCTACGCCGGGCCGATCCTGCTCACGATCGCGATCACCTTGGGCGCTTCCGTCGTGCTGATCGTGCTCGCCGTTGCCTTCCAGATCGCCTCCGCGGCTGCCGCTGCGGCCGTTCCGACCATCGGCGGAGCCAGCATCACGATCAAGCTCGCCCGCAAGCAGCACAACAACCGCTGAAAGGAGCCCTGCCATGGGCCTGTTCAACCGCAAGCAGAACACCGACACCACCCCCGCCGATCCCGCCATGACCGAGAAGGGCCGGGAGTACGCCATCGCCAAGCGCCACGGCGACCGCAAGACCGCCAACCGCCTCATGCGACAGATCGGCAGCGACACCCACACGGCTGACGAGCAGGCCGCGTTCTGGAAGGGCGCCCACGAATACGACGCCATCCCGCCCGCCTACTCCAAGCCCCGCCGTACGCGTCGCCGCTGAACGGCCCCCGGGGCGGCCTCGGTCGCCAAACTTCCGCCGCCCCGGGCGCCAGCACCCCTTCCAGACCAACGGACCCGAAAGGGACTGCTCATCATGCCCCAGCACGCCCCGAACCAGCGCATCTGCCCCGACTGCGACGGCTTCCCCACCGTCGCCATCACCACCAGCCACCGCAGCCCCAACGGCGCCCGCCGCACGGTCACCGTCTCCTGCCGCACCTGCCACGGCACCGGTGCCGTCCGTCCCACGGCCGGCCGGGAGGTGACCCGTGTCTGACCTCACCCCGACCCCGGCGAACCCCGGCCTGCACCTCTCCAAGCCCTCGGCCTACGCCCCGCCCTCCGGCGCCTACGCCTGCCGCTGCGGCGACACCGCCCAGGCCACCGGCGGCGACGTGCAAGGCCTCATCCAGAACTGGACCGACCACCGAGCCGCCTGCACCGGCCGCAAGGAGACCCAGCAGTGACCGACCCCGCCACCGCGGCGGGCCTGGACCCGACCACCCTGCACGATCTCCTCCGGGTGGCCGGGTCCCCCGGCTTCGACCGCCTCACCGACCAGATCCAACCGCACCGGCGGCTGCTCCGACCCCATCCACCTGATCGGCTCCACCAAGACCCTCGACCCGACCACCGGCACCGTCCTGCACGCCTACTCCACCGACCCCGAACCCGGCGGACGACTCCGGGTCGCCTGCGGCAACCGCCGCGCCTCCCGCTGCCCCTCCTGCGCCTGGACCTATGCCGGCGACACCTACCACCTCATCCGCGCCGGCCTGCTCGGCGACCCAGCCAAAGGCACCCCGCACACCATCCGCGACCACCCCCGCGTCTTCGCCACCCTCACCGCCCCCAGCTTCGGCCCCGTCCACAACCGACCCGGCAACCGCCCCTGCCGCTGCGGCACCCACCACCCCGAAGAAGCACCCGAGTTGGGCACCGCCCTCGACCCGGACACCTACGACTACGCCGGCGCCGTGCTGTGGAACAACCACGCCTCCGACCTGTGGCGCTACTTCACCATCTACCTACGCCGAGAGATCGCCGCCCGTGCCGGCCTCACCCAGAAGGCCGCCCGCGAACAGTGCCGCCTGTCCTTCGGCAAGGTCGCCGAGTACCAAAAGCGCGGCGCCGTTCACTTCCACGCTGTCATCCGCTTCGACGGGCCCGACGGCCCCGACACCCCGCCCCCGGCCTGGGCCACCGTCAGCCTCCTCACTGACGCCATCCGGGCCGCTGCCGCCCGGGTCAAGGTCGTCGTCCCCGCCAAGCCCGAACACGGCTACGACAGCGGCTGGGACTTGCGCTGGGGCAAGCAGCTCGACATCCAGCCCATCGGCGCCTTCGACAGCGGTGAAGACCTCACCGAACAAGCCGTCGCCTCCTACGTCGCCAAGTACGCCACCAAGGCCGCCGAGACCACCGGCACCGTCGACCACCGCGTCGGCAGCCCCGACGCCGTGCAGCTCCTCGGCATCCCCGACCACCCCGCCCGCCTCATGCAGGCCTGCTTCGACCTGAGCCGTGCCTACCCGGAACGCAAGCTCACCGCCTGGGCCCACATGCTCGGCTTCCGCGGCCACTTCTCCACCAAGTCCCGCCGCTTCTCGACCACCCTCGGCGCGCTGCGCCAGGTCCGCGCCGACTACCGCGCCGCCCAACAACGCGCCGCCCTCGGCCTGCCCGACCCGGACGACCACCCCGAGGCGACCACGCTCGTTGTCGCCCACTGGGCCTACGCCGGCCACGGCCACACCCCCGGCGAATCCTGGCTCGCCGCCAACATCCGCCGCGACATCCAGCACAACCGCGAAACCGCCCGCGAACTGCGCGCCGAACTCGACACCGACGAAGGAGACGGCTGGACATGACCTCGACCGTGATCGAAAGGAAGTGGCACACCACCGCCGAAGTCGCGCAGATGCTCGGCTACGGCCTGTCCAAGACCAAGATGCTCGTGCTCACTGGCGAGATCCGCTCGATCAAGGACGGCCGCAACCGCCGCATCCTGCCGCGCTGGGTCGACGAGTACGTCGAGCGGTTGGCCCGTGAGGCTGAGGAGCAGTGGTCGGCATGAGCGGCAAGCGCGGCAACGGCGAAGGCTCCATCTACCCATACAAGAACGGCTTCGCCGCCTACGTCTGGGTCACCACCCCCGACGGCAAGAAGAAGCGCAAGTACGTCTACGGCAAGACTCGGGAAGACGTCCACGACAAGTGGATCAGGCTGCACGCTGAGGCGAAGAAGGGGCCGGTGGACACCAAGTCACCGACGATCGCGCAGTACCTCGCGTACTGGCTGAAGGAAGTCGTGGAACCCGACCTTCGTCCGAAGGCGGCCGAGACCTACGCCATGCACGTCCGTCTGTACCTCACGCCCGGACTCGGCTCGAAGCGGCTCGACAAGCTCTCCGTGCGGGACGTACGGACGTGGATCAACCAGCTTCAGATTCAGTGCCAGTGCTGCGCTCAGGGCAAGGACGCCGCGCGCCCCAGGGTGGACAAGAACCCCGCTCGTCGGCAGCGGTGCTGCGCGATCGGCCGGTGCTGCAAGCAGACCGTCTCTCGCCGAACGGTTCAGGACGCTCGGACCGTGCTTCGCTCCGCCCTCAGCAACGCGATGCGGGAAGAACTGGTCTCGAAGAACGTCGCGTCCCTCGTCCAGGTGCGCTCGGCTGCCGTGCCGAAGTCCAAGCCGAAGCCGTGGTCGGTGGAGGAAGCTCGCACCTTCCTCGAAGCTGCTCGCGCGGCCGGTGATCCGCTGTACCCGGCGTACGTCCTCGCCCTGGTCCTGGGCTTGCGCCGGGGTGAGGTGCTGGGTCTCACCTGGGACAGTGTGAATCTCGACGCCGGAGAGATCACGGTGGAACAGCAACTGCAACGAGTCGCCGGACGGCTGGTGCACGGTGAGACCAAGACCAAGGCTTCGACAGCGGTTCTGCCACTGCCGGACATCTGCGTGACGGCTCTTCAGCTCCGCCGGAAAGCGCAAGAAGCGGCTAAGCAGGCGGCCGGCGAACTGTGGACGGACTCCGGCTTCGTGTTCACGACCCGCTGCGGCACCCCGATCGAGCCCCGGAACTTCAACCGGGAGTTCGCTGCCCGATCGGCGAAGGCTGGCGTTCGGAGGATCCGTCTGCATGAAACCCGGCGCATCTGCGGCTCGCTCCTCGCTGCCCTCGACGTGCACCCCCGGATCGCGATGCAGATCCTGCGGCACAGCAAGATCGCAATAACCATGGAGATCTATACGTACGTGCCGTCGGCATCGACGCGGAAGGCTATGCGGAAGCTCGGTGAGCATCTCGGCAACCAAGCCGATCCCGCCTAGTTGCTGTACTTCGCTGCGGTACAGCGCGAAAAAGCCCCCACCGGATCATCCCGGAGGGGGCTTTGACGTGCGGTGGACCTGAGGGGATTCGAACCCCTGACCCCCTCGTTGCGAACGAGGTGCGCTACCAGCTGCGCCACAGGCCCTTGCGACGAGTGAAACTCTAGCATCTCGGCCGCGGTGCTCGGAAATCGCTTCCGGTGCTGGTCAGCGAAGGGGCGGCCGGTGTGGTGCGGGTCACTCGTTGGCGGCGCGGGGGCGGTCCTCGTCCTCGTACTGGTCGAAGAGCGGGGTGCGGCCGCGGGTGCGGCGGCCGGGGGCGGGGCGGTCCTGCTGGGGGGTGTCGGGCTGCGGGCGTTCGGCGGCGGCGCTGGAGCGGGCGGAGCTCCAGGCGTCCTCGGCGTCGAGGTCGACGTGGCTGGTGGCGCGCGGGGCGACCGGGGCCGTGACGTAGGTGGGGAGCGGGACCGGGACGGGGTCCCAGCTGCCGGCGGCGGGGCGCGGGCGCTCGCGTTCGCGCTGCTGGTCGACCCACTCGGCGTGGTCGGTCTCCTCGACGACGGCGCGCCGGCCGGCGGTGGGGGAAGGACGGGAGGGCGGTGCCGGCCGGGGCGGTTCCACCGCGGCGTCGGCCGGGTGGTGGTCGGCGCGGGCGTCGGCCGGGTGGTCCTCGGGGGGCGGCTGGTCGGCGGCCTGGCGGGGGCGGCGGCCCTCGCGCAGGCGCTGGGCCGCGGCCTCCGCGCGGCGCTGGTCCATGGTGAAGGTGAAGCGGCGGCGCTCCTGGGCGCGCAGGTAAATGATGTACGCGGTCAGGAGGAGGGCGGGGATGGCGGGCGCCCAGAGGAAGGGGGTGCCGCCGACGGCCGCGACGATGGCGCCGGTGGTGAAGGTGAGGAACAGGATGGTGATGGTGCGCCGGCGGCGGGCGAGGACCTTGGCGCGCTTGGTCCGCTCGGCGAGCGAGGGCCGCGGCGGGGCGGGCTGCACGCGGGTGGGCGGCGCCTCGGCCTCCTCGGCGGGAACGGGGTCGGTGAAGGGCCCGGCGGCGGCCTCGTCGGCCGGGTCGTCCGGGTCCACGTCGTCGCCCGCCTCGTCGGCGGGGTACTCCCCGTGCGCCTTGTCGTAGCGGCGCTGCATGGCCGCACGTCCGGACAGCAGCCGGATGGCGGTGCTGAAGCGCTCGGTCGGCCGGGCCTCGTTGAGCTCATCCTGTCTACGGAGCCACATCGGCACCAAGTAGGCGGCCCAGGCCCCGACGATGACTGCGTAGATGAGGCCGCTGCTTCTCACAACTCACACGGTAGAGGGGTTTGCAGGGGGCCATCCGCCAATTGGGCCGGTGTGTCGCACGATCTGGCTGATATCTCGAACTTTTTTGTGATGGTAGAGATCCGCACCCACCCCAATCCGGCCAATTGGGGATTGCATTCGAACGTTTATTTTATTTGCGAGGCGTACCGGGAGCGGTGCCGGGCCTGCTGGGTTTCTCCCGGCGCCAGCGGCTGAGCAGGCCCTCGGGCACTTCTTCCGCGGTGAGCGCGTAAACCGCGTGGTCGCGCCAGGCACCGTCGATGTGGAGGTAGCGCGGGCGGATGCCTTCCTCGCGAAAACCGAGCTTTTCCACCACCCGCCGGCTCGGAGAGTTCTCCGGGCGAATGCAGACCTCGATGCGGTGCAGTCCGACGCTGCGGAAGCAGTGGTCGACGGCGAGGGCGACGGCGGTCGGGATGACACCGCGGCCGGCGACTTCCTGGTCGACCCAGTAGCCGATATGGCCGGAGCACATCGAGCCCCAGGTGATGCCGGCGACGGTGAGTTGTCCGACGAGGCGGCCCTGGTATTCCACGACGAACGGGAGCATCCGGCCGGCGTGCGCCTCCGCGCGCAGATGGCGGACCATCTGGCGGTAGGTGGGCCGGTGCGGCGGGACGAGACCGGGCGGGGGCGGCGGAATGGTGGCTTCCCAGGGCCGCAGCCAGTCGCGGTTACGGCGGTTGACCTCGCGCCAGGCCCGCTGGTCGCGCAGCTTTATGGGGCGGAGGGTGATCTCACCGTCCGTCAGGACCACGGGCCAGGGCGCGTTCAGCTCGGGCTCCCGGAGGGTCTGGGGTGGTCGCCGCCGTGGATCTGGTCGACGGCGTGCGGCAGCAGGTCCGCCAGGACGGCGAGGCCGTCGCGAACCCCGCCGGAGGAGCCGGGGAGGTTGACGATCAGGGTCGTGCCGGCGACGCCGGCGCGACCGCGGGAGAGCGCCGCGGTGGGGACCTTGTCGCGGCCGGCGGCGCGGATCGCCTCGGGGATGCCGGGGACCTCGTAGTCCAGTACCCGGGCGGTGGCCTCGGGGGTGCGGTCGGTGGGCGAGATGCCGGTGCCGCCGGTGGTGAGGACGACGGCGTACCGCGACGAGTCGACGGCCCGGCGCAGGGCGGCCTCGACCGGGTCGCCGTCCGGGACGACCTCGGGCCCGTCGACCTCGAAGCCCATGGCGGCCAGGCCCTCGGCGAGCAGCGGGCCGCCCTTGTCCTCGTAGACGCCGGCCGCGGCGCGGTTGGAGGCGGTGACGACCAGGGCGCGGGCGGGGGTCACGACCGGCTCCAGTCGCCGGACTTGCCGCCGGTCTTCTCCTCGACGCGGATGTCGGAGATCACCGCGGCCTTGTCGACCGCCTTGATCATGTCCACGACGGTGAGGGCGGCCACGGAGACGGCGGTGAGCGCCTCCATCTCCACGCCGGTGCGGTCGGTGGTCTTGACGGTGGCGGTGATCTCCACGGCCTCGTCGGTGACCGAGAGGTCCACCTTCACCCCGGAGACGGCCAGCGGGTGGCAGAGCGGGATCAGCTCGGGGGTGCGCTTGGCGCCCATGATCCCGGCGATCCGGGCGGTGGCCAGGGCGTCGCCCTTGGGCATGCCCTCGCCCCGCAGCAACTCGATGACCTGCGGCGACACCAGCACCCGGCCGCGGGCGCGGGCGGTGCGGGCGGTGACGTCCTTGGCCGAGACGTCGACCATCCGGGCCGCGCCCGCCGCGTCGAGGTGGGTGAGGTGTTGCTGGCCGCTGCTCATCGTTCTCCCGGTCCAAACTGCCGCCTGTGGGACGACACCGTACCTCCGGTGGCCGCGGAGCACCCGGTACGGGTTTTCGGGGGCCGGTTATCCGAGCGGGAGGACGTCCACGTCCGCGCCCTCGGGGACCTCGGTGGTGTCCTCGGGGACGACGATCAGCGCGTTGGCGTGCGCCATGGCCTTGATCAGGTGGGAGCCGGCGCCGCCGACCGGGGTGACGGTGCCGGCGTCGGCGTCGTAGGAGCCGCGCAGGAACTGCCGCTTGCCCTTGGGCGAGGAGGCGAGGGCGGCGGTGCAGCGGGCCCTGGTGGTCGGGCGGTGGACGTCCGGCAGGCCCATCAGGGCGCGGATGACCGGGCGGACGAACAGCTCGAAGGAGACGTAACTGCTGACGGGGTTGCCGGGGAGGGCCAGCAGCGGGATGTCGTCGGGGCCGATCAGGCCGAAGCCCTGGGGCTTGCCGGGCTGCATGGCGAGCTTGCGGAACTCGACCTTCCCCTCGTCCGCGGACAGGCCGGCCAGGGTCTCCTTGACCACGTCGTACGCGCCGACGCTGACGCCGCCGCTGGTGACCAGGACGTCGGCCCGGATGAGCTGGTCCTCCAGGGTGGCGCGCAGGGTCTCGGCGTCGTCGGCGACCGCGCCGACGCGGTAGGCGAGGGCGCCGGCGGCGCGGGCCGCGGCGGTGAGCTGGAAGCTGTTGGAGTCGTGGATCTGGCCGGGGCCCAACGCCTCGCCGGGCTGGACGAGTTCGCTGCCGGTGGACACCACCACGACGCGGGGGCGCGGGCGGACCCGGACGGTGCCGCGGCCGAGGGCGGCGAGCAGGCCGATCTGGGAGGGGCCGAGGAGGGTGCCGGCGCGCAGCGCGAGCTCGCCTTGGGTGACGTCGCTGCCGCGGGCGCGGATGTGGGCGCCGGCCGGGGCCGGGCGGTGGATGCGGACCTCGCCGCCGGCGCCCTCGGGGGCGGCGCTGTGGGCCTCCATCGTGGCGGCCGGGCCTTCTCCGGCGCCGCCGTCGGTCCATTCGACCGGGACGACGGCCTCGGCGCCGGGCGGGAGGGGGGCGCCGGTCATGATGCGGGCGGCCTGGCCGGGGCCGACCTCGGGGAGCTCGCCGCTGCCGGCCGCGACGTCACCGATGACGGTCAGGGTGACCGGGGCGGCCTCGCCGGCCTGCGCGACGTCGGCGGCGCGGACCGCGTAGCCGTCCATGGAGCTGTTGTCGAAGGGCGGCAGGGGGACGGTGACGGTGACGTCCTCGACCAGGACGCAGCCCTGGGCGTCGAGGAGCTGCAGCTCGATCGGGTCCAGCGGGGCGATCTTCGACAGGACGTCGTCGAGGTGCTCGGCCACCGACCAGACGCGGTCCGGGTGGCTGGTCTGGCCGGTGGCGTGGTTCAACGTCCTACATCTCCTCGGTGACGTAACTGCGAAGCCAGGTCCGGAAGTCGGGGCCCAGGTCTTCACGTTCGCATGCCAGTCTGACAATGGCACGCAGATAGTCGCCACGGTCACCGGTGTCATAGCGGCGGCCCTTGAAGACGACGCCGTGCACCGGTCCGCCGAGCGACGGGTCGGCGGCGAGCGCCTGGAGGGCGTCGGTGAGCTGGATCTCGCCGCCGCGGCCGGGGTCGGTCTTGCGCAGCACCTCGAAGACGGCCGGGTCGAGCACGTAGCGGCCGATGATCGCGAGGTTGCTGGGGGCCTCGGCCGGGTCGGGCTTCTCGACCAGGTCGGAGACGGTGACCACGTCGTCGTCGCCGGTGGGGGCGGCGGCCGCGCAGCCGTAGAGGTGGATCTGGGCCGGGTCGACCTCCATGAGGGCGATGACCGAGCCGCCGTGCTGTTCCTGCACCTCGACCATGCGGGCCAGCAGGGGGTCGCGGGGGTCGATGAGGTCGTCACCGAGGAGCACGGCGAAGGGCTGGTCGCCCACGTGGGGCGCGGCGCACAGCACGGCGTGGCCGAGGCCCTTGGGGTCGCCCTGGCGGACGTAGTGCATGGTGGCGAGGTCGCTGGATTCCTGGACCTTGGCGAGCCGGGACTCGTCGCCCTTGCGGTGCAGGGCCTCTTCGAGTTCGTAGTTGCGGTCGAAGTGGTCCTCGAGGGGGCGCTTGTTGCGGCCGGTGACCATCAGGACGTCGGAGAGCCCGGCGGCGGCCGCCTCCTCCACCACGTACTGGATGGCGGGCTTGTCGACGACCGGGAGCATCTCCTTGGGTGTGGCCTTCGTGGCGGGGAGAAACCTGGTGCCGAGGCCGGCTGCCGGAATGACAGCCTTGCTGATCCGTGTGTGCGATGGAGTCATGCGCGACACCATAACCGGCCCTTTCGGAACGATGATGAGGGTCCGGTGAATAGAGCATGAGAGCGGGAGCAAGGGCACACAGTGAGCAAGCAGCACGATAGGAAACGAAGGTTGCGGCGGGATCTCCAGGAGGTAAGGAGATCATTGCCGCCGGATGTCCTCGCGGCGGCGGGCGAGGCGCTGGCCCGACGGACCCTGGAACTGGAGGAGTTGGCGCCGTTCCTCGCCCCGTCGACGGCGGACGAGGGCGCCCGCCGGCCGACGGTGGCGGCGTACGTGTCGATGGGCTCGGAGCCGCCCACCGGGGCCCTGCTGGACCGGCTGCGGGAGGCGGGGGTGCGGGTGCTGCTGCCGGTGCTGATGCCGGACAACGATCTCGACTGGGCACCGTACGAGGGCGCCGACCGCCTGGTGCCGGCGGGCTGGGGGCTGCACGAGCCGGCCGGTGAGCGGCTGGGCCCGCAGGCGGTCACGCAGGCGGACGTGGTGCTGCTGCCGGGCCTGGCGGTGGACCGCGACGGGGTGCGGCTGGGCCGCGGCGGCGGCTCGTACGACCGGGTGCTGGAGCGACTGGACCGGGCCGGGGCCCCGGCGCACCTGGTGGTGCTGCTGTTCGACGCGGAGGTGCGGGACGAGGTGCCGGCCGAGCCGCACGACCGGCGGGTGCACGCCGCGGTGACCCCGTCGGGGGTGCACCGGTTCCGGCACTGAGCCCGCACTGAGCCCGCCGGCCCCGCCGCGTACGCCGGAGCCACCGGGCTCGGCCGGACCCGCGGGCGGACCACCGGACCGGGCCGGAACGCCGCCGGGCGGGCCGGAGATCGTCCCGTGGGAGATCTCCGGCCCGCCCGGTGGCTCGTGAGGGCTTCGGCCTTACGGCGACAGCGTCAGGGTGTCCTTGCCGGACTTCTTGACGGCGTCCTCGCTGTACGCCCAGGGCAGCAGCTCGCCCTTGGCCCACTTGTCGGTCTGGTCGTAGTAGTGGGACTCGTAGGCGTGGCCGGAGGCGCCGGTGAGGTTGATCCAGCGGGACTTGTCGAGGTCGGCGAGGTTGACGACCATCCGCATCGACGGCACCCAGGTGACCTTGTAGCCGCCGGCCGCGTTCCAGCCGGTGGCGTCGACCGCGGCCTCACCGCCGCCGAGGTTCCACGGGCCGCGGTTGAACAGGCCCTGCAGCACCCCGGGACCGTCGGTGCCCAGGGTCTGGTTCTTCAGGAACATCTGGTGCAGCCGGCCCCAGGTCCAGTTGTCGATGTTCTTGCCCAGTTTGGAGGTCAGCTCGTAGCGGGCGTCCTTCATGGCGTGCGCGAGGAGCTGGTCGCGGTTCTTGTCGCCGGGGCGGCCGGGCCGGTCCTCGGTCTTCCACCAGGCGTTGCCGGGGTCGTCGAGGATGTTGCGGACGACCTCGTACCAGCGGTCGCCGCCGTCGGGCTGGGCGGTGTCGCCGGCCCGCTCGCCGCATTCGCGGACGTAGGTGTCGTTCTCGTCGGCGGGGCCGGTCTCGTCGGCCGGGCGGACGGTCAGGCACTGGCCCTCGGGACGCAGCTCCTTGGGCATCTTGTTGCCGAAGGCGAGCTTGAGGGTGTTGCGCCAGACGGCGTTGAAGTAGGCGGCCGCGGCGGAGTCGGGCTCCTGGGTGAAGTCCCAGCCCTCCAGCAGCTGCTGGGCGTCGCGGACGTACTTGTCCTTGATGTCGATCTTCGTCAGGTAGGGCGTCAGCAGCCGGGCGATCTCACTGCTGTTGTCCTTCTGGAAGGCCTGCATGTCGTCGGTGGAGACCTTGCCGCCGTCCTTGATCTTCGACTCGATCAGGTCGTTGATCCGCTGGCTGCGGGAGCCGTAGCCCCAGTCCTTGGTGATCAGGTACGGGTACTTCTCGTCGGTGACGGCCTGGTTGGCGGTGACGATGTAGCCGCGCTCGGGGTTGTACTCGTACGGCAGGGCGGCCTGCGGGATGTAGCTCTTCCACTGGTAGCGGGGGTCCCAGCCGGGCGCCGGGTAGGTGCCGTCGAAGTGGCCGTCGCCCTTGCCGCGGACCGGGATCCGGCCGGGTGCCTGGTAACCGATGTTGCCCTTGGTGTCGGCGTAGACCAGGTTCTGCGAGGGCACCTCGAAGTGCGCGGCGGCCTTGCGGAAGCCGGTCCAGTCGTGGGCGCGGTTGAGCTCGAAGACGGCGTCCATGGAGCGGCCGGGGTCGAGCGCGGTCCAGCGGAGCGAGACGGCGTAGCCGTCGCCGCGGTCCGGGGCGGCGTTGCCCACCGGGGCGTCCTTGCCGACGTTGCCGAGTTCGTCGTCGCGGTCGGAGACGATCGGGCCGTTGTTGGTGGCGCGGACGGTGATCTGGTGGCTCTCGCCGCCGGCGACCTTGATGGTCTCCTTGCGCGTGAGGAACGGCCGCTGCCTGTTGTCGTAGAGGTAGCCGTCGGCGTTGACCTTCTCCAGGTACAGGTCGGTGACGTCGGCGCCGAGGTTGGTCATGCCCCAGGAGATGTCCTGGTTGTGGCCGATGACGACGCCGGGCATCCCGGAGAAGGTGAAGCCGGAGACGTCGTAGCCGCACTTGGGGCCGGTGTTACGGCAGTGCAGGCCCATCTGGTACCAGAGCGAGGGCATCTGCGGTGCCAGGTGCGGGTCGTTGGCGAGCAGCGGCTTGCCGGTGGTGGTGTGCGCGCCGGAGACGACCCAGGAGTTGGAGCCGATGCCGTTGCCGTTGGGGCCGAGCAGCGCCGGGACCTCGTTCACCGTCTTGGACAGCGAGGACAGCTGGGACCGGAGTCCGGTGACGGCGCCGCCGGCCGGGGTGGCGTTGGCCGAGCCCTTGGGCGTGAACTTCTTGGTGGCCGGGTCGACCGCACCGCCGTCCACGATCGGCTTGTTCCGCTTGTACGGGTATGCCGGGTAGAGCTCGTTGATCTGCTGCTGGCTGAAGCGGCTGGTCATCAGGGACCGGTCGATCTCTTCCTGCATGTTGCCGCGCAGGTCCCAGGCCATCGCCTTGAGCCAGGCCACCGAGTCGGCCGGCGTCCACTTCTCGGGCTTGTAGTCGTTCTCGAGGTCCAGCGCCGCGTACTCCAGGGAGAGCGCCGAGCCCTCGTGGTCCTTGAGGTAGGCGTTGACGCCGGCGGAGTACGCCTGCAGGTACTTCTTGGTGCTGGGCGAGAGCTTGGTGTCGTACTCCTGCTGCGCGACCCGGTGCCAGCCCAGCGTGCGCAGGAACTCATCGGTCTTGACCTGGCTCTTGCCGAACATCTCGGACAGCCGGCCGGCGGTCATGTGGCGCCGGACGTCCATCTCCCAGAAGCGGTCCTGGGCCTGGACGTAGCCCTGGGCGCGGAAGAGGTCCTCGTCGGTGTCGGCATAGATCTGCGGAATGCCGTTGGCGTCACGGACGACGTCCACCGGGTCGGCCAGGCCCGGGAGTTTGAGCGAGCCGGTGGTCTGCGGGAACGAGGCCCGTACGGTGCTGACTCCCCAGAACGCGCCGAAGCCGATCCCCGCCACGAGCAGCAGCACGACCGTGATGGCGACGAGGCGGCCGCGCCGCCCCTTCTTCTTCCTGGGGACTGGGCCGGACTTGTTGGCGGGCATCTCTGTCCTTCGAGGGGCAGGGTGGGAGTGCTGGAGCAACCATAGGCGCACGGGTTCGGCGACCCCTACGCGGAGTCACCACCAGCACCCCCAACCTTCAAGCAATGGTAAATTGTTAGCCTCAGTAACTAGATACGGTAAGGAAAGAGCCCCCGAAGACCACCCCCGGACCGTCGTTTTTCGGAACCCGTGCGAGGAAGGACCAGCTCCTGACTGTCGACCACCTCAACGAACTCCTGCTGCTCTGCTCGCTCGTACTGCTCATCGCGGTCGCCGCGGTACGGCTATCCTCGCGCAGCGGGCTCCCCAGCCTGCTCATCTACCTGGGGATAGGCATCGCCATGGGCCAGGACGGTCTCGGCGGGGTCGTCTTCGACGACGCCGAGCTGACCCAACTCCTGGGCTATGCCGCGCTGGTCGTGATCCTCGCCGAGGGCGGTCTGGGCACCAAGTGGAAAGAGATCAAGCCGGCACTGCCCCAGGCGGCGGTGCTGTCGACGGTCGGCGTCGCGGTGAGCGTGGGGGTCACCGCGGCCGGAGCGCACTATCTGGCCGGTCTCGGCTGGCGGCAGGCGCTGCTGATCGGCGCCGTGGTCTCGTCCACGGACGCCGCGGCGGTCTTCTCCGTGCTGCGCAGCGTGCCGCTGCCGGCCCGGCTCTCGGGTGTCCTCGAAGCGGAATCCGGCTTCAACGACGCCCCGGTGGTCATCCTGGTCGTCGCCTTCTCCACCGCGCGAGAGGTCGACCACTGGTACGTCCTCCTCGGTGAGATCGCCCTGGAGCTGGCGATCGGCGCCGCCCTCGGTCTCGCGATCGGCTGGCTCGGCGCCTACTGCATGCGGCACGTGGCCCTGCCGGCCTCCGGCCTCTACCCCATCGCCGTCATGGCCATCGCGGTCTCCGCCTACGCCGCCGGCGCACTGGCGCACGGCTCGGGCTTCCTCGCTGTCTATCTGGCCGCGATGATCCTCGGCAACGCCAAACTGCCGCACGCCCCGGCCACCCGCGGCTTCGCCGAGGGGCTCGGCTGGATCGGCCAGATCGGCATGTTCGTCCTGCTGGGCCTGCTGGTCACCCCGCACAACCTCCTCGACGACGTGGTGCCGGCCCTGGTCATCGGCATGATCCTGACCCTCGTCGCCCGCCCGACGTCGGTGTTCGTCTCGCTGCTGCCGTTCCACGTGCCCTGGCAGGAGAAGACCCTGCTGTCGTGGGCCGGGCTGCGCGGCGCGGTCCCCATCGTGCTGGCCACCATCCCGATGGTGGGCGCCGTCCCCGGCAGCGAGGGCGTCTTCAACATCGTCTTCGTCCTGGTCGTGGTCTACACCCTGATCCAGGGGCCGACCCTGCCCTGGCTCGCCCGGCACCTCCGGCTGGGCGACGGCGAGGAACCCGCCGACCTGGGCATCGAGTCCGCCCCGCTGGAGCGGCTGCGCGGCCATCTGCTGTCGACGTCCATCGGGCCGGCCTCCCGGATGCACGGCGTCGAGGTCGGCGAGCTGCGGATGCCGGCGGGCGCCGCGGTCACCCTCGTCGTCCGGGACGGCTCCAGTTTCGTGCCGTCGCCGTCGACCGTGCTGCGGCGCGGCGACGAGCTGCTGGTCGTCGCCACGGACCCGGTGCGCGACGCGGCCGAGCGGCGGCTGCAGGCGGTCTCCCGGGGCGGCAAGCTGGCCGGCTGGCTGGGCACCGGCGGCGCCCCGCGACGGCGCGGCCACGGCCACCACTGACATCCGTAGGGCCGGTGGCGGGCCGCCCCGCAATGTGGCGGACATCTCCAAGAAACCCAAGGAAAAGCGGGTGAAGCGCTGGCTAATCCCAAGGCTTCACCCGCTCGGGCCTGTACAATCAAGAAGGAACAACGACGAACCACCTCTGCCTGATGCAGAGCTGGCGCGACCGCTCGGCGGCCGCGGTCCCCTGCCACCTGCAGCCACCTCTCGGGGTGCGGACCACGCGGTATCACTCGGTCCAGCGCGAGAGGACAGCTCTCGGCGCGTACCCGTGACGACCTCTCGGCGACGCGCTACCAGGCGGCAGAAAGGCCCGGCCGTGGCATCCGCGGTCAAGCAATCCCGTCCCGGTTACGGACAACTGCTCCGCACCCCTGGTGCGTGGACCTTCCTCCTGCCCGGCTTTCTGGCCCGGCAGCCGTTCGCGATGCTGACCATCGGCATCGTGCTGCTCGTCCAGTCCACCACCGGCTCCTACGGCACCGCCGGCGCGGTCTCGGCCGCCACCGGTGTCTCGATGGCACTGTTCGCGCCGCAGAGCGGCAAGCTCGCCGACCGTTTCGGCCAGCGCGCGGTGCTGATTCCCGGCACCCTCGTGCACACCGCCGGTGTCGCGGCGCTGATCGTCCTGGCCCTGGCGCACGCCCCCCTGTGGGCGCTGCTCGCCGTGGCCGTCCCCACGGGCGCCTCGACTCCGCAGGTCGGCCCGATGGTGCGGGCCCGCTGGGCGTCCCGCCTCGGCGGCAGCCCGCTGATGCCGACGGCGGCCGCCTTCGAGTCGGTGACCGACGAGTTCACCTTCGTGGTCGGCCCGGTCCTGGCGACCGCGCTGTGCACCGGAATCCACCCGGCCGCCGGCCTGATCGCCGAGGCCGTGCTGACCCTGGCCGGCGGTCTGCTCTTCGCTTCCCAGCGCCGCACCCAGCCGCCCGTCCACCGGGCCCAGGCCGACGACCGGCCGCGCGTCTCGGCCCTGTCGGTCCCCGGCGTCCGCGTGCTGATCGTGGCGTTCCTCGGCATCGGCGCCGTCTTCGGCGGCATGCAGGTCTCGCTGACCGCGTTCACCCAGGCCATCGGCCAGCCCGGCATCAACGGCCTGCTCTACGGGATCTTCGCCGGCGGCAACATGCTCGCCGGGATCGCCTGCGGCGCCATCGCCTGGAAGGTCGGCCCGCGCCGCCGGCTGCTGGTCGCCTACGGGCTGCTGGCGCTGGCCACCACCCCGCTGTGGGCGGTGACCGCGGTACCGCTGCTGGGCGCCGTCGGCCTGGTCGTCGGCCTCTGCATCGCCCCCGCCCTGATCACCGGCTACACCCTGGTCGAGTCCCTGGTCCCGGCCGCCGCCCGCACGGAGGCGTTCACCTGGCTGACCGCCGCGGTCGCCCTGGGTCAGGCCGCCGCTGCCACCTCCGCCGGCCAGCTCACCGACCGCTTCAGCCCCAGCACCGGCTTTCTGGTCCCCCTGGCCGGCACGGCCCTGGCCCTGGTGGTGCTGCTGGCCCTGCGCGCCCACCTGCTGCCGCGCACCTCCTCCGCCGCGGCCGACTCGGACCGGCCGGACACGGCGGCCGAAACGGACCCGACGACGGAGCAGGCGACGGAGCCGGTCGCGGCGTCCGGGGCCGACTGCGGCAGCGACTCCGGCACCGGGACCGGCACGGCGGCCGAGGATCGTGGGCGGGAGCTGGCGAACGCCTGACGGCGCGGACGCGGACGGGTGCGGACGGACGCGGACGGGTGTCGGCGCCGGGCGCGGACGGGGGACGGGGGCCGTCGCGGGGTGCCGACGACGGGCGCGGACGGGTGACGGGGGGCCGTCGAGCGGTGCCGGCGGGGTGCGGGGAACGCCTGTCGCCGTCCGTCGCGAACCGGTCCCGGACGGGGGGTCGGACGTGGGGTCGGTCACCGTCTGCCCGGTCGCAGTGGACTGACGCGCCGGAATACTGCAATATGGAGCGTCGTTAGCACTCATCGAGTGAGAGTGCCAGGAGGAAGTCAAGTGCCGACCTACCAGTACCAGTGCACCGCGTGCGGCGAGGGCCTTGAGGCGGTGCAGAAGTTCACCGACGACGCGCTGACGGAGTGCCCCAGCTGCAACGGACGCCTCAAGAAGGTGTTCTCCGCGGTCGGCATCGTCTTCAAGGGTTCCGGCTTCTACCGCAACGACAGCCGCGGCTCGTCGTCCAGCAGCAGCCCCGCGAAGAGCCCCTCCTCGTCGAGCACGACGTCGTCCTCGGACTCCGCCGGCTCCTCGTCGAGCAGCTCCAGCTCCGACAGCAAGCCGTCCGCGCCCGCCACGTCATCCTCCGGCAACGCGTCGAGCACCAGCTCCGCGGCCTGAGCCTGACCGGCAACGTCCGCAACGCCGGCAACGCAGAGAGCACAGACAGCACAGACATCTTCGGGCCCCGCCGTCGTCGGACGGCGGGGCCTGCTGCATGCGGGGCCACCGCATCCTGGTCCGCTCGATTTCGGTCCACTGCGTGCCGGTTCGCTGCGTGCCGGCTCGCTGCATCCCGGCCCACTGCGTCCCGGCCCGCCGCCGCCCGATCCGCTGCCGCACGGTCCCCTGCCACCTCGGTCCGCTGCCACCTCGGTCCCGCTACCGCCTCGGTCCGCTGCATGCATGCCCCCGGGGTGGCGGATCTCGCGGTGGCCGCCCCCGCTAAGGTGACCGCCATGGCTGACGCGGAAATAGGCGTAATAGGCGGGTCGGGCTTCTACTCCTTCCTCGACGACGTGACCGAGATCACGGTCGACACCCCCTACGGTCGCCCCAGCGACTCGGTGTTCCTCGGCGAGATCGCCGGCCGCCAGGTCGCGTTCCTCCCCCGGCACGGCCGCGACCACCGCCTCCCGCCGCACCGCATCAACTACCGCGCCAACCTGTGGGCGCTGCGCTCGCTCGGCGTACGCCAGGTCCTCGGCCCGTGCGCGGTCGGCGGGCTGCGCCCCGAATACGGCCCCGGCACGCTGCTGGTCCCCGACCAACTCGTGGACCGCACCAAGGCCCGCGTCCAGACCTACTTCGACGGCGAGCCGCTGCCTGACGGGAGCGTCCCCAACGTCGTCCACCTGACGTTCGCCGACCCCTACTGCCCGGCCGGCCGCCAGGCCGCCCTCGCTGCCGCCCGCGGCCGCGAGTGGGAGCCGGTCGACGGCGGCACGCTCGTCGTCATCGAGGGCCCGCGCTTCTCGACCCGCGCCGAATCCCGCTGGCACGCCGCCCAGGGCTGGTCCGTGGTCGGCATGACCGGGCACCCCGAGGCGGTCCTGGCCCGCGAACTGAGCCTCTGCTACACCTCGTTGACCCTGGTCACCGACCTGGACGCGGGCACCGAGACCGGCGACGGCGTCTCCCACGAGGAAGTCCTCCAGGTCTTCGCCCAGAATGTCGGCCGGCTCCGCGAGGTCCTCTTCGACGCGGTCGCCGCCCTGCCCCGGTCCACCGACCGCACCTGCCCCTGCGCCGACGCCCACGCGGGCTGGGACCTGGGCATCGAACTGCCGTAAGACGCCTGGCGGGCCGGGGACCAAGGCCGGGCCTGGGGCCAGGGCCGGGCCTGGGGCCAGGGCCGGGCCTGGGGCCAGGGCCGGGTCTGCGGTCAGGCACGGGCTGGGACCAGGCACGGGCGGGAAGCAGGCACGAACGAGGACCAGGCACGGGCGGGGAGCAGGCACGGGCTGGGGCCAGGCCCGGGTCCGGGCCCGCCGCCTCTCCTCGCCCCGCTCGTCCCCCGCCTGGGTGGCGAAGTTATCCACATCCCGAAGCTTCTCCACAGGCCACAGCGGGCACGGGCGCGATACGGCACGGTGGTGCTCGCCGATTCCACCAAGGCTCGTCCGATCTCCGATTACCGATCTGCGATCTGCGACTCCCGACCTCTGAGTCGCCGACGAGCCCCTCACCAGCCAAGGCGGACCACCATGCCCACCACGCCGTACACCCCACTCGCCTCGCGCTCTCCCGTTCCCTCTGCTGATCTCCCACCCGATCTCTCAGCCGACCTTCCGCCCGACCTCGCGTCGCCACCCCTCCCCACTCCCCCACGGTGTGAAGTGCCCCACTTTCCACCGGTACGAGCCGGTGGCGGCAGGGGCCGATGGGGCGGGACCGGGCCACGCCGGATGCTGATCGCCGGGCTCGCGATGACCGCCGCAGCACTGGCCGGCGCGGCCTCGTACGGGGCCGTACGAGCCTTACCCGCGACGGGCTGCCCGTCGACGGCGGTTCTGGGAGGGCGGTAGCCATGCCGCAAGATCGAGTGGCTTCCCCGCACACCGCCCGCGAGACTGCTGCGAGTGGCGGGGCACCTGCCGCGGAGGACCGGGGCCGGTCGCGCCAACGGCGGCGCACCGCCCGCACCGGAACCGCCGGACCGGTCCACCGCAAGAAACCAATCTTCGTGTTGCCCGACTGGACAGCTCTGCCGTGCCCTGCCGTAAGTTGCGGTGCTGATTGTTCGTGCACCGTCCGTGGTGAGCGTCGTGAGCGTGGAAAGAGGCTGTCAGGTGAGCGAGAGCAAGGGCGTCCTGCAGGGGTTCAAGGAATTCCTGATGCGGGGCAACGTCATCGAACTCGCGGTCGCGGTCGTTGTCGGTGCGGCGTTCACCAACATCGTCAACGCCGTGGTCAAGGGCGTGATCAACCCGATCGTCGGCGCTCTGGGTTCGCAGAACCTCGACAACTACAAGGCCTGCCTCACCACCTGCCACACGGACAAGAAGACGGGCGCGTTCACCGACGGGATCTACGTCCTCTGGGGTTCGGTGCTCAGTTCCGCACTGACCTTCCTGATCACCGCCGGGGTCGTCTACTTCCTCATGATCCTTCCGATGAACAAGTGGAAGGAGCGCCAGGCGGCCAGGAAGCCGGTCGACAACGCCCCGCTGGCCCCGACCGAGGTCGAGCTGCTCACCGAGATCCGCGACGCCCTCATCGCCCAGCGCACCACCTCTGCTCCCGTGCCCTCCTCCACCTCGGGCACGATCGGCACCCAGAAGACGCAGAGCTAGCAGGTCAGAAGCGGCCACGCCCGGCGGCCGCCCCAGAGGTCTTCGAGACCTTCGAGGTCTTCCAGGTCTCCGGAATATCCGTGATCTCCAAGATCTCAGGGATCTCAGAGGTGATGGGGCGGCTTCTCGGCGAGGAAACGGGCGAGGTCGGAGGCGCTGTCTCCACCGGCCGGCCGTTCGCCCCAGCCCCTGTCGGTGTCGTCCGAGGACTGCTGGTTCAGCGGGTCGTCGAAGATCAGCGCCGCGGCGGACTTGGGGGTCGCCCGCCGAGGGGCCACGGTCGCGGGCTCAGGCGCGGCCTCGGAGGCAGCCGCCTGCCCACGGTCACCGTCTCCCTCGACGGCGGAGTCCGGGGCAGCAGGACCGGCCTGGGGCTCAGCATCCCGCTCGAAATCAGGGGTGGTACTCACCTCTCCAGAGTACGGGCGAGCTCGTACGGGCGAGCCCAACGAAGCCACCGAGCGGCAATGCCCCTCGGCACTCCTTCCGCGGCACGCCGCCACACCAGCCTCCGGCCCCTCCCCTCAGTCATTCACCCACCCTCCCGCGAGCGTGCCCCTGGGCATCGATTGCCGGGCTCGCCGGCCCCGTCCCGTCGCCGGAGCTGCTCCTCACAGCCCGATTCCGCGCCAAAACGGCCCCAGGGATGCCTCCGGCACGTACACGTACACGCACCCCCGCTTGCCCGCGCCTCCCGGCGGGCGGCGCCGATGTCTAGTGGCCCTTGTCGTGGGTGGGTATGGGACGCGGGCGCTGGCCGCCGTTGGGCCGGGTCGGCGGGCTCTGGGAGGCGTGGCTGCGCTTGTGGGGACGAGTCCGGTCGGTGCTGCCGGGGAGGGAGTGGCGAGCGGGTGCGGATGAGGAGTGAGGGGAGGACATGGGTCGGTCACCTTTCAGATGGACCTGAAACAGGTACGTCACTTGAACCCCCGTTGACCCGTGAGAGGTCGGCGCTGCCGCGAGCAGAGGGCAACAGCGGGACGACGTCGTAGGCAAATCGCTGGCTGGTGTTGGCTGTTCGGTCGCGTAGACGGCGCCACAGGAAATGGCCGGCGCCCGCGATCACGAGGCCGACGGCGAAGTGGAGGCCGTGGAACACGGCCCGGCCGACGGCGTCGGAGGGAGGGAAACCGGGGGTTTTCGGGCCCCAGAGGCGCATTGCGTAGCCCGGGCAGGGGTCGGCACCGGTCGATGCGGTGACGGTGACCCAGTCCCAACAGGTGAGGGGGAAGGTCATCAGCGCGGCGAGCAGGCAGCCCCGGAAGGCGGCGAGCAGGCAGCCCCGGAAGCCGAGTTGGTGGGCGGCCCAGCGGGTGGTGGAACGGGCGCCGAGGCATTGCAGTAAGCCCGGGCAGGGGGTCGCCAGTTGGGGCAGGACGGTGGGCGCTTTACGGAAATTCCCGCGAGAGAAGCAGGTGTGCCGGACCTGTCGGAGCAGGCGGCGGGCGAGGGGTTCGCTGACCCGGACGGTGTGGCGGTAGGCGACGCGGATAGCGCAGAAGACGGTGGCCACGGCGTACAGGAGCAGCGTCGACTCGGAGCCCCGGAGCAGGCGGCTGCCCAGGATGAGGGCGATGGCGCGAACGAGGGCCAGGGCAAAGGTGAGGAGCAGCGCGACGGCGAGGAGCAGCGTCGACTCGGAATCCCGGAGCATGCGGCTGCCCAGGACGAGGGCGAGGGCGCGCGCGAGGGCCAGGGCAAAGGTGAGGAGCAGCGCGACGGCGAGGAGCAGCGTCGACTCGGAATCCCGGAGCAGTCGGCCGCCCAGGACGAGGGCGAGGGCCAAGGCGACGGCGGGGAGCAGCGCGACGGCGGAGGTCGTGAGTGGGGCGCGGACGGTCGCTGTTGACCTGGTCCGCGGCGGGCCCACAGGTGCCTGAGGGCGGCCGGTCACCTCGCCTCCGCCGGTCGCCCCGCTGTCCCCGGTCGCCCGGCTACCGCCGATGACCTGACTACCGCCTGTCACCTGGCTACCGTTGGCCGCCTCGATACCGCCGACAACCTCGCTACCGCTGGTCGCCTCGATACCGCTGGTCGTCCCGGAGCCGTAGGTCGTCCCGGAGCCGTAGGTCGGCGTGGAGTCGTAGGTCGGCGTGGTGTCGTTGTCGGGCGTTTTGGTGGCGTCGGTCGGCTTGGCTCTGCCGGTTGCCGCAGGGGTACCGGTTGCGTTGGCCGCCTCGGGCCCGGCGGGCCCGGCCGGGGTGGCGGCAGGGGCGGGTGGGGCGGCGTCCGGGTGCTGGGGCACGAGGCCCACGCTAGGAAGGTACTGGGCGGTTCGCCCGTTTTTGTGGCCTCAGTGGGTGACGTGTGCGGGAGAGATCGAGACCCTTCCCTGCCGGTCCCTACCGGCAGGCGGCTGTCCGTCCCTCCAGGGCCTCGTGCCACCACAGGTCGCGGCCCGGCTTCCAGGAGACCGGCCGGGAGCAGCGGTTCACCACCAGGACCGTCCCTATGGGCGTCTGCCCCGACGCGGCGGCGCGCGCCAGTGCGTGGTCGAGCAGCGGCTTCACCGGCCGTACCGCCCCGTCCCAGAACGCCGCGTCCGCCGTGATCACCACCCGCGCCGACGACTCCCGCGTACGCGCCACGAGTTCGGGCACCGTCAGAGAGACCGGCAGGGTCGTCCGGATCGCCTCCAGTCGACCGCAGGCGAGCGTGGCGATCACGGATTCCGGCACCAGCGGCAGGTGCACCGCGACCCGGTCACCGGCCCGGACCCCGAGCCGGGCGAGTGCGCCGGCGGCCCGTTCGGCCTGGTCCAGGAGCATGCCGTGGGTGAGCTCTTCAAGGCGGCCCGGTTCCCCGCTCCAGGTGAGGGCGATCCGCGAGGAATCGGGCTCTTGTATTTCCCCGGCGGGGTCTGCATGCTTGGTGATCACACGGCGCAACATGCGGATCAGCATGGAGATCACCGATCAACGATCGCTGAACGTCCGCTGTACGGGGCCCCGCGCCCGCCCCTTCTCGCACCCAGGCAGCTGGCTCGCGCTCTGAAGCCCTGCCCCTCCCGGTGCACTTCATCCCTCCTTTCCGCTTCCGTTTTCCGTTTGGGCGTCTTCCGTTGCCTGCCGGACATCGAACGGAGCCATCGCCCGCAGCCGTCGCACGGAGCCATCGCACGAAGCACGCCGCGACGAAGCACGTCGCGTACGGCATGGCGCGCGGCCGGATGTCGCGTACGGCATGGCGCGCGGCGCTGGCCGCAGGCGCTGGCCGTAGGCCCCGTGCCCCACGTCGGTTGGCGTCCGCCGGTTGGCGTTCGTCGGCTGGCCTTCGTCGGCTGGCGTTCGTCGGCTGGCGTTCGTCGGCTGTGCCTGGCAGCGCACCCGTGAGAGGTGGTCCGTCCCTTTCCATGTCCGATCCCACACCCACCCCCAAACCCAAGCCCACAGCCCTTCCCGCACCCCATGCCCACACCGATGCCCACGCTCTGATGCCCTCACCGATGCCCATGCCCGCTTCCGCGCCGTCTCTGCACCGGCAAGGGTCGTCGTCGCGTCGTCAGGCCCGTTGGGCGCTGGCGGCCGTGGCGACCAGCGCGTTCTGCGTTCAGCTGGACTCGTTCGCGTTGAATCCCGCGCTGCCCGTCATCCGTGCCGAGTTGCACGGCTCCGCGGCCGCCGCCGCATGGGCCGTCAGCGGATATCTGCTGGCCGCCGGTTCGTTGATGCCGGTCGCCGGTCGGCTCGGGGATCTCTACGGCCGGCGTCGGATGCTGCTCGTCGGGCTGGTGCTCTTCGCGGCCGCCGCCTCCCTCTGTGCGCTCGCGCCCTCGCTGCCGCTCCTGGTGGCGGCGCGGGTGCTCCAAGGGACGGGCGGCGCGTTGATCATGCCCACCGGGTTGGCGCTGCTGACGAATGTGTCCCCACCGGGCCGCGAGCGAAGGGGAGTTGGCGGTCAACGGGCCATCGGCCGGACGCTGGGCCTGGCGGGGGTGGCCACGGTCTGCGGGCCGTTCCTGGGTGGCGTGTTGGCCGCTTCGGTGTCCTGGCGGGCCGTCTTCTGGCTCACCGTGCCGCCGACCGCGATCGCCGCGCTCTGCGCCCTGCGTGCGCCCGCCTCGCGCGCCGCCGACCCGCGCCCTCTCGACGTCATCGGTGCGGTCACCGCCACCGGGGCGCTCGCCTGCCTGGCCCGCTGGTTGCAGCAGCCCACCGACGGGCTCTGGGGGGCCGCCACGGCGGTGCTCGGCGCACTGTTCGTACGGGCCGAGCGCCGGGCGGCACAGCAGCAGCGGGATGGGCGCCGCTCACCCGTGCCACTCCTAGACCCCTCGTTGTTCCGCAATCGGCCGTACGTGGCGCTGACCGCGGCCGGGGCGGTGGCCAATGCCGCGACGGTGGCGCTGCTGTACGTCCTCCCTCTGTTGCTGTCGCGCGGGCAGGGGTGGCCGGCCCCCGGGGCGGAACCGGCACTTCTCGCTCCGGCCGCGGCGCTGGCCGCCGGTGGGCCGCTGGCAGGACGGGTGCGCCCCGCGGCGGCCGTACGGGTGATGTCCCTCTGCCTGTTCACCGCAGCGGCGGCGCTCTGCGCACTCGGGTGGGCGGGGGCGGGGATGGTGGCGGGGACCGGTTCGGCGGCGAGGGCCGCCGCGGCCCTCACGACGACGACCGCCACGATGCCGGTCCCCACGGAGACGACCGCCACGATGACGGTCCCCATGGAGACGACCGCCATGGCGACGACAGTCACGGCGACGACCGCCACGACCGCGATTGCCGCCACGGTGGCCGCGGCGGCGCTGGGGGTGGCCGGTGGGCTGGCCCTCGCCGGCACCCAGGCGGTGGTACGCCGCGAGCGCGCCGGTGCGGCGTCCGGCGTGACCAAGGCGGTGATGACGGCCACGGCAGGCCTCGGGCTCACGGCCGGCGGCGGTGCGGGCCCGTCCCTGACGCTCCCGGCCGCGGCCTGCCTCGTTGCGGGCGGGGCGCTGGTACTCGTCCGCGTACTGCCACCGGGGCGGCGGCACTGACCGGTCGACGGGCCGGGGGGAGAGGACGTCCCACGATGGTCGCCCTTCCCGGGCTGCGGCCTCCGCGCCCACCCTTACCGGGCCCGCGGCCCCCACGCCCGCCCCTCCCACCTCAGGTCCGGCCTCAGGTACCGGTTTCAGGTCCCGCCTCAAGTACCGGCCTCAGGTACCGGCCATCGCCTCATAGCCGCCCTCCAGATCGCACACGTCCCCGAACCCCCGCGCCTCCAAAAGGGCTGCCGCGATCACCGAGCGGTTTCCGCTGCGGCAGTAGAGGACGACCGGGCGGGCCGGGTCCAGTTCGGTGATGCGGTCCGGGAGGGTGGCCAACGGGATGCTGCGGGCGCCCGGGAGCGCGCCCGCCGCGTACTCGGCGGGGTTGCGGACGTCGACCAACTGGGCCCGGGGAAACCGACCGCCGGTATCGGGACCCGTAGCCGTAACCGTAGCCATAGCCATAGCCGCATCCCAGCCCGTACCCGAACCCACGGCCGTAGCCGTACCCGTAGCTGTACCAGTGGCCGTATCCGTAGCTGTGTCCGTAGCTGTACCGGTAGCCGTATCCGAGCCCGAACCCGAGCCCGACCCCGTAGTCATATCCGTATCCGAGCCGTCGACGGTCAACTGGCGCAACTTCTCTGCAAGTTCCTCAGGACCGACGCGGTGGCTGCGGCGGACCAGTGCAGGTTCCCGGTTCAATACAGCGGCCGGGTCGGGGAGATGGCCGAGTACGTGGTCGTAGCCGATGCGGGCGAGCCGCAGGCGGGCCTCCCGTTCCTTACCGGGGTCGGCGAGCAGCACGATCGGGGTGCCCGGGGCGACCACGCTGCCCGCGTACTCCGCGAACCGCGTGTCCAGGCTCGTGTGCAGTGATCCCTGCAGATGCGCCCGGGTGTAGGAGGCCAGTGGCCGGCAGTCCAGCAGTACGGCGCCCTGCTGGTCGCGGGCCGCGAGGGCCTCCTCCAGGGTGAGGGCGGGCGGTTCGTCGGCATCCAGGAGCGGGTGTCCGTCCCGGTTGAGGGCGGCGTCGTGGGCGAAGTAACCGGGTGTGGCGGGTTGTCCGGCGGTGACCAGCCGTACGAATTCGGCCACCGGCATGGGCTGCAGGGCGTAGTTGAGGCGTCGCTGGTCCCCGATGGTGGAGCTGGTCTCGGTGGACAGACTCCGGCCGCAGGCCGATCCGGCGCCGTGTGCGGGAAAGACCCGGGTCGCGTCCGGGAGGGTCAGGAGTTTGGTGTGCAGGGAGTGATGCAGGCGTACGGCCATGTCGTGCGGGGAGTGGCCGGCGGCGGAGAGCAGGTCGGGGCGGCCGACGTCGCCGACGAACAGCGTGTCGCCGGTGAGCACGCCGAACGGTACGGGGTCGTCGGGGTCTTCGTGGACGACCAGGCAGAGGGACTCCAGGGTGTGGCCAGGGGTGGCGAGCACGGTGAGGGTGACGCCCCCGCTCCCGCCGTTGCCCGCCTCCCCGAGGAAGATGCGCTCGCCGTCCCGTAACCGCCGTATGGGGAAGCCGGTTCGGGCGGCCTCCCCGAAGGCGATGGTGGCGCCGGTGGCGCGGGCGAGTTCGAGGTGTCCGGAGAGGAAGTCGGCGTGCACATGCGTCTCGATGACGAGCTCGATGCGCAGGCCGGCGGCCGCCGCGTCCTGGAGGTAGTCGTCGATGTCACGGCGCGGGTCGACGAGAACGGCGCGTCCGGTGGTCTCGTCACCGATCAGGTACGACGCCTGGGAGAGGCAGTCGAGGTAGTACTGCGCGAAGTGCACGGTCGGCCTCCAGGGTGGGCGCCCCGGGCGGCGGCTGAGGTCCGCTCGGGCGGGCGGGACGATGCGTTGTGCGGATGCACGGATGTACGTACATTAGGGAGCCGGGTTGGCGGGCGACAAGCCGGGTTCCGGTGCGAGCGCCGCGAGCTGACCCGGCATCAGCCGATCCGTCCCCCAGGCCGCGGAGGGGTATCCCGCACATGTCGACCGAGCCGGCAGACCCCCGCAACGGTGGGCGCGGTACGAACCGTGAGCACAGTTCGAGCCATGAGCACGGTACGAACCGTGAGAGCGGTTCGCACAGCGCTCACGATGTGCACAGCGCTCGCGAGGCGCACGCCGCCCCCGGCGCGTACGCTCCGCGCGCCCTGGACCGGCGCTCGCCGCTCCCCCTCTGGGCGCAGCTCCTCGACGATCTGCGCCGCCGGATGGACGCCGGCGCGTTCACCGAGGAGTTTCCCGCCGAGCACCGGCTCACGGCCGAGTACGAGGTCAGCCGGCACACCGTCCGCGAGGCGCTGCGCAAGCTGCGCGCCGACGGCCTGGTGATCGCCGAACGCGGGCGCGCCAGCCGCCTGGACACCCGCCGCATACAGCAGCCGCTCGGCTCGCTCTACAGCCTCTTCCGGGAGCTGGAGGGGCAGGGCGTGGAGCAGCGCAGTGAGGTGTTGCGTCTCGAGCGGACCGCGGACGGCACGATCGCCGGGCATCTGGGGCTGGTGCCGGACGCACCGCTGGTCGTACTGGAGCGGCTGCGGCTGGCGGACGGCGAACCGCTCGCCCACGACACCGCGTATCTGCCCGCCGAGATCGCCGAGCCGCTGCTGGACGCGGACTTCGGGCACACCTCCCTCTACGGCGAGTTGTCGCGGCGCTGTGCGGTGAAGGTCACCGGTGGCCGGGAGCGGATCCAGCCGTTCCTGCCGGACATCCGGCAGGCGTGGCTGCTGGGGCTGGCCGACCGGGAGCCGGCGTTCGCGATCGAGCGGCTGGGGCGGTCCGGGGAACGGCCGGTGGAATGGCGCGAAACGGTGGTCCGCGGTGACCGGTTCACGTTCGTGGCGGAGTGGTCGGACAGCAGCCCGGCCGTCGCCTTGGCCCCACGCGCGGCGAACCCGTCCACCGTCCCACATCCGCACACCTCGGGTCCCTCCGCCCCGCGCACCTCGTCCCCGCCAAACCCGGCCCCCTCCCAGGATCCGTCCGCACATGCGCCCTCGGAACCGGCCGCGCATCCCTCCTCGTGTCCGTCCGCCTAGCGTGTCCGTCCTCATAGCCGCCGCGGCGCTGCCGTGCGGGCTGCTGATCGGGCTGCTGCTGGGGGCGCTCGGCGGCGGCGGTTCGGTGCTCGCGGTGCCGGTGCTGGTGTACGTGCTGGGTCAGTCGCCGCACGAGGCGACCGCGGGTGCGCTGGTCGTCGTCACGGTCGGCGCGGTGACCGGGCTGCTCTGCCATGCCCGCGCGGGCCGGGTCCGGTGGGCGGCCGGCGTCACCTTCGGTGCCCTCGGTACGGCCGGCAGCTACCTCGGCTCCCGGTGGAGCGCGGCTGTGCCGCCCGCCGTCCTGATGGCGGCGTTCGCGGGGCTGCTGCTCGTCGTTGCGGCGCTGCTGCTGTTACGGAGCCGGAGCGAACGACGCGCGGCACGGTCGGCCCCGCTTCCCCGCCGATCGGCGGCCCAACCGGCCCGATCGGCCCAACCGACCCGACCGGCCCGATTACGCACTCCCCACCCGGATCGCCCGGGCCCCCAGGACCACCCAGACCACCCGAACCACCCGGGCCCCCCGGATCACCCAGACCACCTAGACCACCCGGACCGCCCAACTCACCCAGACCACCCAGACCACCCGGACCGCCCGACTCACCCAGACCACCCAGACCGCCCGAACCACCCGCCCCGCTCCCGCCCCCTGCACCCCGTCCTCCGCTCCGGCCGGGTCGCTGTGACCGCCTCCGCCGTCGGGCTGCTCACCGGGTTTTTCGGGGTCGGCGGCGGCTTCGTCGTCGTGCCGGCCCTCACTCTCGTCCTGGGCCTGGAGATGCCGGTCGCCATCGGCACGTCGCTGCTCGTCATCCTCCTCAACTCCCTTACGGCGCTGGTGACCCGGGCCGGTACCGGCGCCCTGGACTGGCCACTGCTGGCCGGCTTCGCAGCCTGCGCGGCGGTCGGCAGCCACCTGGGCAACCGCCTGACCACCCGGCTCCCCGCCCAGGTCCTGACCACCGCCTTCGCCACCCTCGTCACGCTGCTCGCCCTCACCACGGCAGCGGCCGCCGTCCCCCGCCTGTGGCCCCCGTAACCGCGGACACCCACACCAGGGCCGTCAGCAGGAACAGCAACACCAACAAGAGAACAAGAGCACCACCAAAAACAACGCCAAAAACAACGCCAGCAGCACCACCAACAACAGCAAGACCAGCAACAAGAACCTCAGCAACACCAACTCCCCACCCCCGCAGGAGGAAGCAGATGTCCACCGCCCCCGCCCGCCACCAGGTCCTCATCGTCGGCGGCGGCACCGCAGGCATCACCGTCGCCGCCCGGTTACGCCGGGCCGGGGTCACGGACATCGCCCTGCTGGAGCCGTCCGAGACGCACTGGTACCAGCCGCTGTGGACCCTCGTCGGCGGCGGGCAGGCGCCGTTGCGCGCCTCGCTGCGTACCGAGGCGGAGCTGATGCCGCCGGGTGTGCGCTGGCTGCGGGAGCGCGCCACCGGCGTGGATCCGGTGGCCCGTACCGTCAGTACCGCCTCCGGCCGGGTGCTCTCCTACGGGCGGCTGGTCCTCGCGCCCGGCCTGCACCTCGACTGGGACGGCGTGCCGGGGCTGGCCGCCGCCCTGGGCCACGGCGGGGTGAGCAGCAACTACCGGCCCGACCTCGCCCCGTTCACCTGGGACCTGATCCGCCGGATGCGGCGGGGCACCGCGCTGTTCACCATGCCGTCGGGACCGGTCAAGTGCGGTGGCGCACCGCAGAAGATCGCGTACCTGGCGGCCGATTACTGGCGCAAGCGCGGCGTGCTCGGCAACATCCGCACGATCCTGGTGCTGCCCGAACCGGCGATGTTCAAGGTCCCGGTCTTCTCGCGGGCGCTGACGGAGACGGCCCGGCGCTACGGCATCGAGGTGCGGCTGAGTTCGGAGATGACCCGCCTGGACGGTGCGGCGCGCGAGGCGGAGATCACCGATCACACCACCGGCGCCACGGAGACGGTCCGCTACGACCTGCTGCACGCGGTACCGCCGCAGCGGGCCCCCGAGTGGCTGGCGGACGGCCCGCTGGCCGACCCCGATTCCCCCCAGGGGTACGTCAAGGCCGATCGCGAAACCCTCCAACACCCGGATTTCCCCACGGTTTTCGCGCTGGGGGACGTGGCGGCGCTGCCCACCTCCAAGACGGGCGCGGCCGTCCGCAAACAGGCCCCGGTCGTGGTCGCCAACCTCCTCGCGGGTCTGCGCGGCCGCCCGGCCACCGCACGCTACGACGGCTACACCTCCTGCCCGCTGGTCACCGCACGGCACAAGATGCTGCTCGCCGAATTCGACTACGACCTGCGGCCCGCCCCCTCGTTCCCCTTCCTCGACACGACCCGGGAGCGGACCGACATGTGGTTCCTCAAGCGGTACGGCCTGCCGCAGCTCTACTTCAAGGGCATGCTCAAGGGCCTTGCCTAGCCGCGGCGTTGCCGTGCGCTACGCCGATGCCATCTCGGTCGTGCGCTACGCGGCCGCCACCTCGGTCGTGCGCTCCGCCCGTACGTCCGCCACCACGCATCCCACGTTGTCGGGCGCGCCCGCCGCGCGGGCCAGGGCGATCAGCTCCGTCACGGCCTCGTCGGGACCGGCGGCCGTGGCGAGCACCTGCTGGAGGGCCTCCGGCGGGACCACGCCGGTCAGGCCGTCGGTGCAGAGCAGGTACCGCTCACCGGGGCGGACCTCCAGGAGCGTCACGTCGGGGGCGAAGTCGGTGCTCGCGTCGAGGGAGCGCAGGAGCAGGGCGCGCTGGGGATGGGTGGGGGCCTCCTCGGGGGTGAGGCGGCCCTCGTCGATCAGGGACTGCACGAAGCTGTGGTCCTGGGTGAGGCGGATGAGGCCGGTGTCCCGCAGGACGTAGGCGCGGGAGTCGCCGATGTGCAGCAGTCCGAGCCGGCCGCCGCGCTGGAGGAGGGCGGTGAGCGTCGTACCGGTGGTGTCGGGCGTACCGCCGCCCGTGGGGCCGGCCGCCGACGTTGCGTCCCGGAGGGCCTGGTGGGCGCGCCCGGCCGCCTCCTCCAGCGCGGCCAGGAGGTCCGTCGGCGGCAGGTCGGGCCGGTCGTCGGCGTCGAGGTGGCGGAGGGCGTCGATGGCCGCGGTGGCGGCCGCGGCGCCGTCGGGGCCGTAGCCGTCGGCGACGGCCAGCAGCCGGTGGCCGGCGTGGGCGGCGTCCTGGTTGGCCGGGCGGACCAGGCCGCGGTCGGTACGGGCGGCGGCGCGCAGGGTCAGCGGCGTGGACGATGCGGTCATGGTGGTGGGGTCCTTCCTGGAGAGCTGGTCCACGAGGAAGGCGGCGAGGTCGCGGCGGGCTGCCGTGTCGGCCTCGACCTGCGTCCAGTACGCGGCGACCGCCTCGGCCGCCGCGGCCGGTGGCAGCTCGCACACCTCACGGATGCGGGCCAGCGGCATGCCGAGCCGGCGCAGCCAGGCGACGAGCCGGGCCCGTTCCAGCTGGGCCGGCGCGTAGTGCCGGTAGCCGCTGTGCGGGTCGACCCGGGCCGGGCGGAGCAGACCGAGCTCGTCGTAGAGGCGCAGGGCCTTCGGCGAGAGCCGGGAGGCGCGGGCGAACGCGCCGATGGTCAGCAGCTCCACGCCGCACCTCCCCTTTCCACGCCGTCCTCCTCGTGCCGGGCCCTTCGCCCGGCGCCACCGATGCTGGGGCTTCCCCCAAGGGCAAGGTCAATCGCCGGCCCGCGCACCGCCTCCCAGCTGGTTGAGCGCCGCCACCGTGAGTGCCTCGACGCCCATGGTGAGGGTGGGCCGGACGACCGGGGCGAAGTGCGGCGAGTGGTTGGAGGGGATGTCCTGGGCCAGCCGGCCGGCGGCCAGCGCGGTCCGGAAGGCGTCGGGGTCCCAGCCGCCCAGCCACCAGTAGTAGAGGGGCGCACCGGCCGCGGTCGCCAGCAGCCCGGCGTCCTCGCTGCCGGTCGCCGGGTCGTAGGCGAACAGCCGCTGTTCGCCGAAGAGTTGGGTGAAGTCCCGGTTGACCTGCGTCAGGAGGTCGGTGTCGTTGACGGTGACCGGGAAGGTGTCGAGGGTGGTGATCTGCGGGTCGCGGTCGGCGCCGGAGGCGGCGGCCTCGGCGCGGGCGATGCGCTCGATGGCGGCGAGGACGGCGGTGCGTACCGCCTCGTCGAAGGTGCGGACGCTCAGCCGTACGACGGCGCGGTCGGGGATGACGTTGGCGGAGTCGCCGGCGTGGAAGGAGCCGACGGTGACCACGGCCCGGTCCTTGGGCGCGACCTCGCGGGCCACCACGGTCTGGACGCGCTGGACGAAGGAGGCCGCCATCAGGATCGGGTCGATGGTGGTCTCGGGCCGGGAGCCGTGGCCGCCGGTGCCGTGGAAGGTGATCTCCAGGCTGTCGGCGGCGGCCATGCAGGCGCCGGCGCAGTACGCGATGAGCCCGGCGCCGAACGGGGCGACGTGCTGGGCCAGCACCACGTCGGGGGTGGGGACCAGGCCCTCGCTGTAGAGGCCGGCCTCGATCATCGCCCGGGCTCCGCTGCCGACCTCCTCGGCGGGCTGGAAGAGGACGACGAGGGTGCCGGACCAGTGCGCGCGGCCGGTGGCGAGCAGGTCGGCGGCGCCCAGCAGGCAGGTGACGTGCACGTCGTGGCCGCAGGCGTGCATCCGGCCGGGGACGGTGGAGGCGTAGTCGAGGCCGGAGTCCTCGGTGACCGGCAGCGCGTCCATGTCGGCGCGCAGCAGCACGACCGGGCCGGGGCCGTTGCGCAGCACGCCGGCGACGCCGGTCTTGGCGATGCCGGTGGTGACGTCGTAGCCGTGGCCGGTCAGCCGGCGGGCGACCTCGGCGGCGGTGCGGGTCTCCTGGAAGCCGAGTTCGGGGTGGCGGTGGAGGTCCTTGTAGAGCGCTTCGAGGTCCGGGAGGCGGTCGTCGAGGCCGGCGAGGACGGCGGCGGGCGCGGCCGCTTCCGCGCTGTCGGGTCGTTCTGCCGTGTCGGTCTTTCCGGTCGTGTCGCTGTCGCTGTCGCTCATACGCGCATTCGACCATGAACCGCCGCCCGCCATCGAGCGCCGGCCCACCCGCCGTACGCCCGCTGCCCTGGCCGGACTTAGCGGTTGGTCAGCACCGTCTCCGTGACACCACCGCCGGCTGCTGCAACCGTGGATCACCCGCCTGCGACCGTCGATCCGCAGGCCGAGCCGACGACCGGAGGCTGACGTTGGCCACCTCATCCCAGCGACCGACCGGCGCGCCCCAGGACCTCGCGGCCCACCTGATGGACCACGCCATGGGCCACCTCTTCTCCGCGGCGTTACGCACCGCGGCCCAGCACCGCCTCGCCGACCACCTCGCCGGCGGCCCGCGCACCGTCGAGCAGCTCGCCGCCGCCACCGGCACCCACGCCCCGCACCTGCGCCGGGTGCTGCGCTACCTCGCCGCGCGGGGCATCTTCCACGAGGACGCGACCGGCGCCTACCGGCTGACCCCGGCCGCCCGGCCGCTGCGCACCGACGTTCCCGACTCCCTGCACACCGCCGTCCTGATGGCCACCGACGAGCTGTTCCTGCGGACCTCGGCCGGGATGCCGGAGGCGGTACGGCACGGCGGCGCGTCCTTCGAGCGGCTCTTCGGCGCGCCGTTCTTCGACCACCTGGGGGCCCACCCGGGCACCCGGCAGCTGTTCGACGACGGGATGGCGTCGCTGTCCGCGCCGGTCGACGAGGCGGTGGCCGGCGCCTACCCGTTCCCCGGGACCGGCACGGTCGTGGACGTCGGCGGCGGCCGCGGCGGTCTGCTGCGGGCCGTGCTGCGCCGCCGTCCGCAACTGACCGGGGTGCTCTTCGACCAGGCACCGCCGCTGGCCCACCACCTGCTGGACGGCGACGAGTTGAAGGGGCGCTGGCGCACCCAGGAGGGCGATTTCTTCGCGGCCGTGCCCGAGGGCGGGGACGTGTACGTCCTCAAGCACGTGCTGCACGACTGGCCGGACGACCACTGCCGGCGGATCCTGCGGGCCTGCCGTGCGGCGATGACGCCCGGCAGCCGGCTGCTGGTCGTCGACTGCGTGCTGCCGCCGGGCAACGCCCCGCACTTCGGCAAGACCCTCGACGTGGCGATGATGGCGGTCCTCGACGGGCAGGAGCGGACCGCGGAGGAGTTCGCGACGCTGCTGTCGGCGGGCGGGTTCCGGCTGACACGGGTGCTGCCGACCGCGGCGTTCCCGTCGATCGTGGAGGCCGTCGCCGAGTGACCGCCGCGCCGCGCCCCCGGATGCCGCGCGACACGCCGTGCGCCCCTCATGGGCGGCATCCGCCGCCCGCGCTCTACTGATCACGTCCGCCCCGGCCGACCCGCCTTCCCGGCCGGCCGGCCCCGGCCGACGAGAGGAGCCGATGTGCCGGTCCGCATGCGCGCCCGCCACCGCGACGAGACGCACCGCGCCGCCACCCCGCTGGAGCTCTTCTTCGACCTGTGTTTCGTCGTGGCGGTCGCCCAGGCCGGCCGCCAGTTGGCGCACGCACTGGCCGAGGGCCACTGGGGGCACGGCGTGTCGGGCTATCTGATGCTCTTCTTCGCCGTCTGGTGGGCGTGGATGAACTTCAGCTGGTTCTCGTCGGCGTACGACACCGACGACCCGCTGTACCGCGTGGTGACGCTGGTCCAGATGGCGGGTGTGCTGATCCTGGCGGCGGGCGTGCCGCGGGCGTTCGTCCGCAGCGACTTCACGGTCATCTGGTTCGGCTTCCTGGTGATGCGGCTGGCGATGGTCGCCCAGTGGCTGCGGGCCGCCCTGGGCAGCGCGGGCGCCGAACGGCGGACCGCGCTGTGCTACGCCCTGGGGGTGACGGTGTGCCAGGTCGGCTGGCTGGGGCTGCTGGTCCTGCCCCGGGCGGCCGTGCCGTGGGTGTTCCTCGTCGTGGGCCTGCTGGAGCTGGCCGTTCCGGCGCTGGCGGAGCGGGCGTGGCAGACGACCTGGCATCCGCACCACATCGCCGAGCGCTACGGCCTGTTCACCATCATCGTGCTGGGCGAGACGGTCGCCGCGGCCACCCTCGCGGTGCAGGCGGCGCTGGACGAGCACGAGGAGCTGGGCAGCCTGCTGCCGATCGCGGCCGGCGGGCTGCTGGTGGTCTTCTGCGCGTACTGGATCTACTTCGCGGTGCCCATCCACCTCCATCTGCGCTCGAACCGCCAGGCGTTCGTGTGGGGCTACGGGCACTACCTGGTGTTCGGGTCGGCGGCCGCGGTCGGGGCGGGCATCGAGATCGCGGTGGATCAGGCGTTCGGGAAGACGCGGCTGTCGACGGCGGCGGCCGCCGCGTGCGTCACGGTGCCGGCCGCGCTGTTCATGTTCACCGTCTGGCTGATCCATTCCCGTCACCAGAAGCGCGGGCCGGCGCAGCAGCTGGTGCTGCCGGTGTCGTCCGTACTGGTGCTGGTGTGCACCTTCGCGGGCCGGTGGGCGGTGCTGGCGGCCGGGCTGGTGGCGTCGGCCACGGTCGCGGTGGGCGTCACCCTTACGGCCCGTCAGGGCACCGCTCTGGCGGAATAGGCCCGGACCGGCCCGAGGCCCCCCCGGCAGGGCGTCCCCCACAAGCGTGCCGAACGGCCGTACTGTCCGGACATCACCCTGATTCCGCATCAGATCCGGCCATCTTCGGGCCCGCCCCGGCCCCTGGTCGGCAACACAGGCCGCGCCGCCCGCCGGCCCATCCCCCGTCAATTACCCACCAATGGACCCCACTTCCCCGGGGCTCGCGCGGTTGTTCCCCCGGCTTCCACCCGGCCGGCGGAGGCGCCCCGACACAGACGCGGTAGGGTGCAGATTGCCCTTTTTATGACAGGGGGAGTCCCTTACGGGAGGCCCCGGAGGGCACGCCCACCGTCCGTACCTGAGGAGACGCCAGACATGGCCCGCCACGCCCAGACCCGCGCGCGGACGAGACTGTCCCGGCGCAGCAAGGCCGTGAGCGGTCTCGCCCTCTCCACGCTCGTCGGCACCGCCCTGTGGGCGTGGCCGGCATCGGGTGACGACCACGAAAGCCGGACCGACGCCAAGAGCACCATGTCCACGACGGCTTCCGGCCCGGACACGCCACGCACGCCCGCCGCCGCGGCGAAATCCGCCCCGAACGCCGCACCCGGCGTCCCGGCCGGCCGGCCCATCCCCGGCCTCAGCGACGCGGCCCGCAAGGCGATACCGGCCGACTCCCGGCAGGTGCTCGTCGTCACCGGCAAGGGCATGGATTCCTACGAGTCCCAGGTCGTCCTCTACACCCGCGCGGAGGACTCCGACACCTGGGAGCCGGGCCCCACGTGGTCCGCGCACAACGCCGCCCACGGCTGGACCGACGACCACCGCTACGGCGATCTGCGCTCCCCCATCGGCGTCTACGCCCTCACCGACGCCGGCGGCCGGCTGCCCGCCCCCGACGGCACCAAGCTGCCCTACGACCACAACGACAGCTTCGTCGCCGACGGCACCGGCGTGGAGGGCGAGCCGCTGGCCGGCGCCTTCGACTACGTCATCGCCATCAACTACAACCGCGAGCCCGGCACCTCCCCGCTGGACCCGCACCGCCCCTTGGGCGACTCCAAGGGCGGCGGCGTCTGGCTGCACGTCGACCACGACGGCCCGACCCAGGGCTGTGTGAGCCTCAAGCCCAAGGTGATGCGGGAGCTGCTGCGCACCCTCGACCCCGATCTGCACCCGGTCGTCGTGATGGGACCGGCCCATTACTGAGCAGGCCGCGGCCGCCGGGCTCCCCGCCGGGCCGCGGGACGCGCTGACCGACGTCCCCGGCCTGCGGGTCGGCCACGCCCGGCGGGCCGGCGGGGGCGCGCTGACCGGCACCACCGTCGTCCTCGCCCCGGAGGGCGGCGTGGTCGCGGCCGTCGACGTGCGCGGCGGCGGCCCGGGCACCCGGGAGACCGACGCGCTGGACCCGCGCAATCTCGTGCCGCGCATCGAGGCGGTCGTCCTGACCGGCGGCAGTGCCTACGGTCTTGACGCCGCGTCCGGTGTCGTCGGCTGGCTGGAGGACCACGGCCGCGGCTTCCGCGTCGGCCCCGACCCCGCCCAGGTCGTACCGGTCGTCCCGGCCGCCGCGCTGTTCGACCTGGGCCGCGGCGGCGACTGGCGGGCCCGCCCGGACGCCGCCCTGGGCCGCGCGGCCGCCGAGGCCGCCGCGGCCACCGGCCCCGGCGCACCGGTCGCCGAGGGCAACACGGGCGCCGGCACCGGAGCCGTGGCCGGTGGCTTCAAGGGCGGCACCGGCACCGCGAGCGCGGTCCTCCCCTCGGGCGTGACGGTCGCCGCGCTGGCCGCCGTCAACGCCGCGGGCTCGTTCGCCGATCCCCGCACCGGCGCCCTCTACGGCCTGCCGGACGCGGCCCCGCCCGTCCCCGAGGTGCACACCGCCGCCCTCCGCCGCCTGGCCGAGGCCCGGGAGACATCCGCGGCCCGCTTCGCCGCCTCGGTCCGTCCGCCGCTGAACACCACCCTCGCCGTGGTCGCCACCGACGCGGTACTCACCCGCGCCCAGGCCCAGAAGCTCGCCGGCGTCGCGCACGACGGGCTGGCCCGCGCGCTCCGCCCGGTGCACCTGCTCTCCGACGGCGACACCGTCTTCGCGCTGTCCACCGCGGCCCGCCCGCTGGTCCCGGACGCGACCGCCGCCACCGACCCCGCCTTCGGCGTCCATGTGGAGGCCGGTGCCCTGAACGACATACTGGCCGCCGGTGCGGACGTCCTGACCCGCGCGGTGGTGCGGGCCGCGCTCACCGCCCGGACGGTGGACGGCCCCGGCGGCTGCTTTCCCTCGTACGGGGACCTGTACGAGGGCGGCTGAGCGCCCCTTCGGGGTGCGGAGGGTTTCACCGGGCAACGGTGAACCGGGCGGACGCCGCCTCCCCTCCTACCGGGACCTGTACGAGGGCGGCTGAGCGCCACTCCGGGGTGCGGAGAGTTTCACCGGGCGACGGTGAACCGGGCGGACGGCCGCGTCCCCTCGTACCGGGACCGCCACGAAGGCGTCCGAGCGACCTTCCAGGGGCGCCCGCGTCAGGCGCCGGCGGCGCCCAGCAGGGTGCCCGCCGCGTAGGTGACCGCCATGGCCAGGGCGCCGCCGCCGGCGTTCCGCAGTACCGCGCGGCCGGGCGGCGCGGCACCCAGCCGGGCGCTGGACCAGCCGCAGACCGCCAGTGCGACCAGCACCGCCACCACCGTGATCCACAGCCGGTGCGCGGCGGGCGGCAGCACGATCGCGAGCAGCGGCAGCAGCGCCCCGGCGGTGAAGGCGAGGAAGCTGGCCGCGGCCGCGTGCCAGGGGTTGGTGAGTTCGTCGGGGTCGATGCCCAGCTCGACCTCGGCGTGCGCGCGCAGCGCATCGTGTTCGGTGAGCTGCTCGGCGACCTCGCGGGCGAGCTGCCGCTCCAGCCCCTTGCCCTCCAACAGGTCGGTCAGCTCGACCAGTTCGGCCTGCGGTGCGGTCGCCAGCTCCCGCCGTTCCAGGGCCAGCGCCGCCTTCTCCGAGTCACGCTGGGTGGACACCGAGACGTATTCGCCGGCCGCCATCGACATCGATCCGGCCAGCAGCCCGGCCAGACCGGCCGTCAGCAGAGTCGCCCGGTCCTGGGTCGCGCCGGCCACCCCGACGACCAGCCCGGCGGTGGACACGATGCCGTCGTTGGCGCCGAGCACCGCCGCCCGCAGCCAGTTGAGCCGGCTGCCGAGGCCGCCGCCGTGCGCCTCGTCGTGCTCCGGAGTCTGCAAGGTCACCTCCTGAGGTTCTCACCTGTATCCCTTGTGCCCCGCCCGACGCCCCCGCCGCACCCCGGTTCGGCCGGTGGTAGAAACGGCCGTATGTCCGCACCGCCCCCCTCCCGCCCTCCCCAACACCCGCCGCCCACGCTCGTCCAGCCGGCTCCCAAGGCGCCCGCGGCGCCCGCACCACGCCGCCGGCTGTGGTGGCACCGGCTGATATTCGGGCTCTGGTACCGGCCGGTGGAAGTCCTGGACGAGGCGCGGGACCGCAGCGCGTGGAGCGCGGCGGTGCTGCTGTCGTTGATCAGCGGCGGCATCGGGGTGCTGTCGGTGGACGCGTTCCGCGGCCAGTGGGCGGCCGACCGCTCGGCCGCGCTGCAGCTCGTCGGGCTGGCCGAGGCCGGGGTGCTGGTGGCGAGCCTGGCACTGGGCGCGGTGACCCATGCGATAGCCCGCACGCTCGGCGGCAGCGGCCGGTTCGCGCCGACCGCGAGCCTGTTCATCGTGCTCTTCTGGGTGACGGACCTGCCGCGGCTGGCGATCGTCGCCTGGCTGCCGACCGACGCCACCTTCGTCCAGGCCGCGACCTGGACGACCTGGGGCTTCGGCTACGTCCTCGCGGTGCTGCTGATACGCGGCCAGCACCACCTGCCGACGGGGAAGTCGGCGCTGTCGGTGACGGTGCAGATGCTGGCCGCACTGGCCCTGCTCAGGCTGGGCCCGGTCCGCTGAGCCGGGCCGTCTCTCCCTCGTCCGCCCCCGGGGCCGGCCGGTGACGGTCCGGCCCCTGCGGCACCGGTCAGCTGCGGCTGGTCAGCTGCCGGACGAGCTCCTCGAACGCCTCCCGCTCCGCGGTGCTCAGCTCCACGCACTCCGCCGGGGGCCCGGCCGGCCCGGTCTGCCGGGGCACCGAGCCGAGCAGCTCCGGCGGTTCGGGGAGCCGCTCCGGGCCGGGCGTCGCGTACCGCATCCGCATCTCGCGCCGGTCGCGCCGCATGGCCGCCTCGTACCGGCCGTTCCGCAGCAGTCTGACGATGGCGACGACCCAGAGCACGGCCACCGCGAGGAGCACGCCGAGGCCGATCTGCTGCAGAATCGATACGGAGGGGAGCATGCGGTCCTCCAGGACGTATGAGGCGCTGGGCTAGAGCCAGTAGACACCACGCATCCACGGTTACAACAGAGGATCTTGGGACTTAAGTCCCGAAGTGACGCATCTCCTATGACATTTCGGCACATTTCTGGCGTCCTTCCGGGCCCGTCCGACTACATATACGTACCGAAGAGGCCGACCCGTCAGGGTCGGGGACGTGTCCTTGGACACCCCGGACGCTTCCCCGCGGCGCGGCGGGCCGCCCACGATGGCGGCACATCGCCCGCGACGTGAGGAGCACCGCCGTGCCGCAGCCGCCCCGCCCGCCCGCGTCCCCGCCCGCCCGGGCCCTCGACGGCATCCTCGTCGCGGACTTCAGCCGAGTGCTGGCCGGCCCGCTGGCCGCCGCGACGCTCGCCGACCTCGGCGCCGAGGTGATCAAGGTGGAGCGGCCGGGCACCGGGGACGACACCCGCGCCTGGGGCCCGCCGTTCGCCGCGGACGGGACGGCCGCGTACTTCGACGCCGCCAACCGCTCCAAGCGGGGGCTCGCCCTGGACCTCGGCGATCCGGCCGACGCAGCCGCGGCCCGCGAGCTGGCACGGCGGGCCGACGTACTGATCGAGAACTTCCGGCCCGGCTCGCTCGCCAAATACGGCCTGGACCACACCGCCACCCGCGCCGCCAACCCGGGCCTGGTGCACTGCACCATCACCGGTTTCGGCTCCGGCGCGGGGGCCTCGCTGCCCGGCTACGACTTCGTCGTGCAGGCCGTCGGCGGACTGATGAGCATCACCGGTGAGCCCGGCGGCCCACCTCTGAAGGCGGGGGTCGCCCTGGTGGACGTGCTGACCGCCAAGGACGCCACGACCGGCATCCTCGCCGCGCTGCGGCACCGCGACCGCACCGGCCGGGGCCAGCTGGTGGAGGTCAATCTGCTGTCGTCCCTGCTGGGTTCGCTGGTCAACCAGGCGTCCGGCCACCTGGCCACCGGCCGCGACCCGGGCCCGATGGGCAACCGCCACCCGAGCATCGCCCCGTACGAGACGCTGGCCTGCCGGGACGGGCGGCCGCTGGCGGTGGCGGCGGGCAACGACCGCCAATTCCGGGCCCTGGCCACGACACTGGGCGCCCCGGAGCTGGCCGACGACCCCCGCTTCGCGCGTAACCAGGACCGGGTGCAAAACCGTACAGACCTCATCAAAGCACTGGAGGACCGACTGGCCTCCGACACCCCGGAGAGCTGGACCGATCGCCTGCTCGCCGCCTCCGTCCCCTGCGGCCCGGTCAACACCCTCTCGCAGGCCCTGGAGTTGGCCGGACGACTCGGACTCGACCCGGTCACCCCCGTCGGCGAGGCCGGATCCCCCAAGTCACCAGCCCGCTCCGACTCTCGGACACGCCGGTGACACCTCCGACGGCCCCACCCCGCCTGGACGAACACGGCACCGCGCTGCGAACCTGGCTGTCGGGACCGGCCGACCACCCCCTCCCTCCCGAAATGTGACCTTCGTCACAACATGGCCTGACCCGCAACCAAATCTGCCCGTAGGTGCTGTTTACCAGCACGGAAATACACAACCCCCCTGTATGGAGCAGCTCGTGACATCGCCGGACACCCCCGCGCCCGATCGGTCCCGCACCCCGCACCAGCTGTTCCCGTCAGCCGAGCAGCAGGTGACCGGCGCCCCGCGACGCACCCGCCGGATGCGTCGCACGCTCGCGGTGACCGCCCTGCTCGCAGCGGGTGCGCTGGCCCTGTCGGCCTGTGGCGGCGACGCCGAGGCCGGGGGCAACGACGACGGGAAGAACGGCCAGGCGGGCGCGGACGCCGCGGCCAAGAAGGACGCCTCGGACGCCAAGATCACCGTCTCGTCGAAGGACGGCGCCACCGACGCCAGCATCAACGACACCGGTGTGAAGGTCACCGGCGGCAAGTTGACCGACGTCAAGCTCACCGTCGCCGACACCGGCGCCACCGTGGCGGGCGCCATATCGGCCGACGGCACGTCCTGGAAGCCCGGCGCCCAGCTGGAGCGCGGCACCAAGTACAAGATCACGGCGAACGCGAAGGACGCCAAGGGCCGTTCGGCCACCGAGAACGCCACCTTCTCGACCGTCTCGTCGGCCAACAGCTTCATCGGCACCTACACCCCCGACAACGGCAAGACCGTTGGCGTCGGCATGCCGGTGTCCTTCAACTTCGACAAGGTGATCACCAACAAGAAGGACGTCCAGTCCCACATCAAGGTGACCTCCAGCAGCGGCCAGGAGGTCGTCGGCCACTGGTTCGGCGCCCAGCGCCTGGACTTCCGGCCGGAGGACTACTGGAAGGCCGGCTCCAAGGTCACCATGCAGATCGACCTGGACGGCGTGAAGGGCGGCAACGGCATCACCGGCGTGCAGTCCAAGACGGTGTCCTTCACGATCGGCCGCTCGCAGGTCTCCACGGTCGACATGAACACCCAGACCATGACGGTCAAGCGGGACGGCAAGGTCCTCAAGAGGGTCCCGATCTCCGGCGGCAGCCCCGAGCACCCCACCTACAACGGCCAGATGGTGATCTCGGAGAAGTTCGAGCAGACCCGGATGGACGGTTCGACGGTCGGCTTCGGCGGTGAGTACGACATCAAGGACGTCCCGCACGCCATGCGACTGTCGTCGTCCGGCACCTTCATCCACGGCAACTACTGGGGCTCCCCCTCCGTCTTCGGCAACTCCGGCACCAGCCACGGCTGCGTCGGCCTGCGCGACAGCAAGGGCGGCGGGGGCGACACCCCCGGCAAGTGGTTCTTCAACGAGTCGCTGGTCGGCGACGTCGTCGTCGTGAAGAACTCCCACGACAGGATGGTCCAGCCGGACAACGGCCTCAACGGCTGGAACCTCTCCTGGTCCGACTGGAAGGCCGGCAGCGCGACCTGACCCGCCCCCAACCAAGCAAAGCGGTGGCCGGCCCCGAAAGGGCCCGGCCACCGCTTCGTCTCTCCCACCCGCACCAAAAAACGCTCAGGCCCGCCCCCACTCAGCCGCACACTCCCCCAACGGGAGGGGACGGGCCGGAGGGGCCGGTTGTGTGGACGTAAAGCGACAGCAGTCCACACAACCGGCCCCGCAGGCCCGTCACCGCACCCACCACAAACCCAGCCCGCCGCAGGCGCAACGGCGAGACGCCCCGCAGCGCCGCAGACATAGGTACGTGCGGGGCGCCGCAAAGCGCAACGGCGAGACGCCCCGCGGCGGGACAGACGGCTACGTGCGGGGGCGCCGCAAAGCGCAACAGCGAGAAGCCCCGCGGCGGGACGGCCAGGTACGTGGGAAGGCAGCCACAGGCACTACCGCATCAACAACTCCACCACCCCCGCGAACCCCTCACTCCCGTGGCCGTCCGCCACCCGCCGCTCCATCAGCGCCAGCACCGGCGCCCACAGCTCCGGACTCACGCCCTGCGCCCGCGAGACGTCCCCGAGGGCGTCGTGCGAGACCTGCATGGCCAGGGGCGACCCGGTGACCGAGTAGTCGCCGGAATCGACCTGCTCCGCCATCGCGGGCAAGCCGCCGGTCATCGCCTGGAGCCAGGGCACCAGCAACGTGCTCGTGAACCCGGAAACCGACCCGCCCGCCGAGCGGATCAGCGCCGCGGCGTGCGCGAAGCCGCCGAACATCCCGTACATCCCGCTCAGCAGCGCAAGGTCGTTGAGCGGTGCGAGCCCGGGCTCCTCCCCCAGGTAGACGCTCCGCGCGAAGGAGTCCAACAGCCCCCGGTGCGCGTCGAAGGCCGGCCGGGACCCGCTGTACAGCACGAACGCCTGCGGGGCCGCCAGCATCTCCGGCACGGCCATGATGCCGCCGTCCAGATACTCGCCCCCGAGCGCGGTCACCCGCTCCGCCATCTCCCGGGCTTCCTCGGGCGACCCGTTCGTCACATTGACCACCACCCGCCCCTGCAACCCCGCCGGGCCGCCGGCCTGTTCCAGCAGCGGCCCGACATCGCCGTAATCCAGGATGCAGACGATCACGACGTCACAGCCGTCCACCGCCTCGGCCACCGACCCGGCTTCCCGCGCCCCTCGCGCAACGAGCTCCCCGGCCCTCCCCGGCGTACGGTTCCACACCCGCACCGCGTGCCCGCCCGCCAACAACGCCCCGGCCAGCGCACTCCCCATGCTCCCCAGCCCCAGCACCGCAACCCCGGTCTTCTCCACCGACACGACTGAACTCCCCCTCCACCTGGGCACTCGCGATCTCTCGCGCTTTCGATCTTCCGATCTCCCGCTCAGTCTTGGCCCAGGCAAAAGCAGGAACAAGTACCCACTTTTCAGTGCGTACTTACCTGGAGGTGGGTGCCTTACTTCCAGGTGAGCGAGGCACCCAATCACGGGTCGCCACCATGAAGACAGGGCCATGAAGACAGGGCCATGAAGACGGGGCCCGGAAAGCCTGTGGTGGCGGTTCGGGGCCCCGGTGGGGTGGCGGGGGTCAGGCGGCGGCCGGGACGACGGGGTGGTCGGGGGACGGGGTCTCGGCCGGGGTGGTGGGGGTGGGCCTGCGGAGGGTCTTGAGGAGGAGGACCAGGGCGGTGCTGACGCACGTACCTGCGGCGATGGCGAGCAGGTAGAGCAGCGGCTGACCGATCAGCGGGACGACGAAGACGCCGCCGTGCGGGGCCCGCAGGGTGCAGCCGAAGGCCATCGACAGGGCGCCGGTGACCGCGCCGCCCACCATCGCGGAGGGGATGACGCGCAGCGGATCGGCGGCCGCGAAGGGGATCGCGCCTTCGGTGATGAAGGACGCCCCGAGCACCCAGGCCGCCTTGCCGTTCTCCCGCTCGGTCTTGGTGAAGAGCCGCCCGCGGACGGTCGTCGCCAGGGCCATCGCCAGCGGCGGGACCATACCGGCGGCCATCACCGCGGCCATCACCTTCAGGCTGCCCTCGTTGGGGTTGGCCAGGCCGCCGACCGCGAAGGCGTAGGCGACCTTGTTCAGCGGCCCGCCGAGGTCGAAGCACATCATGAGGCCGAGCAGCGCGCCGAGGATGATCGCGTTGGCCCCGGACAGTCCGGACAGCCAGTCGGTCAGCCCCTTCTGCAGTGCGGCGATCGGCTTGCCGACCACCAGGAACATCAGGAAACCGACGAGTGCGGAGGACACCAGCGGGATCACGACGACCGGCATGATGCCGCGCAGCGGCGTCGGGACGTTCAGGCGCTGGATCGTCATCACCACCCCGCCGGCGAGGAGACCGGCGATCAGACCGCCGAGGAAGCCCGCGTTGATGGTGAGCGCGATGGCCCCGCCGACGAACCCGGGGACGAGCCCGGGCCGGTCGGCCATGCCGTACGCGATGAAGCCGGCCAACACGGGGACGAGGAAGCCGAAGGCGACGCTGCCTATCTGGAACAGCAGGGCCGCCCAGCTGGCGGACTCGGTCCAGAGGAAGTGGTCGGCGACGGACGGCGCCTTGTTGATCGTGTAGCCGCCGATCGCGAAGGCGAGCGCGATGAGCAGACCACCGGCGGCGACGAACGGAACCATGTAACTGACGCCGGTCATCAGCCACTTGCGCAGGCGGGTGGCGTAGCCGTCGGCGGCGTCGGCACCCCGGTCCATAGGCACGGCGGGCCGCCCGGCGGTGCCGGTCCCGCCGATCTCACCGGTCTCGCCGCGGGCGGCCTTCTCCCGTACCTCCGCGATGAGTTCGGCGGGGCGGTTGATGCCCGCCTTCACCCCGACGTCGACGATCGGCTTGCCGGCGAACCGCTCCCTGTCCCGCACCTCGACGTCATGGGCGAAGATCACGCCGTCCGCGTCGGCCACGACCTGCGGATCGAGCCGCTTGAACCCGGCCGAGCCCTGCGTCTCGACGAACACCTCGACACCGGCGGCCCGCCCGGCCTTCTCCAGCGACTCGGCGGCCATATAGGTGTGCGCGATGCCGGTGGGGCAGGAGGTGATGGCGATGAGGCGGAAGGGGGCGGGGGCGGGAGTGCGGGTGGGGGTGGGGACGGGGGCGGGAGTGCGGGTGGGGGTGGGGACGGGGGTGGTTTCGGGGGCCGAGGGGGTCTCCGGTTCCGGTTCCCGCTCTGGCTCCGGCTCCGGCTCCGGCTCCGGGGCGGCCTCCGCTTCCGGGGTGGCCACCGGCTCCGGAGCGGCCGTCGGCTCCTCCGCCGCAGGGGCCTCACTCGGCTCCTCCGCCGCAGTGGCCTCCCCCGCCTCCTCCGGCTGCCCCGCCTCCTCCGGCGTCTCGCCCCGTATCAGCGCCGCCGTGCGGCCTGCCTCGGTGGCGGAGCGGAGGGCGCCGGTGAAGGACTCGTCCATCAGGTGGCGGGCGAGGGTGGAGAGGATCGACAGGTGGTCCGCGTCGCCGCCCGACGGGGCCGCGATCAGGAAGATCAGGTCGGCCGGGCCGTCCGGCGCCCCGAAGTCGATCCCGGCCGCACTCCGCCCGAAAGCCAGCGTCGGCTCGGTGACGTGCGCGCTGCGGCAGTGCGGGATCCCGATGCCGCCGTCCAGCCCGGTCGGCATCTGGGCCTCGCGTGCGGCCACGTCCGCGAGGAAACCCTCCAGGTCGGTGACGCGACCGGATGCGACCATCCGCTCGGCCAGCGACCGCGCGGCGGCGTCCTTGGTGTCTGCGGACAGGTCGAGATCGACCAGGTCCGCGGTGATCAGCTCGCTCATCGCGGGCTCCCTTCCATACCGGTCCGAGCGCCTGCCGGGCGACCGACCCTCGCGAACAACTCGTCGGCGGACGGCAGCACGCACACCCGCTCCGCAGCTGCCACCGCCCTGCCCCCGCTCCCCCGGCTCCTATTGACACCCGCCCGTCCGTTCATGACACCGGCTCCCTCAGCGGACGGTCGTACGGCACGTCATCGGTGGTCATGACCGCCGCGGGAACGAGATCCCGCGGGGTCGGCATCTTGCTGCCGGGCAGTTGGACGGCGGCCGCGCCGTGCGCCACCGCGGCGGCCAGCGCGGCCTTCCCCGTACCGCCGGCCGCGAGGAATCCGGCCAGCGACGCATCGCCCGCCCCCACATTGCTGCGGACGGCGGCGACCGGCGCGCTGCCGAAGTGGGTGCCGTCCTCGTCGACCAGCAGCTGGCCGTCCGCGCCCAGGGAGGCGAGCACCGCCCGCGCACCGCGCGCCCGCAGCTCCTCGGCGGCCTTGACCGCCTCGCCCACGGTCGCGAGCGGGCGGCCGACGGCCTGTGCCAGCTCCTCGGCGTTCGGCTTGACCACGTCCGGCCGTTCGCGCAGGGCGGCGGTCAGCGACGGGCCGGACGTGTCCAGGGCGATCCGGGCCCCGGCGCCGTGCGCCCGGGCGACCAGCTCCGCGTACCACTCGGGCGCCAGGCCGCGCGGCAGGCTGCCGCAGCAGGCGATCCAGCCGGCGCCCGCCGACCGCTCGCCGACCGTCGCGAGCAACGCCTCCGACTCGTCGGCGGACAGCTCGGGGCCGGTGGCGTTGATCTTGGTGAGGGTGCCGTCGGGCTCGGCGACGGAGATGTTGGAACGCGTCTGGCCGGCCACCGGTACGCCCACCACCTCGATCCCCTCCCCCCTCAGCAGCGCGGCCAGCGCCGCGCCCGCGGGTCCGCCCAGGGGCAGTACGGCGAGGGTGCGGTGACCGGCGGCGGCGAGCGCCCGGGAGACGTTGACGCCCTTGCCGCCGGGGTCGACCCGGTCCGCGGTGGCCCGGAGCACGGCCCCGCGGTCCAGCGCCGGGATCTCGTACGTACGGTCCAGGCTGGGGTTGGGCGTGACGGTGAGGATCAGGGGGGTGGCCGCGCCGGCGGGGGCCACGGGCCCGGCCGGGTGGGTCACGGGCCTGCCGGAGGGGCCCATGGGCGTCCCGGACGGGGTCGTGGGCGTCTCGGAGCGGGTCGTGGGCGTCTCGGAGGGGGTCATGCGCGTACTACTTCCGTGCCCGCGCGCTCGATGGCGAGGGCGTCGTCGGGGCTCAGCCCGGTGTCGGTGATGAGCAGGTCCACGTCCGAGAGGTCGCCGAAGCGGGCGAAGTGCCGCTGCTCGAACTTGCCGGAGTCCGCGAGCAGGACGACCCGGCGGGCGGCGCGGATCAGCGCCCGCTTGACCGCGGCCTCCGCCAGGTCGGGCGTGGTCAGCCCGCCGTCGAGGGAGAAGCCGTTGGTCGCCAGGAACAGCACGTCGGCGTTGATCTCGCGGTAGGCGCGCAGCGCCCAGTCGTCGACCGCTGCCCGGGTACGGTGCCGGATCCGGCCGCCTACGAGGTGCAGGGTCAGTCCGGGGTGGTCGGCCAGCCGCGCGGCCACCGGGAGGCCGTGGGTGACGACGGTCAGCTCGGCCTCCAGCGGGATCTCGGCGGCGAGCCGGGCGGCCGTGGTGCCGGCGTCCAGGATCACGCTGCCGAAACCGCGGCCGCGGGGGGACCCGCCGCCGTGCTCGCCGTTCTCGCTGCCCGGGAGTTCGGCGAGGGCGGCGCGGGCGATGCGCACCTTCTCGTCGGCGGCGACGGCGTCCCGCTCGGCGACGTCCGGCTCGAAGTCCAGCCGGCCGGCCGGGATGGCACCGCCGTGCACCCTGCGCACCAGACCGGCCCGGTCCAGCGCCTTGAGGTCGCGCCGAACGGTCTCGGCGGTGACCTGGAACTCCTCGGCGAGCGAGAGCACATCGACCCGCCCACTCTCACGGGCCAGTCGCAGGATCTCCTGCTGTCGCTCCGGTGCGTACATGGTTTGTGTCCGTTTCCCTGCCCGAACCTGTGGTTTCTCTGTGATGCTACGCCCACAGGGTGGCGAAGTAAACAGACTCGGGCGTCACTCGGACTCAAACAGACATATGCGGGGGCAGGGGGAGGGGAAGAGGGCGGGAGGGGAGGGGGCCGGGCAGGGAAAGGAGCAGGGAAAAGCGAGCCCCGGCGCCGCGAAGGGCGCCGGGGCTCGTCCTGCTTGCCGGGGGGTTACCGGGTCACCGGGGTTACGCGGCCGCGTCGAACCCCGTGTCGTGCGCCATCCGCTTCAGCTCCAGCAGCGCGTGCTTCTCGATCTGCCGGATCCGCTCGCGGGTGAGGCCGTGCTGCTTGCCGACCTCGGTCAGCGTGCGCTCGCGGCCGTCCTCGATGCCGTAGCGCGCCTTGATGATCGACGCGGTGCGGTGGTCGAGGCGGTCGATGAGGTCCTCCAGCTCCTCGCTGCGCAGCAGCGTGAGGACCGACTGCTCGGGCGAGGCCGCGGAGGTGTCCTCCAGCAGGTCGCCGAACTGGGTGTCGCCGTCGTCGTCCACCGACATGTTGAGGCTGACCGGGTCGCGGGCCCAGTCCAGTACGTCGGTGACACGGGCGGGCGTGGTGCCCAGCTCGCCGGCGACCTCCTCGGGCTCCGGGTCGCGGCCGTTCTCGCGGTTGAACTCGCGCTGCACCCGGCGGATCCGGCCCAGCTCCTCGACGAGGTGCACGGGCAGCCGGATGGTGCGCGACTGGTCGGCGATGGAGCGGGTGATCGCCTGACGGATCCACCACGTGGCATACGTCGAGAACTTGAAGCCCTTGGCGTAGTCGAACTTCTCCACGGCCCGCACCAGGCCGGCGTTGCCCTCCTGGATCAGGTCGAGCAGGGGGAGGCCGGCGCGCGGGTAGCGGCGCGCCACCGCGACGACCAGCCGCAGGTTGGAGCGGATGAAGACGTCCTTGGCCTTGGCGGCCTCCGCGGCCAGCGCTTCCAGCTCCTCACGGCCGGCACCCGCGGCATTGCCGTCGGTCACCTCACCGTCCAGGATCTGCTGGGCGTAGACACCCGCCTCGATGGTCTGGGACAGCTCGACTTCCTTAGCGGCGTCGAGCAGGGGCGTACGCGCGATCTCGTCGAGGTACATGCCGACCAGGTCGCGGTCGGCGATCTCCCCGCCTACGGCGCGAACGCTGTGGGCCCCGTCAGAAGCGCTGGTGCTTTCCTGACGACGGGCGACGGCACGGGTTGCCATGCGTGTGCTCCCTTTGCGATGAGTCGGTCGCGGGACGGTGGGGCGGGCCGGTTGGTGCACCGACGCACTGCGACGCGTGCGGTGCGGCACGTGTGCCGTGCGACATGGCGCGTCGCACCGGCTGACGTGCGCCGATACCGGTAGGGCATCGACTGCGATGCTTGCCGAGTGGCCCGTCCGAAGGAAACAACGGCTGGAATCCGGACAGAATTCCCACACGGCGCGGCTATTTTTCTGATCATGCAGTACCCTGCGCCCGCAGCGAGGGAGGTCGTATGCCGATAGGGCAAGGGGAAGTGCAGGTCAGGGCGGGCGTCGAGGCGGACCTGCCGGCCCTTACGGATCTTTACAACCACTACATCCGTGAGACTCCGATCACCTTCGACCTGGAGCCCTTCACCCCGGAGGAGCGCCGCCCCTGGCTGCTCTCCCACCCTCAAGACGGCCCCCACCGCCTTCTGGTTGCGCAGGTACCCGCAGACCGGGCAAAAAACACCCACACCGGGCCGGGCGCGCCCCCGGCGGCTCCGCTCCTCGGCTACGCGACCAGCAGCGCCTTCCGCCCCAAGGCGGCCTACGCCCCGTCCGTCGAGGTCACCATCTACTGCGCGCCGGAGGCCGCGGGCCGCGGTGTCGGCACGCTCCTCTACGAGGCCCTCTTCGAGGCGCTGGCCAAGGAGGACGTGCACCGCGCCTACGCGGGCATCACCCAGCCGAACGAGGCGTCCAACCGCCTGCACACCCGCTTCGGCTTCCGGCACATCGGTACGTACACGGAGGTGGGCCGCAAATTCGGCCACTACTGGGACGTGGCCTGGTACCAGAAGGACCTCGGCTGACAGATCGCGGCTGAGGACCTCGTGAGGACACCAGGACACCTCCTGAGGACTCCTCGCGAGGCACCTCGTGAGGACTCCCCGTAGGGACCACCTCCTGAGCACTCCTCGTGAGGGCACCTCGTGAGGGCACCTCGTGAGGACACCTCCTGAGCACTCCTCGCGAGGGCACCTCGTGAGGCCGTTTCGGCGCCGGTAGCGGCGGCGCTGCCGCTCCGGCCGTAAGGCCCCTCGCCGCTCCCTCGCTGCTCCGGTTGACGCGGCGGCCGCCCGGGTGTCGCCTGGACAGAAGGCGTGCCCGGCCGGCAGGAAGACGCCTGGGCACGCAGGCATACGGGAGTGGGTCCGGGGAACGCGGGCCCAGGACCAGCGGGGCGATCGAGAGGAGCCCGCCATGGACCAGCACGCACGCCGGCACGGCGCGAGGGCCGCCCGCTCACACGGCACGGTCGAGGGCGAACACGGAGCCACCGCCGGCCCTCGCCCCGGCTCCGCGGGACGGGCCTCCGACCGCTCGGGGACCTCACGCCTGGCGGCCATGGCCGAGCGCGTCCCGGCCACCGTCACCTGGCCGCTCGTCGCGGCGCTCGCCTTCGGCCTGTTCACGATCTTCCGCACCCACACCGCCGGCATCAAGGGCGGACCGGCCCTGCTGTACGGAGTGGCCGCGGCCGTGGTCAGCGGCGTCCTCGGGCTGCTGGTGGCGCGCTACCAGTCGTCCATGCTCACCGAAACCCGGGCGCTCGCCTACGGCGCACTCTTCGGGCTGTCGATGGGCTGGGTGTACAGCCTGGGTGGCGAGTCGATGCTGAAGTCGTGCATCTTCGGGTTCGTCATGGGCGGGATCATGTTCATCTCCGCTCTCTACCTCTTCCGCGCCCACAGCGCCCGCGAACCACACGGCCGGCACCGCCCGCGCCAGGCGCAGGACACCCACCGCCGCCGCCTGCCCGCCGCCACGCACTGACCCCGCCACCTGCACCCGCGCGCGGCCGCACCCCCACGCCCGCACGCCCGCGCGCCCACACACTCAACGTCAGCTGAATATCAGCGTCGCGTCCTGCGATGTCCGCCGTATCGCGCGCAGCGGCCGCCCGGGCGCCCAGGTCTCCATCACCACATACGGGCTCTCGATATACGTACGCACCACCTCGGTCACCTCCGCCCGGAACAGCTGGAACGGCTCGGGCGGACGCACCTCCGCGGCATAGCGTGCGATCAGCTCGGGGTCGGTCACCTCGACCGCCCGCCCGGACACCCGTACGTCCCCCAGCTCCGGCACCTCGGCGTGCCGCCCCGGATTGGCCTGGAGCGAGAAACGGGGGTCGCGCCGCAGGTCCAGGACCTTGCGCGAGCCGTTCATCATCCCCAGCCAGAGCTCGCCGTCCCGGAAGTCCGCCTCCAGGCCGCTGAGTCGCGGAGCGCCGTCCCGCCGAAGCGTGGCCAGCACATGGTGCCGGTACTCCGCGAAGCGGACCCGCACCCGGCCGGCCAACTCGGGCGCCGCCTCCTCGACCACCGACCAGGCGACCCCGGCGGCCCCCGCATGACTCCCACTCGTCATGCCGCTGCCCATGCCGCCGCTCATGCCGTCACCGCTGCCGTCACTGATGCCGTCGCTCATGGCGTCACCCTCCCCCCGATACCCGACACCTCCTGTCGGGATTTCCGTGCCGGATGGACCGGCCCCGGACCGGCCCCTCCCGACGGCCGATCCGCCACTGACATCAGCGTGCCACCCGCCACTGACAATCGCCCCCGACCGCGGTCGCCCACCCCCGCGCCCGTCCACCATCCCCCCGCCCCCACAGCCTTACGACCAGCGCCGTAAGCCGAAAGCCCGTTACGTTCCCGCCCGCGGCCGACCTAGCCTCGCTCCATGGAAACGACGAGCGGGACACTCGACGAGGCGTTACAGCGCCTGCACGCATCCGGCCCCGAATTCAAGGGGTTTCTGAGCAACCACGGCCCGATGGCCATCGAAGCGATGGTCCGCAACGGCCAGGCCGGCACCGTCCACCGCTGGCTCGACACCTACGAGCACAAGCTGGAGGACGTACCGGTCGCCAAGGCGCCCGTCACCGATGCCAACTGGCAGCAGGCACTCGGCGAGACCGACCGGGTCACCGACTGGACCGCGTACTTCACCGAACGGGTCGCGGAACGGCCTTGGCGGGACGTCCTCGCCGAGTGGTGGCCGCGGCTGCTCCCCGGTATCGCGGGCGCCGCCACCCACCCGGTCATCCGCCTGGGCCACGCCGTCCGCAGCCTCCTGACGGAGGGTGAGAACGCCCCGCGGCTGGCGGAGTTCGCGCACGCCCTCGGCTACTGGGCCGCCCGGCACCTGCCGCTCCCCACCGCCGTACGACCCACGGGCCGCGCCACCCCGGCCGAGGCGCTCGCGGCCGTTCCCCGTATTGCCGACCAGCGTGTGGTGCCGGTCCAGGGATACGCTCAACTCCCCGAGACCAAGGGGTGGTTGACGACGACCGAGTCGCTGCACGTCCCCGAGGACCCGGAGGCCGTACGACAGGGCCTGACCGCACTCGTCCGGGCCGCCACCCTCAACTACGGCGACTACGGCCACGGGAACGGCATCATGCTGGTCCACGCGGCCACCGCGCCGAACGCGGTCCTGCGCATCCTGCCCGCGCTCCCCCAGAACCTGTGGGCGCCCTCCTTCACGGTGGCCTGGGCGGCCACCTCGGCGATCACCGCCATCTACGCCGCGGACACTCCGCGCCGGGCCCCGGACGCCGGCTCCCTCACCCCGGAGGAGGTCTTCGCGCGGGCGATCGCCAACGGGAACGAGCATGCGATCAAGTTCGCCGACACCGCGCTGGACGTGGCCGCGGCCTCCGAGGACGGCGACACCCGCGCCCTGTCGGCGGCCCTGAACGCCGTGGCGCTGATCGACGTGGACGACTGACCGGACGCGCCCCGAGCCGGGCCGCCCGGTCGTCAGCCGTACTGCAGCGACCGCTTCGCCAGCCCCATCCAGAACCCGTCGATCACACTCCGCCCGCTGTCCAGCTGCCCCTGGGCGTCCGCGGCCCCCAGGGTCACGAACAGCGGCGCGAAGTGCTCGGTGCGCGGATGCGCCAGCCGCCCGGCCGGTGCCTTGTGGACGAAGTCGAAGAGGGCATCGAGGTCCTGGGCCTCCAGGGCCTGCCGCCCCCAGTCGTCGAACTCCACCGACCAGGCGGGCGGGCCGTCGTGGGACTGCCGCAGCGCCGCCAGGTTGTGGGTGAAGAACCCGCTGCCGACGATCAGTACGCCCTCGTCGCGCAGGGGGGCGAGCCGGCGGCCGGTCTCGTACAGGAGGCGCGGATCGAGCGTGGGCATCGAGACCTGGAGGACCGGAACATCGCCGTCCGGGTACATCTCGACGAGCGGGACGTACGCGCCGTGGTCGAGCCCCCGGTCGGGGATGTCCACCACCGGGGTGCCTGCGGTCCGCAGCGTCTTCCGTATGCGCTCGGCCAGCTCCGGCGCACCGGGCGCGGGGTACCGGACCTCGTAGTAGTGGCGCGGGAATCCCCAGAAGTCGTAGACGAGCGGCACGGTCCCGGTGGCACCGAGGGCGATCGGGGCCGCCTCCCAGTGCGCGGAGATGATCAGCACCGCCTTCGGGCGCGGCAGCTGCGCGGACCAGACGGCCAGTTGGCCGGGCCACAACGGGTCGTCGGCGAGCGGGGGCGCGCCATGGCTGAGGTAGAGAGCCGGCATTACGGACATCACATCTCCACGGCGTCACACTGGCGGTAGTCGGTGATGCAGAGACATCCGGCCACCGCAGGCCAATTACTTGAATCTTCAAGCGTCGGCTTCCAGTCTAACCCCGACGTTGTTAAATCTTAAATAACTCTCCGAGCGGTGAGAGAGTGGATGGTATGAGCAACGAACCCGCAGTCGAGCCGCGTTGGCTCAGTGACGAGGAGCAATTCGCCTGGCAGTGCTACCTCCACGCCACCACGCTCCTGGAGGACCACCTCGACCGTCAGCTGCAGCGGGACGCCGGGATGCCGCATGTCTACTACGGGCTGCTCGTCCAGCTCTCCCGGGCACCGCGGCGCCGGATGCGGATGACCGAGCTGGCCCAGAACGCCAAGATCACCCGCTCCCGGCTCTCACACGCGATCGCCCGCCTGGAGAAGAACGGCTGGGTGCGGCGCGAGAACTGCCCGTCCGACAAGCGCGGCCAGAACGCGCACCTCACGGACGAGGGCATGCGGATGCTGGAGAAGGCCGCCCCCGGACACGTCGCCGCCGTCCGCGCCGCGATCTTCGACCGCCTGTCGCCGGAGCAGGTCGGCCACCTGGCCGAAATCTGCCAGGTGATGACCGAAGGACTGCAACCCCAAGGCGCCGACCTCCCCTGGCTCCGCTGACCGTTCAGCGAAGCCGGGGAAGGCCGGCGCCCTCGGAACCGTCCGCAGGCCGGGCCCGCCCTCATACGGGAGAGCGCGGCCCCCGTACGGGAGAACCGAGCCTCCGTACGGGAGAGCCGAGGCGCCCGTAGGGGTGGGTGAGGCCCCGTAGGGGTGGGTCACCCGTCCGAGCGAGGTAAGCGGCGCGTAGGAGTCCGGTAAGAGTCGAGCGCGGCCGCGACGGTGGAAGCCGACGCGGAGCGCCTCAGTGGGCCAGCACCGGGACCGGGACCTCGTCCGCGTCCTCGGCCGCGTGCTTGCCGTCGGCCGAGGAGGCCGCCGGCGAACCGGCGCCCGGACGCCCCGTGTTGATGAGCGTGAAGGCGATCGCGCCGGCCAGCAGCAGGATGCCGACCGCCCACCAGATGGCGGAGGTGTAGCCGTGCACCATCGCCTGGACCTTGAGCAGATCGCGGGAGCGCGCACCGGCCGCGTGCGAGGTGGCGTACGCCGTGGTGGCGCTCGCCGCGATCGTGTTCAGCAGGGCCGTTCCGATCGCGCCGCCCACCTGCTGCGAGGTGTTGACCATCGCGGAGGCGACACCGGCGTCGCGCGGCTGGACCCCGTAGGTGGCCAGCGACATCGCAGGCATGAACGCCGTACCCATGCCGAGGCCCATCAGCAGGAAGCCGGGCAGGATCAGCGCCGGGTAGGACGTGTCCAGGTCGATCTGGGTCAGCACCAGCATGCCGGTCGCGGCCACCGTGAAGCCGGGGGCCATCAGCAGCCGCGGCCGGATCCGGGTCATCAGCCGGGCGCCGATCTGCGTCGAGCCGGTGATCATGCCCGCGACCATCGGCAGGAAGGCCAGACCGGTCTCGACCGGCGTGTAACCCTTCACGATCTGCAGGTAGTAGGTCAGGAAGAGGAAGAGGCCGAACATCCCGATCACGGCCAGGCCGAGCGACGCGTAGACGCCGGCACGGTTCCGCTCGGCGACCACCCGCAGCGGCAGCAGCGGGGCCTTGACCTTGGACTCGACGACGACGAACGCCAGCAGCAGCACGGCGGCCGCGGCGAACAGTCCGAGCGTCGGGCCGGCCAGCCAGCCGTCGGACTCGGCGCGGGTGAAGCCGTAGACCAGCGAGACCAGACCGAGCGTGGCCAGGAGGACGCCCGGGATGTCCAGCCGGGAGGGGTTGCGGCTGTCCGCGGGCTCCCGGATGACCAGATAGGCACCGGTCGCGGCAACCACGGCGAACGGGATGTTCACGAAGAAGGTCCAGCGCCAGTTCATGTACTGGGTGAGCACACCACCGAGGATCAGACCCACGGCGCCGCCGCCACCGGCAATCGCACCGAAGATGCCGAACGCCTTGGCGCGCTCCCTGGCCTCGGTGAAGGTCACGGCGAGGAGGGAGAGGGCGGAGGGCGCCAGCAGCGCGCCGAAGACGCCCTGCAGTGCCCGCGCGCCGAGCAGCACGCCCTCGTTGGCCGCGGCCCCGCCGAGCGCGGAGGCGAGCGCGAAACCGGCCAGCCCGGTGATGAAGGTCCGCTTCCGGCCCCACAGGTCGGCGATCCGCCCACCGAACAGCAGCAGCCCACCGAAGGCCAGCGCGTAGGCGGTGATCACCCACTGCTTGTTGACGTCGGTGATGCCGAGGTCCTTCTGGGCGGAGGGCAGCGCGATGTTCACGATGGTCGCGTCGAGGACGACCATCAGCTGGGCGAGGGCGATGAATATCAGCGCTTTCCAGCGCCGGGGATCGACGGACGGCACGGTTTCAGGCATGGCGGGATCCACCTAGTGGGGCGTGAGCGAACAGGAGCGAAGAGCGGGACGGGTGAAACGGGAGAGGTGAGAAGAGAAGGGGGAGAGAGGTAATAGGCGGTGCGAGGGCGGGCAGTGCGAGGAGGTGTGGCGCGTCAGGACTTCCGGCGCCTGAGGTCCTCCAACGTGGCGGCACAGCCGGGGAGTTCGGAGCGGGCGGGCGCCTGCAGGCCGTCCAGGAACAGCTGCAGGTGCCGGTGGACGAACTTGTCGAAATCGACGCAGCTGCTGCCCGGCAGCGGCCGGGTGAGCTGGGTGATCGCGACCATCAGATCACCGACGGCGATGTCGGTGCGCAGCTGACCACTGTCACGCGCCGCGCCCATGAGGGCCTCGACGGCCGCCTCCAGGCGGTCGCGCGCGGCGAGCAGATCGGGGTGGTCACGGTCGACGCCGTCGGAGAGCAGGGGGCACAGGGCCCCGATCTTCTCCTCCACCGCGGCGTGGACGAAGCGCCTCAGCGCTTGGAAGGCATCGGACTCCTCGGCAAGGACGGATTCCGCCTGGTCCGCAGTACGGGACATGACGGAGAGCGTGACGTGGTGGATCAACTCCAGGCGATCCGCAAAGTGACGATAAAGCGTCGCATTGCCGACCCCCGCGCGTCGAGCGATTTCATCGAAGGGGACATCGGCCCCGAACTCGACCATCGTCTCGCGGGCGGCCGCGATGATCCGCTCCCGGTTGCGCAGCGCGTCGGCCCGCAGTCGGGGTGCCGACGCACCGCACTTCGCCTTCGTGACGCTCGTGGCGTCGACGCCCACGGCCATCCGACTCACCCCTTCCGACTTCTGACTTAGCACTTCCAGTGGCCCCGGCCAACCGGGGAAAGCCTCCCCGTTTCAGCCGGACGACTGGTTAAACGGGGAACCGCTCCCCGGATATTTCGCGCCAGCATGTGAGCTGAGGCACACCGCTGCCCCGGCTGCTCCTGGGCGCCCCCGGGTGGCCCGGTGCCTCCGATTGATGTAACTCCGCGCGCGAGCGATCACCCGGCGCCCCAAGGTGATCGTTATGAAGCTCAAGGTATCCGCGGTGCTGGCCGCCGGTGCGGCCACCGCGGCGGCGGCCATAGCGCTGGGTTCACCGCCCAACGCCGTGGCCATACCTCCCGGGCCCGGCGCCCCGCCCAGCGGCCCCTGCGCGCTGCACGGCATCGACAACGACGTCGCCGAATCGGCCGACACCCCCGCCGGTTTCGCCCGCTCGTCCGGCGTCGTACGGGCCCTGACGCTCTTCATCGACTTCCCGGACGCCCGCGCCACGATGCCGGCCAGCGCCCGCTTCGCCGAGTTCTTCCCGGCCACCACGGACTTCTTCCGCACCAGCTCGTACGGCAGGCTGACCTACCTGCCGAGGCCGCTGTTCCGGTGGATCCGGATGTCCCGCCCGCTGGCGGCGTACGGCATCCAGCGCGGCACCAACTTCGACCCGGCCTCGGACGGCGGTTACCACGCGCTGGCGCAGGAGGTCGTGCGCACCGTCGACCCGATCGTCAACTTCCGCGACTACGACGTCATCAACATCATCGCGGCGCCCAACGCGGGGCCTCCCGCCACCCGTACGGTCCTGTCCGTCACCTTCAGCGGGGGCGACATGGGGCTGAAGACGGCCGACGGGGTGCCGTTCCGGAACGCGTCCTTCATCTGGAGCCGGCAGTCCGGCCTGAGCGCCTTCCGGGTCCTCAACCACGAGAACGCGCACAGCTTCGGCCTGCCCGACCTGTACTACACGGACGAACGCCAGGAGCCGCCACCGGTGGGCCACTGGGACCCGATGGACGAGGACTGGGGGCCGAACAACGATTTCGTCGGCTGGCACAAGTGGAAGCTCGGCTGGCTGGCCCCCCAACAGGTGCACTGCGCGCCGCCCCATGGGACGCCCGGCGAGCACACCCTCACCCCGGTCTCCACACCGGGCGGCACCAAGATCGTCGTCATCCCGACCTCGCCGCGCAGCGCCCTGGTGGCCGAGGCCCGCAGCCGCGGCCTGCTCGAACCCGCGGTCTGCCGGCCGGGCATCCTGATCTACCGCGTCGCCACCGACGTGCCCTCGGGCCGCGGCCCGCTCCGGATCGTCGACGCCACCCCGCACAGCGGCGGCTGCTACCGGGAGAGCCCCTACGTCGACCCGGAACTGACCGATGCGACGTTCCTCCCCGGCGAGACCTACACCGACCACACCACCGGGGCCGCGGTCACCGTCCTCACGGAAAACCAGGACGGCACCTACCGCATCCGCGTCACCCCCGCCCGCGCCTGACCACGGGGCGCTCTCACGAGAGGTCCCCCTCCTCCTGCCAGTGCTGCCGCCCGATGCTGATCAGCCGTAGCTGGCGGCGCGCCGTACGCACCACCTCGTCGGCGGCCCCGGGCGCCCCGTCCTCGTCGGCGTCGAGCAGCGCGGCGGCCGTCGTGACCAGCCGGTCCACGTACAGCTCGGCCAGCATCCGGACGTCGTCATCGCGCCATCCCTCCGACACCGGCTGGGACTTGAGCGCCGCGGCGACCTCCTCGGCGAACCGGTCGAGTTCGTCCGCGATGGCCTGACGTACGGCCCGTACGCCGCCGTGCCGCTCGCGGGCGATGAACCGGATGTGCAGCGGGTACGCCCGTACGTGCCGCTCGACGACCGCGACCGTCCGGTCTATCCGCTCCTCGGCGCCGTCCTGTTCGGCGAGGATCGCCCGCACCATCACATGCAGGCTGCCGAGCGCCTCCTCGACCAGTGCGACGCCGAGTTCCCCCAGGTCCTTGAAGTGCCGGTAGAACGCGGCCGGGGCGATCCCCACCACCCGCGTCACCTCCCGCAGGCCCAGGCTGCTCAGGCTCTGCTCCGCCAACAGACCGAGCGCCGCGTCGAGCAGCGCTTGGCGGGTCTTCTGCTTCTGGGCCTGGCGGACCCCAAGAGTGTGACTCATGTCATCCAGTAAACAACCGTTCTCTTAACTTCTCCACCCATGAACCGCCGTATGCTGGACTGAGTGAACAAGTGTCCTCCGAGTGGAAAAGGCAGATCATGCTCTTCCTCGTCGCAGCCCTCCTCCTGATGGGGATCATGCTGGGCACCGCGGCACACCTCCCCGTCCCCGTCACCCTCATCGCGGCCGCCGTCATCAGCGGCTGGCTGCTCGTCTTCTTCCTCCGCGAACGCCGCCACAAGACCGAGGTGACCTCCCGATGACCGTGCTCAGCGAAGCCCCGCGGACGACCTCCCCCGCACCGGCCGCCGCCCGCCGCGCCGCCCGCTCGCACGCCGACGGCATGGCCGTGGCCTCCTTCATCCTCGGCCTGCTCGGCACCCTGGTCCTCAACCTCGTCCTCGGCCCCTGTGCCCTGATCCTCGGCGGCCTCGCCCTGGCCCGCGGCACCACCCGCCGCGGCCGCGCCCTCCTGGGCCTCGCCCTCGGCGCCACGGACCTCCTCCTGCTCGCCCTCCTCGTCACCACGGACGGCACGGTGAGCTGGCACATCGCCGGCTGACCCCCAGGCCGGAGGCACCCCCCACACGCCCCGCCGGACCCCTGCCCCACCCCACCCCGGCCCGCGCCGGCCTGCCCGAACATTCGGGAACAACTGGGCCGCCCTCGCAGGTCAGCCCGGCTCGGCGAACCGCCCACAGGCGTAGCGAAGGGCCAACAAGGTGAACCTGGCCAATCCGAAGGCAGGAAAGGCCCCGGACCTCGCAGAGGGGAGGTTCTGATGGTGCGCGATCCCATCTGACGGAGGGTTCGGCGCAGATCTGCCCTGATGCTGCCGCAAGGCCGTCCCGCCTCCGCACCGGCAGAACATCCGAGGAGCAGATCGACGATGGCGCCCGATCCGACAATCGCCCAGGTGACCATGACCCTGGCTGCCTTTGCAGCCACCGGGGCCACCCCGCGTCCGTCCGGGGAAACCCTGGAGCAGCAGACCAAACGCATCATCACCGGCATCGACGCGCAGCTGGGCGACCGCAGCCTTGCGACGCAGGGCAAGTGGGAGCTGGTGTGGCTCGCCCTGAGCGAGGCCAACGCCAATATGGCCTACCTCGCACGGAGCACCAACGACTCGAACGAGTTCGCCGTGGTCGCTCGCGGAACGGACGCCGATCTGACCGACATCCTCGAAGACCTCGACGTCGGCACGGTCGTCCCGTTCCCCGAAAGCGGATCGCCGAAGCCCATCACCGTTTCCAAGGGGGCGATGGATGCGTTCCAACGGGTTGTCAAAGCCCGCTCGATCGCCTCCCCCTCCCCGAATGTCACACTTGAGCAGGCTCTCGCCATCGCACTCAAGGCGGCGCCCTCCTCGCCACAGCCGACCGTCTATCTGACCGGTCACAGCCTGGGCGGTTGCATCGCCACCATGCTCGCGCCGTACCTGCAGGCGCAGACCTTGCCGAAACAGCCGAAGTTCGCGGTGATCACCTATGCCGCTCCCACCGCCGGCACGCAGAGCTTCGTCGACTACTTCAACTCCGTGCCGTGGATCATCGACGAGCGCCAGAACAACGCCTACGACCTGGTACCGCACGCGTGGGCCGATCTCGACACCACCGCCGGCTGGTACCCGAGCCCGGGACCGCAGGCGACCGAAGAAGTGAAGCTGCTCATCGGGACGATCGCCAGGCGCACCAAGGGCAACGTCTATGTCCAGCCCGGCACGCTCTCCCCGATGAACACCGGTTACACGAGCCTCGCCAAGAACCTGGTCAACAAGACCACCCAGGACTTCCTCGGCCAGGTCGCCTTCCAGCACGCCAACTCCACCTACCTGGACCTGGTGGGGGCGCCTGCCGTCCCTTCGCCGCCGGTGGTGACCGCCGTGAGCCCCACCTTCGGCGCCGCAGGCGACACGGTGACCCTCAGCGGCAGGGATTTCAGTCAGGACAGCAAGGTCGACTTCGGCCGCTTCGCCTGCGCCGACCACGACACCGTCATCGACCCCTCCGGCCTCAAGATCACCACCAAGGTCCCCAACGGAACGGGCGTCGTCCACGTCCGCGTCACCAACACCCTCGGCACCTCCCCGGCCGTCGCCATGGGGCAGTTCGCCTATGGCGGGCCCGCACCTGTGGTGGTCAGCTCGGTCAGCCCGACCAGCGGAAAGGTCGGCACCCCGGTCACCATCAACGGCTCGGGCTTCGCCAATGGCGCCACCGTGCACTTCAAGGACAAGGCATCCGACTCGGTCAAGTTCGTCTCCACCGGCCAGCTCACCGCAACCGCGCCCGGCCAGCTCGACGTCCAGCAGACGGTGAACATCACCGTGACGGTGGGCAGGGCCACCTCTCCCACCAGCCCGGACGACGAGTTCACCTACACCGGACGCTAGCGTCCGCACGCCCCGTTCCCGGGGGTGGCCCTTCGAGCAGCCCGGGCCCTGGCCGCCGACCGGCCGAACCGTGCCCGGGCAAGTGATCGCCGCAGGGCCGTTCACCCTGCGACGAGCAGGCCACGGAACTGTGCGGCGGGGCCGCCCCGGGGAGCGGCGGCCTGCTCCAACGCCTCGCGCTCAGGGACCCGAGGCGCCAACCGCGCACCGGCCCCCATCCGCTACCCTGTGTGGGACCGCCGCTCGCGGCGATCACGCAGGGCCCCGCCTCCGTAGCTCAGGGGATAGAGCACCGCTCTCCTAAAGCGGGTGTCGCAGGTTCGAATCCTGCCGGGGGCACCAGGCATCACCGCTCCGACCGGGGGTTCCTCCCCAGGGAGGGGTTCTCCTCGGCCTCGGACTCCTCGTCCGGGGCCGTTTGCGTGGGCGGTGCATGAGCGAACGGGGAGTTGCCCTCCCGGATACCGCCCGGCGGATCATGCCGGGCTCTTCATCCAAGAGACGAGCCGGGCCCACCAGCCCCCCGTCGACCGGCCCCGCGAACCGTCCGGGCTTCGAGGAACGGGCGCCGGCGTCGGCCCCGTTCGGGTCGTCGGCTCGCCCGCGCGTGCAGGCGCGGGCTGTGCAGGCTCACAGGTGCACCGCTGAGGTGTGGGCACGTCGGCGAGCACCTGCTCCACGTGTCTTCCGCAGCCCTCATAGGTGATCTTCCGGCACAACCGGCAGACAGCACGCTGGCACATGATTTCCCTCCCATAACGTCCCCGCTTACGACCAGCGACATCAACAGTTTCGTCACAGTCGAATTCACAATTTCGCCATAACCAACATCGATATGTGCACGGTCTTCACGAACAACTGACTCCCGCCACCAAGAGTGTGAGCCATGAGGCCGCAGCACACTCCAAGCAGTCTCCTTTCCGACCGCAAATATCCGAATATGGGGGTCATAGAGCATAAACACGGCGTGACAATTCTTACTCAGCGATGTCGCGTGGTCACGGTCGGAATCCCCCTCAAGGTTGCTCGGGACAGCGAAACAGTGGTTCCATCACGCCCGGTCGAAGGAGTGGAGGGCACAGTTCCGCATTGTGACAGGCCGTCATCGCGTCGCTTTGAGATCGACCCTGGCGCGGCGAAGGCCCGAGATCGAGAACGGCAACCACCCTCACCGAATGGGTGATACGCGCCGCTCAGAAGGGAGCAACGTGGGTTGCTCGCACGCCGCAGGATGCCCCCTTTTCCCGCTGCTCAGGGCGAGCTTGCAAGGCTGGCGCGACTACTACTGCGACAGCGAAAATCAGTGGCTCGACTGTGCCCGCTACCAGATGTCACTCACCGGTGAGCGCGTGCCGATCAGCCTGCTGCCCAACGGAGCCAGCGCGCGACACCTCGAAGCCGCTGCCCCCGCCGCAGACCGCTCCAGCGTGCCCGACCCGGAGCAGAGACCCCGGCAAGCCCACCCACCACAGCACTATCAGCGGTCACCGGAGAGCGCGTCCTGGTCGCAGCCGGCACCGGCTGCCCGGCCGTCAGAGCCGCCAGAGCTGTCAGAGCTGTCAGAACGCGTGACCGCGGCACCGGAGACCACGGCTCGGTTCGGCGCGGCATCTCCGCCGATACCGGTCATGCATGACCAGCCGTCATCAACTCCAGAGAGTCCCCGGACTCCGGACCGCTCGTCTCGACGCTCTCGGCAGGCGCCCAGCTCGAAGCGCGGCTGGTGGGCCCGATTCACCGAATGGATGGGAGGCCCCGCATGAGTAACTACTGGCCCTGGTGGGCCGGCGCTGCCGGGCTCGCTCTGATCACCATCAACTACGCCCTCACCACGGACCGGTCCTTCGGGGTGTCGTCCGCGTGGGATCGCGTGTTGCACTGGCGCAGGGAACGCCGCCTGGAACGGATGGACGAGGAGTTCACCGACGAGCGCGCTCTCGCTGACGCTCTCGCCGCAGCGACGGCGGAGCACTTCGGCACCGGCCCCGCCGCGCCCGCCGGCCCCGCCGCGCCCGCCGATCCTGCCGCGCCACCCGCTCCGTACGGGACGTCGCACCTGCTCGAAGCGGACGACGAACCGACGGCGAGTGAGGACACCTCGGTCGTGGCCCCGAGCCCGGCCCCGCTGGTCACCCAGGCCGCCCTGCTGGTATCGATCTTCGTCGGCGGACTGATCGCCGCGCTCACCTCCGGGCGGTTCCACGTCCGCTTCGACATGGGCCCGGGATTCCGGAACGTGGTCACCGCACATCCGATCACCATGATCGTCCTGCTGTTCGTCGGAGGCGTGCTGGTCGGCTTCGGCACCCGACTGGCCGGTGGGTGCAGCTCCGGCCACGGACTCAACGGCTGCGGCCGTCTGCGGCCGGTCAGCCTCGTCGCGACCGCCGTGTTCTTCGGCACCGCCGTCGCGGTGTCGTTCCTGCTGTGGAAGGTGATCTGATGCGTACTCGGGGCGCGATCCTGCTGGCCAACATCATTACCGGCCTCACCCTCGGCTACACCGTCGCCAACATCGGCTTCGGCGACTACACCGAGCTGAACCGCATGTTCACCTTCCAGGACCTGCGCATGCTCCTCTCCTTCGCCGGCGCCGTCGTGATCATCGTGTGCGCATTCGCTCTGCTGCGGGTCCGCCGCACCCCAGGGCGCATCCACGCCGGCGTGATCCCCGGAGCGGTGATGTTCGGTACGGGCTGGGCGATCTCAGGCGGGTGCCCGGCGATCCCGATCGTCCAGGTCGCCAGCGGATACCTGCCCGCCCTGGTCACCCTCGTCGGCGTCACCGTCGGCATCCGGCTGTGCCGCTGGGCCAACGCCCGGTACTTCCACCTCGACCGCGGCTCCTGCGGGCTGTAACCAAGGACACCCACCGGCACCCGCCGACGGGGAAGCGGTCCTCCTTCGATGAGCGCAAACCGCCGACTCCCCGAAGCCGGAGCCGGCCGGGGCAGAACGGGTCTCGCAGGTGCGAATCCTGCCGGGGGCACCCCGAGAAGGGCCGGTCACGAGGGTTGATCCTCGTGACCGGCCCTTTTGCGTGTGCGGGGACGGGCGCCGTACCGCACCGGCCAGGGGGGTGCCGGGGAGGCCGGGCCCGGAGTTATCCACAGGGGCCGCGGGAAGGGGCGCGGAGCTCGTAGGCTTTCGGGGTGGCTCTGGCGGACGTGGGAATGGTCGAGGACATGGATGCAACAGACGCTCCGGAGGCGGGCGAGGCGGTGCAGGTGCTGCGCCGCGTCTTCGGATACGACGCGTTCCGGGGCAGCCAACAGGAGATCATCGAGCACGTCATAGGGGGCGGCGACGCCGTCGTCCTGATGCCGACCGGTGGCGGCAAGTCGCTCTGCTATCAGATTCCGTCGCTGGTCAGGCCGGGTGTCGGGGTCGTGATCTCGCCCTTGATCGCGCTGATGCAGGACCAGGTCGACGCCCTGCGGGCGCTCGGGGTGCGGGCCGGGTTCCTCAATTCGACGCAGGACCTGGAGGAGCGGCGGCTCGTCGAGGCGGAGTTCCTGGCCGGTGAGCTGGACCTGCTGTATCTGGCGCCGGAGCGGCTGCGGGTGGAGCAGACGCTGAGCCTGCTGGACCGGGGCAAGATCTCCCTCTTCGCGATCGACGAGGCGCACTGCGTCGCCCAGTGGGGGCACGACTTCCGGCCGGACTATCTGGCGCTGTCGATGCTGCACGAGCGCTGGCCCGACGTACCGCGGATCGCGCTGACCGCCACGGCGACCGACGCCACGCACGCCGAGATCACCTCCCGGCTGAAGATGGCGGAGGCCCGGCACTTCGTGGCGAGCTTCGACCGGCCGAACATCCAGTACCGGATCGTGGCCAAGAGCGAGCCCAAGCGGCAGCTGCTGGAGCTGCTGCGCAGCGAGCACGCCGGGGACGCCGGGATCGTCTACTGCCTCTCGCGGGCCTCCGTGGAGAAGACCGCCCAGTTCCTGGTGGACAACGGCATCGCCGCGGTGCCGTACCACGCCGGACTCGACGCCCGGACCCGCGCGGAGCACCAGGCCCGGTTCCTGCGGGAGGACGGGCTGGTGGTGGTCGCCACCATCGCGTTCGGGATGGGGATCGACAAGCCGGACGTGCGGTTCGTGGCGCATCTGGACCTGCCGAAGTCGGTGGAGGGCTACTACCAGGAGACCGGGCGCGCCGGGCGGGACGGCCAGCCGTCGACGGCCTGGCTGGCGTACGGGCTGCAGGACGTGGTCCAGCAGCGGAAGATGATCGACGGTTCGGAGGGCGACGAGGCGCACCGGCGGCGGCTGTCCGCCCATCTCGACGCGATGCTGGCGCTGTGCGAGACGGTGCAGTGCCGGCGGGCCCGGCTGCTGGCCTACTTCGGGCAGGAGAGCACCGGCACCACCTGCGGCAACTGCGACACGTGCCTGACCCCGCCGCAGACCTGGGACGGCACGGTCGCCGCGCAGAAGCTGCTGTCGACGGTCGTACGGCTGCAGCGCGAGCGCGGGCAGAAGTTCGGCGCGGGCCAGATCATCGACATCCTGCTGGGGAAGAAGACCGCGAAGGTCATCCAGTTCGACCATGATGCGCTGAGTGTCTTCGGGGTGGGCGCGGACCTCCGCGAGGCCGAATGGCGCGGTGTCGTACGGCAGTTGCTGGCGCAGGGCCTGCTCGCCGTGGAGGGTGACTACGGCACGCTGGTGCTCACGGAGACGAGCGGCGAGGTGCTGGGCGGCCGGCGCGAGGTGGCGATGCGGCGGGAGCCGGAGAAGGCCGCGCGGGCCGCGAAGACGAAGACCGCGAAGGGCAAGCGGGCGCCGGTGGATCTGCCCGAGGAGGCGCTGCCGGTCTTCGAGGCGCTGCGCAGCTGGCGGGCCCGTACGGCCAAGGAGCAGGGCGTGCCCGCGTATGTGATTTTCCATGACGCGACGCTGCGGGAGATCGCCCTCCTGGGTCCGGCGACAACGGCCGAACTCGGCACGGTCAACGGTGTCGGCGAGAACAAGCTCGTGAAGTACGGCCAGCCGATCCTGGACGTGCTGGCGGGACGGGAGAGCGACGGGGAGGACGCGGGCGGCGGGCGCGCGGTGGCGGTCGCCGAGCCCAAGCCCGGGCCCGAGCCCGAGCTCGGGGCGGGGCCGGGGCCCACGGACGAGGAGGCGCTGCCGGAGCCACCGGACGACATCGACTGGTGAGCGGACGCCGTCGGCGGTGATCAGGCGGCATTGACCGGTGGGCCCATCAGAGCCGACGGGCCACTCGGGGCCGGCGGGCCTGTCAGAGCCGGTGAGCCGCCTCAGGGCCCGTAAGCCGATCAGGGCCGATGGGCCGCTCAGGGCCGGTGGGCCGATCACGACCGGTAGGGTCGATCAGAGCCGGTGAGCCGCTCAGGGCCGTGGGCCCGCTCAGGGCCGGTCGGCCCATCAGGGCCGGTGGCCGCTCAGAGCCGGTGAGCCGATCAAGGCCGATGGGTCGCCTCAGGGCCGGTGGGCCGCTCAGGGCCGGTAGGCCGATCAGAGCCCGTGAGCCGCCTCAGAGCCGGTGGGCCGATCAGGGCCGATGGGTCGCCTCAGAGCCGGTGAGCCGCTCAGGGCTGACGATCCGCTCAGAGCCGGTAGGCCGCTCAGAGCCCGTGAGCCGTTCAGGGCCCGTGAGCCGTTCAGGGAGGCGCTGGGGCGTCTTCCTGGGGGAGGCGGAGGACGGCGCGGGCGCCGCCGTCGGGGGCGTTGGTGAAGCGGAGGTCGATGCCCAGGACGGCGGCCTGGCCGACGGCGATGGTCAGGCCGAGGCCGTGGCCCCTGCCCCGTCCCGGCGCGTCGGTGCGGAAGCGCTGCGGCCCGTGCTGCAGCAGGTCGACGGGGTAGCCCGGGCCGTGGTCGCGGACCTCGATGGTCGGTGGGCCGCCGGGCGGGGTGTCGACGGTGACCACGACCGGCGGCCGGCCGTGCCGGTGCGCGTTGAGGACGAGGTTGGCGAGGATGCGGTCGAGGCGGCGCCGGTCGGTCTCGACGACGGTGTCCGCGGCGATCCGTACGTCGGTGTCGAGGCCGGTGGCGCGCACGGAGCGGGTGACCAGGGTGCCCAGTTCGTACGCGGCGAGATCGGCGTGTTCGGCGCCGGCGTCCAGCCGGGAGATCTCCAGCAGGTCCTCGGTGAGGCGGTGCAGCGCCCGCAGCCGGTCGTTGATCATCTCCTTGGGCCGGCCCTCGGGAAGCAGTTCGGCCGAGGCGAGGATGCCGGTGAGCGGCGTACGGAGTTCATGGGCCACATCGGCGGTGAACCGCTGTTCGGTCCGCAGCCGGCTCTGCAGGGAGCCGGCCACCGAGTCGAGGGCGGCGGCCACCGCCGCCACCTCGTCCCGCGCCGCCGGACCGCCGCCAGGCTTCCGGCCGCCGCCCCACTTCCGGCCGCCGCCCGCACCGCCACCGCCACCGCCAGTGCCAGTGCCAGTGCCACTGCCTTCACCACCGCCACCGCCAGTGCCACTACCTTCGCCATCGCCATGGCCACCGTCATCGCCACCGCCACCACCGCCGCCGACCCGGGCGTCCAGATCGCCGGCGGTGATGCGGCGGGCGACCGCTGCCGTGGTGGCCAGCCGGCGGCTGATGCGGTGGGCGAGGAACAGCCCGGCGAGCGCGACGACCGCGGCGGCGAGTACGGCCGAGCCGAGGATCGCGGTGTCGAAGTTCTCCAGCGAGCGGCGGGTGTTGCCGTACGGCGACCAGACGGCCATGACCTGGCCGTCGGCGGGCGCCGCGGCCCACATGACCGGGTGGCCGCGATACGTCCCGACCATGCTGCCGCGCTGCCCCGAACGCGCCAACTCCCGCAGTGCTGCGGGCAGTTCGGCCGGGTCGAGGAGGGAGTTGATGCCCTCGCGCGAGGTGCCGTACTCGAAGAGGTCCAGCGCGGTGTCGAGGTTCGCGCGGGTCTCCTTCCGTACCTGGCCCACGGTCTGACGGGCCACCGCGTTGTGGACGAGCACGCCGAGGACGGCGGCGACCGCGCAGCTCACCGCCATCACGGTCAGCGCGATCTTCCAGCGGAGGGAGACCGCCGGGCGCCTCACGGACCGCTCCCGCCGCTCCCGGCACTCCCGTTGCTCCCGCCGCCCCCGGCACTCCCGTTGCTCCCCCCGGCCCCCGCGGTACCCCCGGTCGCCCCGGTCGCCCCGGCCCCCGCGGTCACCCCGGTCCGCCCGCTCCCCCGGCTCGCCCCGCTCCCCCCGCTCCCCCTGCTCGCGCTGCCGCCGCCGGCCTGGCGGGTCTGGTGTCTGCGGACCTCGTCCAGGGTGAGGTCCCACAGAGCCATCGCCCTGCCGTCCCAGACCAGGTCGGTGACGCTCACGAAGCGCGGATCCTTGGTGGGCTCACGCACCGCCAGGTGACCGGCCGCCAACTCGACCCCGGCCAGCACGCCGCGCAGCACCAGCACCCGGGTCACCACCGTCTTCCGCACGCTGTAGACGCGGAGTTCGCTGGTGCGCGGATCGAGGTCGATGACGGTGATCAGGTCGGGCTTGCCGTCGTCGGTGAGGTCGTGCAGCGCGGGGCGGCGAACGGCGTGGGGGGCGGGCGGATGCTGTCCCTCCGCGGAGATGTCCGCGTCGAGGACGGCGAGCGGGTCGGCGTCCGCCATGCTGCCGCTCGGGACGTGCGGCACACCGGCCACGGGCCTGAGGGCGGCCGGGTTGTCCTCCCGGCCGAGCGGGGCGGGGGTGTAGTCCGGCCAGAGCGCGAGCGGCGCCTTGACGTCGCGGGCCGGTCCATCACTCTCCAGGCCCTCCAGACCGGCGCATCCGGCGAGGAGCGGGAGCGTGCAGAGGGCGGTGGCGTGGCAGATGCACCGCCAGGAACCTTTGCCCCGCTGCGAGCTGACTCGCTCCCAGAGGCGAAGGCGTCTTCGCGCGCCGCCGTCCCCGCCGTCCTCGCCGCCTCGCATCCCGTCGTCACCGCCTCCCGTCGGGCCCGTTCCTCAAGCTATCCAACGCGGCGGGCGGGGGAATCTTCAGCGCGGCCATCCGACGGGGGCCCGGCGACTCCGCCGTCGCCCGTCCGAAGCCCCGCCGACGACCCGAGCGCCTTGCCGGGGTTGCGGCCTTTGGCCCGGACTGGCGTGCGCATTGTCACGGGACCGATCCCAGAGATCTTGCTGACTGTTACACAACGTACGGATTGCCGTTAAGGACGCTCCGTAAGGTGCCTCCCGTACCGTGACCCCGGGCGGCCCGAGCCGCCCCCGACGAGGAGTACCCATGCGGGCCCAGCGCCGCTCCATGATCCGTACCGCCACCGTCGCCACCGGTGCGCTCGCCGTCCTGCTGCTGCCCACGGGCGCCGCCTTCGCCGCGGATTCCACCGTGCCCACGGAAAGCCGTACGTCGATCATGCTCCCCGACAACGGGCTGGCCGGCCTGGCCGAGAAGGCCGGGCACCTGCCCAAGGCGGGCCTGATCGGTGGCGCCGGCGCACTGGGTGTGGCGGGCGCGGCCGTAGCCGTCCACCGCCGCCGCCAGGCGGGCCGGGGCCGACAGGTCTGAGCGCCGAGAGCAGGGGGACCTACTCCCCCTGCTCCTCCCCCACCATCCGCTGGACGTCCTCGTACATGAGCGCCGCACCGCCCGGCTCCGGCAGCGGCTGCCCCGTGCGGATCGCGTCCGCCGTCCCGAGGGTGGCCTGCAGGGCCGTACGGAAGAGCAGCGAACCGGTGCTGATCCGGCGCACGCCGAGATCCGCCAGCCGGGCGAGGGTGTGCCGGCCCGGCGTGAAGAGGATGTTCAGCGGGGCCTGGACCTCGCGCACCAGCACCGTGATGTCCTCGTCGGCGACGATCCCCGGGACGAACACCCCGTCCGCGCCCGCCGTCAGATAGCTCTCGGCGCGGGCCAGCGTCTCCGACAGCGGGGGCGGGGTCGTCACCCGCCAATGGGTGTCGATCCGGGCGTTCAGGAACAGCCCGGGCGCCCGCTGCTTCACCGCGGCGAGCACCTCGGCCTGCCGCGCCGTTGCCTGCAGCCCTCCGCCACCGGGCAGCCCGTCCTCCAGATTGAGCCCCGCCGCGCCGGCCTCCGCCAGCGCCCCCGCGAGATCCGCCACCTGCTGTGGCCCGCCACCGAACCCGCCCTCGATGTCGACGGTGTACGGGCAGGTCAGCCGGCCGTTGAGGCGCAGTGCCAGCGCGAGGGTGGCGTCCTTGACCTCGGCGAGCCCGCGGCCGTCCGGATAGCCGTGGGCCGCCGCGACCCCCAGGCTCGTCGTGCCGACCGCCGCGAATCCGGCCGCGGCGAGGGCGACCGCCGACGCGACATCCCAGGCGTTGGGGAGCAGCAGCGGCTGGTCGGCGTGGTGCAACGCGTGGAAGTGGAAGGTGGCGTACTCCGGGGAGGTGCTCATACGGGCACCGTAGGCACGAGTCCCTTCGGTACGCACCGAAGACTCGCGGCGGACAATCGAGTCATGACCACTCCGGCGTACAGCACCGCGACGAACCGGACCGCGGCGCACCAGGCGGTGACGCACCGGACCGCGACGCACCGCACCCCGGCGGACGGCACTCCGCCGTACAGCACCGAGCTCGCCCGGCTGGCCGGGCTGCTCGCGGACCGCACCCGGGCCGCCTTCTGCCTGGCGCTGCTCGACGGGCGGGCCTGGACGGCCGGCGAACTGGCCGCGTACGCGCAGGTCGCGCCCTCGACGGCGAGCGAGCACCTGACCCGGCTGACCGAGGGCGGACTGCTCGTCGAACGGCGCCAGGGCCGCCACCGCTACCTCCAGCTCGCCGGGCCGCACGTCGCCGAGCTGCTGGAATCCCTGACCGCGCACCTCGATCCGCCGCAGGGCGCGCCGCGCGGGCTGCGCGCGGTGTCCGCCTCCGCGGCGCTGGCCCGGGGCCGCACCTGTTACGACCACCTCGCGGGCCGGCTCGGCGTCGCGATCACCGACGCGATGACCGCCCGCGGCCTGGTCGACCAGGACGGCGGCTTCGCGCTCACCGACGCCGGCCGGGACTGGTTCACCGACGCGCTGGGCGTCGAACCGGCCGACCTGTGCACCGGCCGCCGCCCGCAGGCCCGCGGCTGCCTCGACTGGACCGAGCGCCGCAACCACCTCGCGGGCACGGCCGGCGCCCGGCTCTGCGACCGGCTGCTCGACCGCCGCTGGGTCCGCCGGATCGGCAGCGGCAGGGCGGTACGCCTCACCGACGACGGCGCGGCGGCCCTCCAGGAACTGCTGGGGCTCGACGGGGCGGCGGCGGGGCTGCGGTGAGGGGCCCGGGACCTGGGTCGGGCTCGGCCCGCCGTCCGGTGCCCTACCGGGCGGCTCCCGTCCCGCACGCCCCGGACCGCCCGTACACCGTGATGCGGGCGCCGCGGACCTCCGTGGTGCGGCAGACCTCGAAGGCGTCGCGCAGGGTGGCCCGTTTGGCGATCTCCTGGTCGTTGTCGTCGGCGGGCTGGCCGTCCGGGTCACCGGCGACCACGATCCGGCGGCGGGCCAGCATTCGGGCGCGGATGGCGTCGCCGGATCGCTCGGTGCCGTAGAGGGTGTGGGAGGCCAACGGGCTTTTGTCCAGGGCGAGATCGGTCAGGCCGCGGAAGTCGTGCGGCCGGGTCGCCGTCCAGATCCGCCGCCGGGCCGGCATGAAGAGCAGGCCGTCGCCCGGCTCGGCGACCGCGCGGACGGCCCGGGCGATCGCGGTGACGTCGTCGACCCGGCTGTCCGGGCTGCGCAGATGGACGTCGATGGGCAGCAGGGCGGCCAGCACCAGCGCGACGGCCGCGGTCCGGCGCAGCCGGCGGGCCCGGGGCTGCCCCGCTTCGCCGGCCGGGCGCAGCAGCCGGGCCAGCGCGGCGCCGGCGAGCAGGGCGAAGCCGACGACGTAGTAGAGGACGTAGCGGTCGACGTAGGCCGGTTCGACGTGCGAGAGCAGCAGCAGGAGGAGGGTGGGCAGGAGCAGCAGCGGGATGCCCAGGGCGCGCAGGCCGATCGGGCCGCGGGAGCGGATCCGCACGCGGGCGCAGCCCAGGCCGAGGACCGCGAGCACGGCGAAGGTCAGCAGCTGCAGCGGGTCCGGCCACATCAGCCAGCTGATCTGCGCCGACTGCCGGGTGCTGAAGACCGCGAGCGGGGCCAGCCCGGCGAGGACGGTGGCAGTGGACAGTGCCCAGGCGCGCAGTACGCGGCGGGGCAGCCGGGCGAGGATCAGCGCGGCGGCGTGGACGGGCAGCACCAGGCACGCGAACTCGTGCAGCAGGCAGGCGGTCAGCATGAGCGCCGTGTAGCCGAGCCACAGCCGGGGGCGCGGACGCGGTTGCGGAGGCGCGTGCGGGGGGACCGCCGTGGCCGCGGTCAGGACCAGCAGGTACGTGGCCCAGACGACCAGTGCGCAGACGGTCGCGTACGAGCGTCCCTCCTGCGCGTACTGCTGGACGACGGGGATGCACGCGAACGTGAAGCCGGCCAGCAGGCCCGCCCGCCGGCCGACCAGGCGGTGCCCGAGCAGGGCGACGCCGGCGGTCGCGGCGGTCATCGCGGCCACCGACGGCAGCCGGAGCCCCACCACCTCGCCGAACGTCCCGTCGAGGGTGACGTCGTAGACCCGGAACCAGACGTGCATCAGCGCGTAGTACAGGCCGTGGACGACATCGACGTGCAGCAGCGTGTGCCACAGGTCGGGCAGGCTGCGGTGGGCCATGTCGTAGGTGACCGCCTCGTCGCGCCATATGGCGTCCTGGCGGCGGACCCCCCACGCCCCCAGGAGCAGCATCACCCCGGAGGGCATCAGCATCACCGCGCCCTGCGCCGCCCACGCTCGGCGGGTGGCGACGGCGGACGCATAGGCCGGCTTCGGTGCTTGCGCTACGTCGATGACGGGCTCCGGTCACGTACGGGACGGAGGAGGACGGGCGAGCGGGCGAAAGAGGGGGAGCGGGGCGGGAAGGGACCGGCAACGGACCGGGAACGGACTCCGGTGACGGGCCGGGCGGTGTGCCCGTCACCGCCACCGGAGTCCGTGGCCGCTCCCGAGACGGGTCAGCTCACCCGAGACGGACCAGCTTCGCTACGAACGAAGGCTCGACCAGGTCCTCCTTCAGGGCGACCGGCACCTTCTGGATGCTTTCGCCGTTGCCGACGGTCAGCACACCGACCTCGGTACCGGCCTTCGCGGTGTGCGGAACGGTCTTGCCCCCGTCACCGACGCTCAACTTCAGCTTCTGGCCCGGGACGCCGACCGCCTTGAGGTCCTTGGTGGCGACGACCGGCGTGAGGCCGTTCAGGCCGTCGTCGACATAGCCGACGACCTGGCCCTTCTTCACCGCCGGGGCAGAGGTCAGCGCGTTGCGCACGGCCTCGATGACCTTCTGGCTGTTCTGCTTGACCAGGGTGAGGCTGTTGGAGCCGTCGGGGTCCAGGCCCTTGAAGTGCTGGTCCATCATCGTGCCCAGGATCAGCCGGTCCTTGCCGTCGACGGTCTTGTAGGCCGCCCAGGAGAGCGTGCCGCCGGCCGCCGTGCTGGAGCCGGTCTTGATGCCCTTGATGCTGAGGCCGGCCAGCAGCAGGTTGTCGATGTTGCTGTTGATCCGCTGCGACAGGCCCGGGATGTCGGCGTTCGTCATGGCGACGATCGGCCGGAAGGCGTCGAACTTCATCACGGCCTCGGCCAGCTTGAGCTGGTCGACCGCGGTGCTGACGGTCTTGGGGTCCAGGCCGCTGGGGTCCGTGTAGGTGGTGTTCTTCATGCCCAGGTCCTTGGCGGCGGCGTTCATCTTCTTGACGAACGCCGCCTCGTTGTCGGACTTGCTGTCCCAACGGGCCAGCAGCCGGGCGATGTTGTTGCCGGACGGGATCATCAGCATCTTGAGCATGTTCTGCTGGCTGAACTTCTGCCCGGCCTTCAGCCCCTCGATCCGGGACTCGTGCCTGGAACCGCCCTCGGTCACCGCCTTGGCGTCGACCTCGATCTTCGGCCCCCCCTCGTCCTTCTTGAGCGGGTGGTCCCGGAGGATGACGTAGGCCGTCATGATCTTGGCCACGCTCGCGGTCGGCACCGGCTTCTGCGGGCCGAACGTCCCCAGGTCACCGGAGCCCACCACCTTGATTGCCGCCTGGCCCTGCGCGGGCCACGGGATGGTGAGCTTGCCGCCCTCGAAGGTGAACGAGGACGCGGCGTCGCCGACGGTGAGCGTCGGGTTGGGCAGCGGGCGCACGCCCTGGACGATCACGAAGATGATCGCCAGCAGCACCACCAGCGGGGTCCAGATCTTGAACCGGCGGACGACCGTGCGCAGCGGGGTCTCGGGCGGCGGCGGGGTGTTGGTGAGCTTCGCCAGGAGATCGAGCGGCGGCAGCGGCTGCTGCTTGGTCCGCTCGGACTCGGGCAGCGCGTCGGGACGGGCCGGCGTGGTGGCACCCGTCGGGGCGGCGGGCGGCAGGGCACCGGGCGGACCGGCGGGCTTGGGCGGGGCGGAGGGCGTGGCGGATGCGGCGGATGCGGCGGTCGGCCGGCCTCCGGAGGTCTTCTCCTTCGTCCCGGCCTTGTCCGCGGGCTTGTCCGTCGTCTTGTCGGCGGGCTTGCCCGTCGTCTTCTCCCCGGCCTTGTCGGCGGGCTTGCCGGGCGTCCCGAGGGGGGTCCGGGGCGCCGTCTTGCCGAGGGACTTGCCGGCCGCACCGTCGTCCGTCGACTTCAGCGCCACGAACTGGCTGGTCCGCTCCGCGTCACTCTCGGCAGCGGACGCCTTGTTGTCCTTGTTCTCCTTCTTGGCGCCCTTCGCGTCCTCGCTCTTGCCGGAGTCCCTGCCGGAGTCCTTACCGGAGTCCTTTCCGGAGCCCTTCGCCGAGTCCGTCGCCGAGCCCTTCTCAGCGTCCTTCTCGGAATCCTTCTTGGAGTCGGGCCCCTTGGCGGAGTCCTTCGCGGAGTCCTTGTCGGCGGCCTTGGTGGCGGACTTGGTGGGTGCCTTGGCCGGCGGGTTGATCTTGAGGGCGGTGGTCGCCTGGTCGATCGGGGCGGACGCGTCGCTGGAGGCGCCCTTCCCCTTGACCTTCGCAACAGCGAACACCCGGGTCGCGTCATCCACTGCCGACCCGTCGGCCCCGTCCTCCTCATCGGCCGCCTCTACGGGCTTGCTCTTCTGCGGCCCGACGGTCTTGAACACGGCGGTCGGCTGATCAACAACCTCAGCCTTGGCCTTTGCCTTCGACGTGGACCGGGACTTGGCCTCGGCCCCGGACTCGGCCTTCACCTCGGACTTGGCCTCGTCCGCCGAACCCTTGGGCGCAGGCTTGTCGTCACCCTCGGGCTCGTCATCCTCGGACTCGCCCGCACCGGGCTCAGCCTCGGACTCGGCCGCGACATCACCCTCCAGCTTTGCGGAAGCGTCGCCCGCCTTCGCACGCCCCTCGGCGCCCTTCGAGCCCCCGCCATCGGTCTTGGCGCGACCCTCAGCACCACCCTCGGCACCGGCTTCCGCCTCGCCCCCGGCGTCCTCGTCGCCCTTCCCGGCGACCCAGGCGGCCACAGCCGACCGCAGACGCTCATCGCCGGCTTCGGAGTCCTTCTCGTCGCCGGCGGCCTTCTGCGCCCCCTCGGACGCCTCCGGCGCCTCGGCATCCCCGTCCAACTCGGATGCCTCGGATGCCTCGGACGCCTCGGACGCCTCGGACGGCTCGGACGGATTCGAGTCCTCGCCCTCGGCCGTCGCCGCTTCCTCCGCCGGCTCGGCCGGCTCCCTTCGGAGGACGGACAGGCGCGGATCACGTTCGCTCCGCGCCGTCTCCCCCGACGACTGCTTCTTGTCCGACTTGTCGGGGGACTCGCCCGCCACCGATGTCTCCTTCATATGTCGCACTGCCGCATTGGCCCAGTGTTTCCAAGTGTCCTGTGTTCCCGTGGCAACACCTCGCCGCCACGCGAATCGGTACGCGCCGCACCCCACGGATAGATGTCGCCAACGTGCAAGACGAGAACGACATACCTACCGGTTCCCTACCGAACCCCCCACGCACTCTCGACAGATGAATGTGAGAGGGGTCACCCTGTCATTCATCCACGCGGGGAGGCATGGATGGGCAGGAGCCGCAGAACAATTCCGGAGGAGCTTCTGCTGCTCGCTTTGGACCCGGCGACGGGCACCACAGCGCAGCCGCAGTCGCTCGACCTCGGCCTGGCCGGGGCCCAGCTAGTAGAGCTGGCTCTGGCAGGACGGATAGCCCCAGACGGGGATCGTATCGCCGTGGTGATGGCACGGCCGACAGGAGATCCGACTCTGGACTCCGCGCTCGAACTGCTGCGCCGACGCGGCAGTCCGGTGCGCGCGGTCCACTGGATCGGCGGGCCCCGGCTGGGGCTGCGCCAGACCTACCTCACGCATCTCGAACGGTGCGGCATGGTGCATGCCGTGGCGGGCCAGATGTGCGGGGTGCTGCCGACGACGCGCTACCAAGCGACGGAGACGGCCATCAGCCGGGAAATCAGGGCCCGGCTGGACAACGCGATCCGCACCGGCGTACCCCCGGACCCGCGGACCGCGGCGCTCGCCGCGCTGGCCCATGCGGTCGGACTCGGCAAGCACCTCTACCCAGGGAACGAGGGGCGGTCATCGCGCTCCCGTCTCCGGGATCTGATCCGGCACGACCCCATGGGCGGGCTGGTGGCCCACGCCGTCATGGACGTGCAGAACGGCGCCGCGGCGCAACCACGGCGGGCACAGGCCGCCGCCGGTGCTGCCGTACGGCAACCGGCGGCCCGGGCCACGGCGAACGCGTCCGGCACGCCGGGCCAGTCGCGGCACGGTCACGGCAGGATGGCCCGAGTGGGCGCCCGTTGACGCCCTGAAGGCCCGTACGACCGGGCGCCCTGTCAGGACGCCCCACCGTTCCACCAGTGCCCCACCAGCACCACCGGCGCACCACCGTCCCACGATCCCGTTCGGGAGCCGCAGCAAGGAAGCGCGGGGTGGCGGGCCGGCCGTTACGGACGACGGCCGGCCCGCCACCCCGCGCACACGCTCGCTCGCCTTGTGTGCGCATTTCACTGCGCGGCGTCACTCCGGAGTGGCAGTCTGCTGACCAGGAAATGACAGCAGTACGGAGCCGGAGGTGCACATCCCGTGGCGTCCCACGTCAATCCCACCGTCAGGCGACGCCGGCTGGGCCAGGAGCTGCGCAGGCTCCGCGAGCTCAAGGGCATGACGGCGGAAGAGGTGGCCGAGCGGCTGCTGGTCTCGCAATCGAAGATCAGCAGACTCGAGAACGGCCGCCGCAGCATCAGCCAGCGTGATGTCCGCGATCTCTGCGGGGTCTATGAGGTCGAGGACCACCGGATAGTCGATCGCTGATGCAGATGGCGAAGGATTCCCGCCAGCAGGGCTGGTGGCATGCCTTCGGCGACATCCCGTACAGCGTCTACATCGGATTGGAGACCGAGGCCGCCTCGCTGCGGATCTACGAGTCACTGCTCGTCCCCGGGCTGTTGCAGACGCCCGGCTACGCCGAGGCGGTCATTCCCGGCACGGTCCCCGAGCTGGCGCCGGACCATCTGGAGAAGCGCATCCAGGTGCGGATGCGCCGCCAGGAGCGGGTCAACGAGCCCGAGCGCCCGCTGCGGCTGTGGGTGGTGCTGGACGAGAGCGCGCTGCGGCGGGTGGTCGGCAGCCACCTGATCATGCGCGAACAGCTCGACCATCTCGTCGAGGTGAGCCATCTCCCGCATGTGACCGTGCAGGTGCTCCCTTATGACGCCGGTGCGCACGCCGGAATGTCGGGGACGTTCTCCATCCTGGAATTCGACGATGCCGCGGATTCCAGCGTGGTGTACATCGAGGGCGTCACCAGTGACCTCTATCTGGAGAAAACCAATGATGTGCACAAATACACGATCATGTACGAGCATTTGCGGGCCCAGGCCCTGAGCGCGGAAGCGAGCCGGGAGTTCATCGCAGAAGCGGCGAAATCCCATGCGGATGCGATGGGGTGACCCGAGGTGAGGTGACCCGAGGTGAGGTGAGGCCGGAACGGCGGACCGGTGTGGCGGACCGGGCAGGGTGGAAATGGGGCGGAATGCGAGGTTCCGGATAACGGGTTGGCACGGTACACCCGCCCCTACCGCCATGAAAAGAGATCAAGGAATATGCCATTCGGACGGGTGAACGGCCCCTGCGGTTGGTGATGTTGGCGCGTAGCGTCATGACTACCGAATCCGCGGTAACTCAGAGTAAGTTGGAGTGAACATGGCCGTGCAGCCGAATTCCGCATTCTCCTGGACCAAGTCCTCGTACTCCGGTGGTAACGGCGCCTGTGTGGAAATCGCCGTACCGACCACCGCAGCCATCGCGGTGCGCGACTCCAAGGACCCCGAGGGGCCGCGCCTCACGTTCGACAACGCCTCCTGGAGCCGTTTCCTGTCGGACGTCGCCGATGGTGGGTTCGACGTCGCGTGACCTGAGCCGGCACGCTCCACCGTCCGCATCCGCGGATACGAGCCCTCTCGACTGGATCGCCGTCCCGGCCGAGGGGGCTCGGCCTTGCCCGCCCCTCCGCGCATCCCCCTCCCGCCGCCGTCACCGCGTGTCAGCATCCGTCAGCGCAATTCGGCCACGTACCGGTCCGTCCCGGGCACGGTCGGCACGAACGGCGCCACCAACTCCACCCGGCCGAGCCCCGCATCCGCGACCTCCTCCCCGAGGCCCGCGAAGTGCGCCTCCCAGTCGTCGCGGGGATCCCGCTCCAGGAACCACAGCAGCGTCAGCCGGGTGTCGACGCCCTCGACCTGCCGTACGTACGACATCCGGTCACCGGGCAGCGGGGTCGGCCGGAAGACCGTGACCATCGCCGCGGGCGAGCCGGCCAGCCGCCTTGGCAGCCGCCGGTCCCGCAGCCACTCCAGCAGCCCGGCCCGCTCCTCCGGCCCGGCCGCGTCGACCACCTCCAGCACCAGCCCCGCATAGGGGTGGTCCAGCGCATGGAAGTCCCGGGGGCCCGCCGCACCGTCCCGGTAGACCGTCGCCAGGTGGTCCTGGAAGGCCGTGAAGACGTGCGTGCGGTCCTGGTGGACCCGGCCGTCCCGGTTGAGGCGCCGGTTGATCGCCACCGTCCACCGCATGTGCTCGTCGTAGCGGCCTTCGGTGAGCCAGTACGTGGAGAGGTAGCAGCCGGCCGTCACCGGGCGGGCTACGGCGGACTCCTGGGGATAGCGCAGGAGTTGCAGCTCGCGGGTGGCGACCCAGCGGCGGCCCGCGAACATCCAGGGCATCGCCATGGCGCCGGCGATGTAGTGGTCGTCCTCGTACCAGCGGTTGTAGGCGTACTCATGGCCGGGGTGCGGTTCGACCATGGTGATCAGCGCATGCCCGGGGCGGACGCCGTAGGGACCGACGGCGGCGAGTTCGCCGTAGGTGGCGACATGGGTGGCGGTGGCGTCCTCCGGCGTGGTCCTGTTCGTGCTCTCGCGGTCTGCGGTCATGGGGAACAGGTGTAGCTGACGCCGCGTCAGAACGGGAGGGGTCCGTCCGTCATGCTCACCATGTGGGCATCTCTGCGCGCCCGTTCCGCTCCTGCCTAAGCTGCCTGGCACTTACAGCTAACGCGGGTTAACCCGCGGCCCGGAGTGATGGGAGTCGCCATGCCGGATGCGATCCTCGCCGATGCCCGTACGCCCCTCCGTACGCCCGCCCGGGCGCCGCTCCCCGGGCTCGCCGCGCGGGCGGCGCGCACCGGCGGCTCGCCCGTACGCGACATCCTGGCGCTCACCGCCCGGCCCGAGGTCATCTCGTTCGCCGGCGGGCTGCCCGCTCCGGAGCTGTTCGACGCGGCGGGGCTGGCCGCCGCCTTCCGGCATGTGCTCGCCGACGACCCGCGGCGCGCCCTGCAGTACTCCACCAGCGAGGGCGATCCGGCGTTGCGCGCGGCCGTCGCGGCGCGCACCACCGCCCGCGGGCTGCCCACCGATCCCGACGAGCTGCTGGTGACCACCGGCTCGCAGCAGGGACTGTCGCTGCTGGCCACCGTCCTGCTGGAGCCGGGCGACACGGTGCTGGTCGAGGACCCCTGCTATCTGGCGGCGCTGCAGATCTTCTCGCTGGCGGGTGCCCGGGTGGTACCGGTGCCCACCGACGACGAGGGGATCGACCCGGCCGCACTGGACGAACTCGCCGCCCGGGAACGGCCGAAGCTGCTCTACGTCATCCCCACCTTCCAGAACCCGACCGGCCGCACGCTCTCCGCCGAGCGGCGGGCCGCGGTCGCCGGGATCGCCGCCCGGCGCGGACTGTGGATCGCCGAGGACGACCCGTACGGCGAGCTCCGCTTCGAGGGCGCGGCCGTGCCGTGGGTGGCGTCGTTCCCGGGGGCCGAGGACCGTACGGTGCTGCTGGGTTCGTTCTCGAAGGTTATGGCGCCCGGCCTGCGGCTGGGCACGCTGCGGCTGCCGGCCCCGCTGCGGCGCCCGTGCGTCATCGCCAAGCAGGCCGCCGACCTGCACACCTCGACCGTCGATCAGGCCGCCGCGGCACGGTACTTGGCGACCACGGACCTGGACGTCCATCTGGCGCGGGTGCGCGAGGCGTATCGCGAGCGCCGGGACGCGCTGGTCGACGGGCTCGCCACGGCGCTCCCCGAGGGCTCGCGGTGGAACCGGCCGGCGGGCGGCATGTTCGTCTGGGCCACCCTGCCCGCCGGCTACGACGCGACCGCACTGCTGCCCGAGGTCGTGCGGCATGAGGTCGCCTACGTGCCCGGGGCGCCGTTCTACGCCGGGACGCCGGACCCGGCAGCGGTCCGCCTGTCGTTCGTCACGCACACGCCGGGGGAGATCCGCGAGGGCCTGGGGCGGTTGCGCGGAGCGTTGGCGGAGGCGCACGGGGAGGGATGAGGGCGGGGCCCTTCGGGGAGTCGCGGCTTCGGGGCTGGCGCCACGGGGAAGGACAGGGGTGGGACCACCTTTCCGGGAGGACGGATGACCCAAGGCAGCCACGGCACCCAAGGCCCCCACGGCGCGGACGACCCGACGGGCGGCGCGCCGGCCCCCGACTCCTCCGACGACTACCCGACCGAGCCGCCCCCTTCCCGCGCCCGCCGCCTGTGGGCCCGGCTGTGCGGTGCCCGGGTGCGGGTGGCCGCCGTCCTGCGCCGGCTGCGGTCCGTCGCCCGCCTGCGCCGGAGCCACGCGCACTGACCGGGCAGCAGCCGCCCACCCGGGAAATCCGCGGCGGAGGGGCTGTTCCTTCCGGGGCCACCGCTCTAATCTGACTACCCGTCAGAAGGTGTCGGTGGGGCTCGGCGTCCGGAGGCGGAGATGCTGCTGCGGAACAAGACCGTCGTCGTCTCGGGCGTGGGGGCCGGCCTCGGCCATCAGGTCGCGGCGGCCTGCGTACGGGACGGCGCGTCGGTGGTGCTGGGCGCGCGCACGGAGGCGAACCTCGCCAAGTCGGCGGCGCAGATCGACCCTTCGGGGACGCGTACGGCCTGGCGGGTGACCGACATCGGTGACGAGGCGCAGTGCACGGCGCTGGCCGCGCTGGCGGTGGAGCGGTTCGGCGGAATAGACGCGGTGATCCATGTCGCCGCGCTGGACTCGCTGTTCGGCGGACTGCGGGACGCCGACTTCGACTCCTGGGGCACCGTCGTGGACGTCAATCTCTTCGGCACGCTGCGGATGACCCGGGCCTGCCTGCCGTCGCTGACCGCGCGTGGCGGGGGCTCGGTGGTGTTCATCGGCACCCAGTCGTCGGTCGCGGCGCCCTCACAGGTGCAGCAGGCGGCGTACGCGGCGTCGAAGGGCGGGCTGGTCTCCGCGATGTATGCGCTCGCCCGTGAGCTGGGCCCGGACCGGATACGGGTCAACACCGTGCAGCCGGGCTGGATGTGGGGCCCGCCGGTCGAGGCGTACGTACGGTTCCAGGCGCAGGCCGAGGGCGTGCCGGAGTCCGAGGTGCTCGGGCGGCTCACCGGGCGGATGGCGCTGCCGGAGCTGGCCACGGATGCCGATGTGGCCGAGACCGCGGTCTTCCTGGCGTCCGACCGGGCGCGGGCCATCACGGGCCAGTCACTGCTGGTCAACGCGGGTGAGCTGATGCGGTAGCGACCGCACTCCGGCCCCTCGCGGCCGTACGGGCCCCGGACCGTACGGCCGTCACGCCCGCGGATACCGCGTCAGCCACCCCGGGGCCGAGCCGGCCGGGCCGTGCAGGGCGGGGCCCTGGGTCATTTCCATCGCGAAGTCGTCGGCCAGTTGCAGGATCGTGGCCCGGCCCTCCAGTTCGACCAGCCAGTCCGGCGGCAGCGCCGTTTCGCCGTGCAGGGTGCCGAGGAGGTTGCCGCAGATGGCGCCGGTGGAATCGCTGTCGCCGCTGTGGTTGACGGCGAGCAGCAGGCCGTGCCGGATGTCCTCGGCGACCAGTGCGCAGTACACGCCGATGGACAGCGCCTCCTCGGCCGTCCAGCCCTCGCCCAGCGACTCCACCCGGGCCGGCGTCGGCATGCCCTGCCGTACGGCGCCCAGCGCGCGCTTGAGGGCCTCGGTGGTCTCCTCGTGGCCGGGGCGGGTGGCCAGGTGGGCGAGCGCCTTCTGCACCGCGCTGTCGAGGTCCTCACCGCGGGCCAGCGAGTGGCTGATGACGGCGAACGCGCCGGCCGCCAGATAGCCGGTGGGGTGGCCGTGGGTCTGCGCCGCGCACTCCACGGCGAGCTGGAAGACCAGCTGCGGCTCCCAGCCGACCAGCAGCCCGAACGGCGCCGAGCGCATCACCGCGCCGCACCCCTTGGAGTCCGGGTTCTTCGGCGCCTCCACGGTCCCCATCAGCTCGTCGCCGAGGCCGCTGAGGCAGGCCCGGCCGGGCGCGCGGCGGGAGTACAGCCACTCCTCGCGGGCCAGCCAGCCGTCGTGCGTCTTGCGCTCGTCGGGGCCCCAGTCGTGCTGGGTGGCGGCCCAGCGGAGGTAGGCGCGGTGGACGTCGGTGGGCGGATGCCAGGCGCCGGTGTCGCGGCGCACCTGGGCCCGGATCAGCCCGTCGACGGTGAACAGGGTCATCTGGGTGTCGTCGGTGACCGCCCCGCGCCGCCCGAAGGCGGGTACGAAGTCCGTCACGCCCTCCTGGCCGTGCGCCGCACGGATCGCATCGAGCGAGTCGAATTCGATGCCGGCACCGAGCGCATCGCCGATCGCGCCGCCGAGCAGGCAGCCGCGTACCCGGCTGCGGAAGTCCTGCTGTTCCGCGCGCCCCCAGATGGCGGCGCCGCCTCCCGCTGCGCTCACTGTGCCTCCCGAAGCTCACCACGTTCCGGGGCCTTGCGAAGGCCCCATGGCGCAGCACTGTAATCGACCGGGATTGATCGGTTTCCGGCCAGGTGAGTATGCGCATAGTCGCTGGCTAGGCGGCTTTTGGGGGCTACGGTCCGGATGAACGCCGAACTGCACCTCCGGGAGATCTGCCATGACACTGCGCTGTGCCGTACTCGACGACTATCAGGACGTCGCTCTCTCCGTGGCCGACTGGTCAGCGCTGGACGGTACCGTCGAGGTCCGTACGCTGCGCGAGCCGTTCCGCTCCGAGGACGAGGTGGTCGCGGCGATCGGCGACTGCGAGATGGTCGTGGCGATGCGCGAGCGCACGCCGTTCCCCGCCTCGCTGCTCGCCCGGCTGCCCCGGCTCCGGCTGCTGATCACCTCCGGGATGCGGAACGCCGCCATCGATCTGGCGGCCGCCGCGGGGCACGGGATCACCGTGTGCGGCACCGCCAGCAACACCGAGCCGCCCGTCGAACTGACCTGGGCGCTGATCCTGGGCCTCGCCCGCAACGTCGTCGCCGAGAACACCGCGATGCGCGCCGGCGGCCCCTGGCAGTCCACCCTCGGCGCCGATCTGCACGGCCGCACGCTCGGGCTGCTGGGCCTGGGCAAGATCGGCGGCCGGGTCGCCCGGATCGGGCTGGCCTTCGGCATGGACGTGGTGGCGTGGAGCCGGAACCTGACCGCCGAGCGCGCCGCGGAGGTGGGCGTACGCGCCGCCGCCGGCAAGGAGGAGCTCCTGGAGGCGGCCGATTTCGTCTCCGTCCATCTGGTGCTCGGCGACCGCACCCGGGGGCTGCTCGGCGCGGACGAGCTCCGCCGGATGCGGCCCACGAGCTACCTCGTCAACACCTCGCGCGCCGCGATCGTCGACCAGGAGGCGCTGCTGCGGGCGCTGCGCGAGAACTGGATCGCCGGGGCCGGCCTGGACGTCTTCGACCAGGAGCCGCTGCCGGCCGGTCACCCCTTGCGCACCCTCCCGAACGTGCTCGCCCTCCCGCACCTCGGCTATGTCACCCGCCGCAACTACGAGGGCTACTTCCAGCAGGCCGTCGAGGACATCACCGCCTTCCTGGCGGGCACTCCGGTGCGTCAACTCACCTGATGCGCACCAGCGCCGGGGCTCATCCGTTCGATGATGGCGGCGGCGCACGGTGGGCATGCTTTCCCCATGTCCGAGTACGAGTGGGATCGCACCACCATGGCCGTTGTCGCCTCGGCCCTCTCCGGGGACAGCGACGGCGCGGTGGAACTCCTCCGGCCGCTCCCCCAGAGCGACGTCTGCCACATCGCCGTACGGCTCGCCGCGATGGCCGCCGACGCCCTGATCGTCGCCGCCCAGGACAGCGGGGGCGACCGCGAGGAGGCACTGTCCCAGTGGCAGCAGTGCATCCTCCAGCACGAGTCGGAGTACGACGGGGACTGAGCCGGGGCACGGCCGCTGCGGCGGTGCCCCCGAGGGCAGCCGTGACCCCTGCACGGCCACTACGGCCGGCGGCTCAGTCCACCACCGGCAGCAGCTCCGGCAGGTGGCCGTCCGAGGCGAGGGCGGCCGCCCGGCGCTCCTCGGGGACCGGGCCGTAGGTGGTGGTGCGGGGGCGGGCGGGGCGGCCGGCCAGGTCGGCGATGGCGATCAGGTCCTGGATGGAGCGGTAGGACCCGTAACTGGAGCCCGCCATACGGGAGATGGTCTCCTCCATCAAGGTGCCGCCTAGGTCGTTGGCGCCGGAGCGGAGCATTTCGGCGGCCCCTTCCGTGCCCAGTTTGACCCAGCTGGTCTGGATGTTGGTGATGTGCGGGTGCAGCAGGATCCGGGCCATGGCCGTCACGGCGCGGTTGTCGCGGGTCGTCGGGCCGGGGCGGGCGATCCCGGCGAGGTAGACGGGCGCGTTGGTGTGGATGAAGGGGAGCGTGACGAACTCCGTGAAGCCGCCGGTCTCCTGCTGGATCCCGGCCAGCAGCCGGAGGTGGCCGAGCCAGTGGCGCGGCTGGTCGACATGGCCGTACATCATCGTCGAGGACGTGCGGATGCCCAGCTCATGGGCGGTCTTGATGACCTCGACCCAGGTGGCGGTGGGCAGTTTGCCCTTGGTGAGGATCCAGCGGACCTCGTCGTCGAGGATCTCGGCGGCGGTGCCGGGGAGGGTGTCCAGGCCGGCCGCCTTGGCCTCACCGAGCCATTCGCGGATCGACAGTCCGGTGCGGGTCGCGCCGTTGGCCACCTCCATGGGCGAGAAGGCGTGGACGTGCATACCGGGGACGCGTTCCTTGACGGCGCGGGCGATGTCGAAGTACGCCGTGCCGGGCAGGTCGGGGTGAATGCCGCCCTGCATGCACACCTCGACGGCGCCCACGTCCCAGGCCTGCTGGGCGCGGTCGGCGACCTGGGAGAGGGAGAGGGTGTAGGCGTCGGCGTCGGTGCGGCGCTGGGCGAAGGCGCAGAAACGGCAGCCGGTGTAGCAGACGTTGGTGAAGTTGATGTTCCTGGTGACGATGTAGGTGACGTCGTCGCCGACCGTGGCGCGGCGCAGGTCGTCGGCGATGGTGCAGAGGGCGTCGAGGGCCGGCCCGTCGGCGTGCAGCAGGGCCAGCGCCTCGGGGTCGGTGAGCCGGGTGGGGTCGTCGGCGGCCCGGGAGAGCGCCTGCCGTACGTCGGCGTCGATCCGCTCGGGCGCCATACCGGGCGCGGCGGCCTCGCGCAGCGCCTCCCAGTCGCCGTAGACCTCGTCGAAGTCGTCCCGGCGGTCGGCGCTGCGGCCCTCGGTGTCGATGGTGTGGTGCAGGTCCGTACGGCCCGAGGAGGCCATCGTGAAGCCCTCGTCGGGCTCCTGCCAGGGCCGGCCGACGACGGGTGCGTCCTCGACGGCCAGGCCGGTCTCCGGGTCGGCGAGGGCGCGGACGTGCGGCAGCAGGCGGGGGTCGAGCCAGGGTTCGCCGCGCCGGATGAACTCGGGGTAGATGGGGAGGCGTTCGCGCAGGCGGAAGCCGGCGGCGGCGCAGTGCTCGGTCAGCTCCTCGATCTGCGGCCAGGGCCGCTCGGGGTTGACGTGGTCCAGGGTCAGCGGGGAGACCCCGCCCCAGTCGTCGATGCCGGCGCCGATCAGCAGCGCGTATTCGCCGTCGACCAGGTTGGGCGGTGCCTGGATGCGGGTCGAGGGGCCCATGATGTGCCGGGCCACCGCGATCGTCGCGGCCAGCTCCTCCAGTTCGGCGTCCGGCATGCCGCGCATCGCCGTGTCCGGCTTGGCGCGGAAGTTCTGCATGATCAGTTCCTGGATGCCGTGGTAGGCACGCTGGATGCGGCGCAGCGCGAACAGGGACTCGGCGCGCTCCTCGTAGGTCTCGCCGATGCCGATCAGCAGGCCCGTCGTGAAGGGGACGTTGGAGCGGCCGGCGTCCTCCAGGACGCGCAGCCGGACGGCCGGTTCCTTGTCCGGTGAGCCGTGGTGCGGACCGCCGGGCTCGCTCCACAGGCGCTCGGCGGTGGTCTCCAGCATCATCCCGAGGGACGGGGCGACGGGCTTGAGCCGCTGGAAGTCCGTCCAGGACAGCACGCCGGGGTTGAGGTGCGGCAGCAGCCCGGTCTCCTCCAGGACGCGGATGGCCATGGCGCGGACGTAGGAGAGCGTGTCGTCGTAGCCGTGCGCCTCCAGCCACTCGCGGGCCTCGGGCCAGCGGTCCTCGGGCTTGTCGCCGAGGGTGAACAGGGCCTCCTTGCAGCCGAGTTCGGCACCGCGGCGGGCGATGTCCAGCACCTCGTCGGGCGACATGAACATCCCGTGGCCCGCCCGGCGCAGCTTGCCGGGGACGGTGACGAAGGTGCAGTAGTGGCACGTGTCCCGGCACAGCCGCGTCAGGGGGATGAAGACGCCCTTGGAGTACGTGATGACGCCGGGACGGCCGGCGGCCGCCAGGCCGGCGTCGCGCACCCGGGCCGCGGAGGCGCACAGGTCCGTCAGGTCGGCGCCGCGGGCCTGCAGCAGCACCGCGGCCTCGTCGACGTCCAGCGCCACGCCGTCGCGGGCCCGCTTGAGCGCACGGCGCATCGCGTTCGCCGTCGGGCGGCCGTCCGGGGCGGGCCGGGCGCCCGTGCCGCGGTCGGCCGCCGGCCCGGACGCCTGGTCGGATACCTCGTCGGATACCTGGTCAGGTCCCTGCGCGCTGGAAGTCATCCTCCGAGCATACGAGCGCCGACCGACAGCGCCGCGGCGGGCGAACGACGCCCCGGTGTGCCGCTGATCACCGGCCCGGGGGCGGCCCCGCCGGACCCGGCTCCTACAGGTTGGCCAGCAGCTCGTCGGAGTACGTACGGGTCAGGAACTCCATGTTGTGGCCGTCGGGGTCGTCGATGTACACGCCGCGGCCGCCGTCCCTGGTGTTGATCTCCTGCGGCCGGCTGTGCTGCGGGTCGGCCCAGTACGGCAGGTCGCGGTCCGTTATCCGCCCCAGGATCTTGTCGAACTCGTCCTCCGTCACCAGGAACGCGTAGTGCGTGGGCACGAACTCCTTGCCGCCGGCCGCGTGCTCGGCGTAGTCGAGCGTCACTCCGTTGTCGAGCTTGAGGGCGGCGAAGGGGCCGAACGCCTTGGGTTCCGGCGCGTCGAGAAGACCGGCGAGGAAACGGGCCGAGGCGAAGCGGTCGGTGCTGTGCACGATGGTGTGGTCGAGGCTGGGCATGAGATCTCCTTGATCTGCCGAGGCTCTTCGGGGGTCCCGGTCCGGGACCCCGCTTTGTGGATCCAGATCCGTGGATCCCGCTTTGTGGTCCGGATTCGTGGGTCTCGACTCCGGAAGTCCGTTCACCTTCGACGCTACGTCCGCGGGGCCGGCCGCGGATCGGTCTGCGGTCCCAGCCGTTCGGGCGGCCCGTAGGCCGATGGACCTAGGGCAGGGCGGCGCCGTACGGATGCCCGTCCGTCATTCCCCGTGGCATCACAAGTACTGTGCGAAGTCGTCCAGCGTGCGCAGGACCTCGCTCTCCTCCGCCGGTGGCAGTTGCAGCACCACCTCCTCGATGCCCAGGTCGCGGTAGTGGGCCAGCTTCCCCGGGGCCGGCCGGACCGCGTACGGGACCACCACGGGATCGCCGGCGCGTCCGGCCTCCGACCAGGCCCGCCGCAGGACGGGCAGGGCCTCCGTCAGCCCCCGCCCGCCGATCGGCAGCCAGCCGTCCGCACCGGCCGCGATCTCCCCGAAGAGCTTGGGGCCGGCCGCGCCGCCGAGGAGGGTACGCGGTGCGCCGTGGGCCGGTTTGGGGTGAGCCAGGGAAGCCCGTACGGACCCGAACGGGCCCTCGTACGCGGTGGGTTCGTCGGCCCACAGGGCGCGCATCAGGGCCATCCGGTCGCGGGTCAGCGCGCGCCGGGTGGACCACTCCACCCCGTGGTCGGCGGCTTCCTCGACGTTCCAGCCGTAGCCGATGCCGAGGGTGAAGCGGCTGCCGGAGAGGAAGTCCAGGGTCGCGATCTGCTTGGCGAGGTCCACCGGGTCGTGCTGGGCGACGAGGGTGACGCCGGTGCCGAGGGCGAGCCGTTCGGTGACCGCGGCGGCCTGGGCGAGGGCGACGAACGGGTTCAGCGTGCGGCCGTATTCGCGGGGCAGCGGCTCGCCCATGGGGGCGGGGGTTTCGCGGCCGACCGGGATGTGGGTGTGTTCGGGGAGGTAGAGACCGGCGAAGCCGCGCTGTTCGAGCTCACGGGCCAGCCGGACCGGCCGGATCGTCTCGTCGGTCAGGAAGATCGTGGTCGCGATCCGCATGGTGGGGACCTCCGTCAGGCGGGTGGATGACGGCATGTTGCCGCACCGTCCGACGGTTATCCACAGGCCTTTCCCTGCGCGTCACGGCCGCGTACAACAGTTTTCACGGGACGCAACACGGAAGGGGGTGGAGCGGGATGGAGCGACGCGAGGTTCTGCGGCTTTCGGCGCTCGCGGGCGCCGCGGGTGCGCTCACGCTCGGCCGGGTGAGCTTCGCCGACGCGACGCCGGCGGCCGGAGCACCGGGCGGCGGATCGGGAGGCGGGCCGGGAAGCGGGCCGGTTGACGGGATGAGCGGCGGGACGCACGGTGGGGCGGGCGAGCAGACCCGGCGGGTGACCGGTCATCTGCCCATGGGCGCACCGGACTTCGTCTACGTACCGGTGGAAGTGCCCGACGGGGTACGGGAGATCGCCGTCTCCTACCGCTACGACAGACCCACCGTCCCCGAGGGCACCGTCGGCAACGCCTGCGACATCGGCATCTTCGACGAGCGGGGCACGGACCTCGGCGGCGCCGGCTTCCGCGGCTGGTCCGGCGGGGCCCGCTCGGAGTTCTTCCTCCGCGCCGACGACGCCACCCCCGGCTACCTCCCCGGCCCCGTCAACGAAGGCCTCTGGCACATCGCCCTCGGCCCGTACACCGTCGCACCACAGGGGCTCTCGTACGACGTCACGATCACCCTGCGGTACGGCCCCCAGGGGCAGACGCCCCGGTCCGTCCACCCACCGGAGCGCGCCCGGGGCCGCGGCCGCGCCTGGTACCGCGGCGACAACCATCTCCACTCCGTCCACTCCGACGGCAGACGCACGCCCGCCGAGATCGCGGCGCTGGCCCGCGCCGCCGGGCTGGACTTCCTCACCACCACCGAGCACAACACCACCTCCGCGCACCGCGCCTGGGAGGGGCTGTGGGGTGACGACCTGCTGATCCTGACCGGCGAGGAGGTCACCACCCGCAACGGCCATGTGGTCGCGATGGGCACCGACCCGGGCGTCTTCATCGACTGGCGCTACCGCGCCCGGGACAACGCCTTCGGCAGGTACGCGCGCGCCATCCGACGGGCCGGCGGCCTGGTCATCCCGGCGCACCCGCACGCCACCTGCATCGGCTGCAACTGGAAGTTCGGGTTCGGCGAAGCCGATGCCGTGGAGGTCTGGAACGGCCCGTACGGCCCCGATGACGAGGTCACCCTCGCCGAGTGGGACAACACCCTGGTCGCGCACGCCCGCGGCCGCGGGGACTGGTTGCCGGCCGTCGGGCACAGCGACGCCCACCGCGACCCGGACGTCGTCGGCCTGCCGCAGACGGTGGTGCTCGCCGACGACCTCTCCCGCCGCGCCCTGCAGGACGGCATACGGGCGGGCCGGGTGTGGATCGCCGAGTCCTCGAAGATCGACCTGTCGTTCTCGGTCACCGGTGAGCGCGGCGAACACGCCGGTATCGGCGAGCGGTTGGCGCTGTCCGGAGCGTCCGGGGTCACCGCGCGGCTCAAGGTCTCCGGCGCCCCGGGCTGCACGGTCTCCTTCGTCACCGACCAGGGCCGCCTGCACTCGGCCGCCCTGCCGGCGTCCGGCGCGGACACCGTCACCTGGCGGACCACGCCCGATCACGCCGCCTACCTACGCGCCGAGGTCCGGCACCCCGCCACCACACCCGGCCTTCCGGGCCCCATGGCGGCCCTGACCAACCCGGTGTTCCTGGACCGCAGGGGCTGAGGGAAGCGGCCGAGGGGTCGCCAGGGGACGCCTCCTGAGCCTCCCCCACCCCAAGGCTCTCCCCGAGGCTCGCCTCCTGGGCCCGCCTCTTGGAAGACCTACTCCTCCACCACCAGCGCCGGTGTGGCCCGGGTCAGGATCTCGCCGCGGAAGAAGGCCGGGCTGCGGCGCTGCATGACGAACAAAAACCCACCCCTCACCCCGGCCAGACGATCGACTGCAGCTCGCTGTACGCATGGAGCGCGTACGACCCGACGTCGCGGCCCACGCCGCTCCGCTTGAAGCCGCCGAACGGCGCCTCCATGTTGCGGCCGACGGTGTTGATCCCCACGCCCCCCGCCCGCAGCCGCCGGGCCACGCGGAAGGCGCGGGCCACATCGGCCGACCAGACGTAATCGATCAGGCCGTAGTCGCTGTCGTTGGCGAGCGCGACGGCCTCGTCCTCGTCCCCCTCGAAGGGGACGACCGCGACCACCGGCCCGAAGATCTCCTCCCGGACCACGCGCATGTCGTTGGTGCAGTCGGCGAGCAGTGTCGGCGCGACGTAGAACCCCTTGTCGAGATGCGCGGGCCGCTCCCCGCCCGCGACGACCGTGGCGCCCTCCTTGCGCCCCAGCTCCACGTACGACTCGACACGGTCCCGGTGCGCGGCGGAGATGACGGGTCCGACCACGGTCTCCCGCGCCCGCGGATCCCCGACCTGCAGGAACCCGAGGTACGCGGTGAGCTTGGCGACGAACGCGTCGTACACGGAGCGGTGCACGAGCGCCCGCGTCGGCGCCGTGCAGATCTGCCCGCTGTAGAAGGCGTAGGTCGTCCCGATCCCGGCGACGGCGGAGTCCAGATCCGCGTCGCCGAAGACGATCGCGGCGCCCTTGCCGCCCAGCTCCATCAGCTGCCGCTTCATCCCGCGCCCGCACACCTCGGCGATGCGCTGCCCGACGGCCGTGGAGCCGGTGAAGCTGACCATGTCGACGTCGGGCGCGTCGACGGCGGCCTCCCCCACGGCGACCGCGGTCCCGCTGACGACGTTCACCACACCCGGCGGAATCCCGGCCTCCGTCAGCGCCTCCGCCATCCGGTACACCGACAGCGGATCCTGCGGGGCGGGCTTCACCAGGACGGTGTTGCCCATGGCCAGGGCCGGGGCGACCTTGCCGGCCGGGTTGGCCCACGGGTTGTTGTACGAGGTGATGCAGGTGACCACGCCGACCGGCTGCCGGACCGCCAGCGCGCCCAGCACACCGCCCCGGCCCATCGGGCCCGCCTCGTTGATCTGCGGGGGCAGCGGCGTCTCGACCGGCTCCAGCGCACCCTTGGCGTACCGCCGGAACCGGGCCACCGCCACCGCGACCTGCATCCCGCGCGCCGTCGCGGTCGTGGCGCCGCTCTCCGCCTGGGCCAGCTCCGCGTACCGGCCGGCGTTGCGGTGCATGAGGTCCGCGGCCCGGGAGAGGACGGCCGCGCGCTCCTCCGGACCGGTCCGGGACCATGACGTGAAGGCTTCCCGGGCCGCCGCGGCCGCCGCGAGGACCTGGTCACGGCTCGCCTCGGGCGCGAGCCCCACGGTCTCCTCGGTCGCCGGGTCGATCACCTCGTAGTGGCCGCCGTCCGGCGCGACCCACTCGCCACCGATGAAGAGCCGCTGGTCGCCCGCCCTCACCGGAACCTCACCGGCCTCTTCCTCACACCCACGGTCCCCCTCACCGGAACCCACCGCCCACGTCCCCGCACCCACGGCCCGGTCCCCTCACCGCGTGCTCACCGTCCTGGTGTCCCGCCCCGACCGCAGCACCGTGCCGGGCGTCGCGCCCGTAACCCGGTCCGCGCGGATCGCCTCGACGCCGTTGACCCACACCGCCGTGACCCCGAGCGCCTTGGAGTCCAGCCGCGGGCTGTCCCCCGGCAGGTCGTGCACCAGCGTGGCCTTGCCCGCGTCGATCCGCTCCGGGTCGAAGAGGACCAGGTCCGCGTGCCAGCCCTCCTGGATCTGGCCGCGCTCACGCAGTCCGAAGAGCCGCGCCGGGTCGTCGGTCAGCATCTTCACCGCCTGCTCCAGGCCCATCAGTTTCCGGCCGCGCAGGCAGTCGCCGAGGAACCGCGTGGTGTACGGCGCCCCGCACATCCGGTCCAGGTGCGCCCCGGCGTCCGAGCCGCCCAGCAGGACGTCCTCGTGCTGCCAGGTCTCGGCGCGCAGCGCCCAGGAGTCCGGGTCGTTGTCGGTGGGCATCGGCCACAGGACCGTCCGCAGCCGGTCGTTGGCGCAGACCTCCACCAGGCAGGCGAACGGCTCCTGGCCGCGCTCGGCGGCGATGTCCCGGACGACCCGGCCGGTCAGGCCCTCGTTCGCCGCGGAGTAGGTGTCACCGATGACGTACCGGCCGAAGTCGGTGAGCCGGCGGAAGACGCCGGCTTCCTCGCTGCCCGCGCGCCGCAGCAACTCCGCGCGGACCGCGGGGTCGCGGAGCCGGGCGATCCGCTCGTCGACCGGCAGCCCAAGGACCTCGCCCCAGCCGGGGATCAGGTTCAGCGCGCAGAAGGTGCCCAGCGACATGTTCATCGGCGTGAGGATCGGCATGGTCAGCGCCACGATCCGGCCGCCGGCCTTGCGGGCCCGTTCGCTCGCGGTCAGCTGCCGGGGCACCCGGTCCGGCACGGCCGCGTCGATGGTCAGCACGTTCCAGTTCAGCGGGCGTCCGGCCGCCGCGCTCATCTCCACGAACAGATCGATCTCGGCATCGCTGAACCGGTCGAGGCAGCCGGCCACGATCGCCTCGATCTGGGTGCCCTCGTGCTCGGCGACCGCGCGGGACAGCGCGAGCAGTTCGTCGGGCCCGGCGTGCCGGGAGGCGACCGGGCGGCCGTCACCGTCGGAGTGGGTGGACGACTGGGTGGTGGAGAACCCCCACGCGCCCGCGTCCATGGCTTCGTGGAAGAGGACGAGCATCTCGGCCAGTTGCCGGCCGGTCGGCTGCCCGCCCACCGCGTCCGGACCCATCACATACCGGCGCAGCGCGCAATGCCCCACCATGAAGCCGGCGTTGACGGCGATCCGCCCCTCCAGGGCGTCGAGGTACTCCCCGAACGAGTGCCACGTCCACGGTGCGCCCTCCTCCAGCGCCACCAGGGACATGCCCTCCACCTTGGACATCATCCGCCGGGTGTAGTCGGCGTCCTCGGGGCGGTCGGGGTGCAGGGGCGCGAGGGTGAATCCACAGTTGCCGCCCGCCACGGTCGTCACACCGTGGTTGAGCGAGGGCGTCGCGTACGGGTCCCAGAACAGCTGGGCGTCGTAGTGGGTGTGCGGATCGACGAAGCCGGGGGCGAGGACCAGACCGGTCGCGTCCTCCACGGAGGACGACTCCTCGCGCACGCCGCCCGGCCGGGCGAGGACGGCGATCCGGCCGCCCCGGATGCCGACGTCGGCGCGGTACGCGGGCGCGCCCGTACCGTCCACGACGGTCGCGCCCTTGATCAGGTGGTCGAGCATGGCGGCAATTGCCTCCCCTCAGTGGCCGGCTCGCTGCCGGCTCGTGTGCCGGGCGCGGTGCCGGTCCCGTGGCGGCTCGGTCGCCGGCACGGGACGGTCGCGTCGGCGGCTCAGTTGCCGGCCGCCTGGCGGAACCGGGTCGTCCGGTGCACCGGGTCCGTGTCGATCTTCGGGATGACGTGCTCCCCGATCAGCTTGATCGTGTTCATGGTGTCCTCGTACGCGATGCCGATCGGCAGGCCGAAGCTCAGCTGGTCCGCGCCGGCCTGCTCCCAGCGCTTGCACTGCCGGAGCACCTCGTCCGGGTCGCCGCAGATCATCAGCTCCTCGGCGATCAGCAGCTCGATGATCTCGGCGGTGTAGTCCGGCAGCAGCTCGGGCCACTCCGGGATGCCCTCCGGCCGCGGGAAGGTGTCGTGGTAGCGGAACACCAGCGACTGCAGGTAGTTGAGCCCGCCGTTGACGGCGATCTCCACCGCCTTCTCGTGCGTCTCGGCACAGATCGCCGTCGACGTCACCATCACGTTGTCGTTGACGAAGTCGCCGACCGGTTCGGCGTCCCGGACGGCCGTCTTGTACTGCTCCAGCACCCATTCCATGTCGGCGACCTTCTGGACGCTGAAGCCGAGCACGCCCAGCCCCTTGCGGGCCGCCATCGCGTACGAGGACGGCGACCCGGCCGCGTACCACATCGCCGGGTGCGAGGCCCCGTACGGCTTGGGGAAGACCTTGCGGGGCGGCAGCTGCCAGTGCTTGCCCTGGAACCCGGGGTACTCCTCCTGGAGCCACATCTTGGGGAACTCGGCGATGGTCTCTTCCCAGATCTCCTTGGTGTGGTTCATGTCCGTGATGCCCGGCAGGAAGCCGAGGATCTCGTGCGATCCGGCGCCCCGCCCGCTGCCGAACTCGAAGCGCCCCTCGGAGAGGTGGTCCAGCATCGCGACCTTCTCGGCGACCTTCACCGGGTGGTTGACCTGCGCCAGCGGGTTGAAGATCCCGGACCCGAGGTGGATCCGCTCGGTGGCGTGGGCGAGGTAGCCGAGGAAGACGTCACTGGCGGAGAGGTGGGAGTACTCCTCCAGGAAGTGGTGCTCCGACGCCCAGGCGTACTTGAACCCGGAGGCGTCCGCCTGGATGACGTACTCGGTCTCCTCCATCAGCGCCTTGTGCTCCGCGAGCGGGTCGGTCCTGGCCCGCTTGCCCACGTATCCCTGTACGAAGAGGCCGAATTCCACAGTGGATCACCGTCCCTGTATCCGCCGCCCGGCGTGGCCCGACGCGCTGGGTCGAGGTGCCCGCCCCGACGACTATCTGACGTACCGTCAGCTATCGATTGCGCCGACTGTGGCACCGCCACCCGGCACCGTCAAGAGCACCGGGTGGCAGAACTGACATGTCGTCAGAAGATGTTCACCCCGGCCAGCCACCCCCCGTCCACCACGAACGGCTGGCCCGTGATGTACGCCGAGTCCTCCTCGGACGTCAGGAACAGCGCCAGCCGCGCGACCTCCTCCGGCCGCCCCACCCGCCCCAGCGGCACCAGCTTGCGGTACAGCTCGTCCAGCGCCGCCGAGGCCTCGCCGGCGTCGGCCGCCGGGTCGAGCTGGGCCGGATTGCTCATGGCGGTGTCGATCGCGCCCGGGCAGACGGCGTTCACCCGGATCTTCTTCGCCGCCAGCTCCAGGGCCGCGACCCGGGTCAGCCCCACGATCGCGTGCTTGGTCGCGGTGTACGCCCCGACGTACGCCATCCCCGTCACGCCCGTGTAGGACGCCGTGTTCACGATCGTGCCGCCGCCGGCCGCCGCTATCTCCGGCGCGGCCGTCTTGATCCCCAGGAACGCCCCGACCTGGTTGACCCGCACGATCTGCTGGAACTCGGCCAGCGGGGTGGCGGTCAGCTCGTTGAACCGCAAGATCCCGGCGTTGTTGACCAGCCCGTCGACCTTCCCGTACGCCCGCTTGGCGGCCGCCACCGCCGCCACCCACTGCTCCTCCTGGCTCACGTCCAGATGGACATAGCGCGCGGCGTCGCCGATCTCCTTCGCGACGGCCTCACCCGGCTCGTCGAGGACGTCGGCCAGCACGACCCCCGCCCCCTCCGCCGCGAACAGCCGCGCCTCCTGCTCACCCTGCCCACGCGCCGCCCCGGTGATGAGAACGACCCGCCCGTCGAGCTTGCCCATGCCGGTACTCCCTACTGGATGAAGGTGCGGAGCCATGTCACTGCTGAAGCTGAAGATGCGGGCACCCGGGCCCTTCCTGCCGAAGATGCGGAGCCACATCGGCGAGGAAGCCGGACGTCATACGCCGAGGTGCGGGGCGACCTCCGCCCCGAACGCCGCCATCTGCTCCACGAGTTCGGCCCGGCTCCGGCTGCGGAACCGCACCTGGATCTGCCGCACGCCCATCTCCGCGTACGCCCGCAACGACTCGGCGACGGCCTCCGGCTTGCCCCGGACGGTGCCCCGCCCGACGTCCCAGCCCGGCTCGCCCACGTACACCGGCTCGGCGATCGCCCCGATCACCACCGGTTCCGTGACCCCCGCCGCCTCCCGCGCCGCCCGCAGCCGCGCGATCTGCCGGGGCAGCCGCTCGCGCCGGTCCCCCTGCGGCAGCCAGCCGTCCCCGCGCACCGCGGCCCGGCGCACGGCGGCGGGCGAGGAACCGCCCACCCAGATCGGCGGCCGGGGCGTCTGCACGGGCCGCGGCGCCTGCCCCAGCCCCTCGAACGCGAACCGCTCCCCCACGAACGCGGGGAACTCCTCCGGCCCGAGCGCCACCTTCAGCGCATCGATCGTCTCGTCGAGCACCGCACCCCGCCGCGCGAAATCCACCCCCAGCGCCTCGAACTCCTCCGCCACGTGCCCGGCGCCCACGCCCAGGATCAGCCGCCCACCCGACAACCGGTCGAGCGTCGCGTACTGCTTCGCCGTGAGCAGCGGATGCCGGAAGGCGACCACCGCCACATGGCTCAGCAGCCGCACCCGCTCCGTCACCGCGGCCAGATGCGCGAGCGTGGCCACCGGGTCGTACCAGACGGTCCCCATCGCCTCCGCCAGCCGCCGCGGAATCGCCAGATGCTCACAGCAGGCGACATACGCGAACCCGCCCCGGTCCGCGGCCCGCGCGATCTCCACCAGATCCCGCGGCCCCGCCCCGGCCTCCCACCCCTCCGCAAAAACCCCGCTCTGCGCCTGCACCGGCAACTGCATCCCATACGCCAGCCGCCCGTCCCCTCCAGGCCGCCACACGCCTCCGTCATCCATTGCCGCCTCCGCCCGCCCACACCGCTTAACTGACGCTCCGTCAGCTCAATCTCGCGCGGACATCGTCGTGCCTGGCGCCTCAGCAGACAAGGGGGTGAGGGCAGCAGGCCGTTGAGCCGCGCCCGCTCGGGCACACAGAACGCACCGGACGAGCGCGGCAAACCCCGGAAGGGGTTTGATCACTCGCCCAGGGTCTCGCCGCGACCGGCCAACCGCTCTCCCCGGCCAACGGCCACACGGTGCACATCGACCAATGTGGCCCGCAGCCGGCAGCACAGGAACCGCAGCTCGCCCTCCGTCGCCTCGCTGTCCGCGAGCAGATCGGCGGCGTGCTCGATCAGCCCCAGTGCCATCTCCAGCTGCACGGCTTCGAAGCGGTCCGCGAGCAACGAGAAGCCGCCCTGGGGCCCACCGTCACTCACGAGGATGCACGCCTTCCCCTCGGGTGTCGTTAACGGCAACAGCCTCGTGATCACCGGCGGGATACGGGGGATACATTCCGGCATATCGACCTGCTTTCCTCAGGTTGGCCACCCCCCCGGGCCGCGCTGCACGCAGCCGCGGGGGACCTCATCAGTCGTGCGAGGAACGACCGTAGGGCCCCGAAGGAGAGCGAAGGGGCACAGTTTGTACCCCTGTGTTCATGCCGCCAATACCCCCAGTTTCACGGCCAATTCGCTGGCCCGACGGCGCTGGGCCGGGCTCTTCGACTCCGTCTCCTCCAGCACGATGCGCCGCGCATAGCCGTTGTAGCGGACGGTTTCCGGTGCCGCCTCGTACGCCTTGCCGAGGGCCGCGAGCGCAGCCTCCGCCTGGCCGTCGAGCTGATAGCCACGAGCTTCCTCGATGCGGTGTCTCGCCCGGCGCGGACGGGACGGAATCGTCGCCGCGTCCGCCGCAGATGCCTGCCGTACGCTCTCCGCTCCCGCATGCAGCTCGACCGCGACGGTGACCGCATGGGCTCCCATGACGGCCCGGGAGAACGAGGTCATGGGGTGGTAGTAGTCGACGGGAAGCCGCTCCGCCATGGCCCGGGCGGTGTCCCAGTACCGCCAGGCCGTTCCGGTTTCGCCCCGGCGGGCCGCTGTGTATCCCGCTTCGAATTGCAGTGCTCCGGCGATGGCGAGCACCTCATCGCTCGCCTCGGGCAAGAAGGCCTCGAGATAGCGGAGGGCCTCCAGATTCACCGCATCCGCTGCCTCGAAGTGCCCATGCCCGCTGTCACGATGCGCCTGCGTCGCCAGCCAGGCAGCCATGCCGATGACGTGCGGGTCCTCCGACTCCTGGGCGGCGATCATGCCACGCTCCACCACTCGCCAGAGCAGAGAGGCGTCCGGCTGGTAGGCGAGGAAGAACTGACTGAGGCTGTACGCCTCCGAGAGCAACCCTTGCGCCACCCGTCGCTCCGCCGCGGAGTCGGCTTGCAGCACGGCGAGTTGTGCGTCGCGGAGGAGAGGCGGAAGAAGTGCACCGATGACGTCCCGGTGGTTCGGAGCGGAGTGCCGGGCGCGCCAGGCCCGGGTAAGGCGTTCTCGAAGATGAGCAGGTGCCGGCGCCTCCTGTCGGACGGTCAGCGGAAAGGCGTCGAGGGCAGCGCGCACCTGCGGCAGCCGGGCATGCCCGGGCCCCGCGAACAGGCCGACCGCCATCGACTGGTCGCCGGTCAGGTCGGCCAGGTCCCCCACTCGGAGAGCCTCCGCGATACGCAGGACCATGGGCAGCTTGGGCATCTGCAGCCGCCCGCCCTCGACCTGCTTGACCCAACTCGGCGACTTCCCCAGGAGTCCGGCCAGGACAGTGCGGCTCATTCCTCTCCGGGTCCGCAGGATCTGCATACGCTGCCCGAAGACCACCGACTCGGCGTACGGGTCCGGCGTGGCATCTGACGTCACGGCCTGCCCCTCTCTGTCCGTCTCGTGACTCTCAGCGTACGGGCGGGTCGCCGGGCGTGGTGATCCCTGTGGAAAACCCACCGACCTCGCCTGGACCCGCGCCAACACGGATCTCAGCGAACCTCCAACACCCGCATAAGCCCTGCCGCCCGCGCGTGCAGATATGGGTGGCGGGGGTGGGTGGCGGGGGTGGGTGGGTGGCGGGGGCCATGCCCTAAGGGGGCGATGGCACCCCTAGGGGGTGTCTTCAAATGATCTCGGGTGGTGGACCATGGTCGGGTGATACGTCGCCATGAACTATCCGATGCTGAGTGGGAGTTCGTCCG
>NZ_JBEZMM010000013.1:0-162141 GCF_040652715.1 Streptomyces sp. NPDC048196 | reverse complement strand
GAGGGGCCGGTGTTTGGGACGTAAAGCGCCAGCAGTCCCAAACACCGGCCCCGGAGGCCCGTCACCGCACCCAACACCCACCCAGCCCGCCGCTGGGGGTACCTCCCACGCCCTTTAGGCAGTGGGGGAGCAACGGCGACCAACACCCGCGACGGGAGAGACGGGTACGTGGGAGGCGCCGCAAAGCGCGCAACGGCGATCAACAACCGCGGCGCCGCAGACGGGTACGTGGGCTAAAGCCCGTGCGGCGGCACATACGTACCCCAAACCCCCCGAAGCGCGTCGCACACCTCCCCCACCGTCGCCCGTGCGCGGAGCGCATCCCGCATCGGGGGGAGGACGTTGTCCGGGGACTCCGCGGCCTTGCGGAGGGTGTCGAGGGCGGCGGTCACCGCGGGGCCGCTGCGGCGGGACCGTAGCAGGGCGAGGCGTTCGACCTGCTGGGCCTCGATCGCGGGGTCGACGCGCAGCGGCTCGTACGGTTCCTCCTCGTCGAGGAGGAACCGGTTGACGCCGACGACGACCCGGTCACCGGCGTCCGTCTCCTGCGCGATGCGGTACGCGTTGCGCTCGATCTCTTCCTTCTGGAAGCCGTGTTCGATGGCGGCGACCGCGCCGCCCATCTCCTCGACCCGCCGCATCAGCGCGAGGGCGGCCTCCTCCACGTCGTCGGTCATCGACTCGACCGCGTAGGAGCCGGCGAACGGATCGACGGTGGCGGTCACATCGGTCTCGTGGGCCAGCACCTGCTGGGTCCGCAGGGCGAGCCGGGCCGCCTTGTCCGTCGGCAGGGCGATCGCCTCGTCGAAGGAGTTGGTGTGCAGCGACTGGGTGCCGCCGAGCACCGCGGCCAGGGCCTGGACGGTGACCCGGGCGAGGTTCACCTCCGGCTGCTGGGCGGTGAGTTGCACACCGGCCGTCTGGGTGTGGAAGCGCAGCATGAGGGATTTCGGGTTCTGTGCGCCGAATTCCTCGCGCATGACGCGGGCCCAGATGCGGCGCGCGGCACGGAATTTGGCGACCTCTTCGAGGAGCGTGGTGCGGGAGACGAAGAAGAAGGACAACCGGGGGGCGAAGTCGTCGACGTCCATGCCGGCGGCGAGCGCGGTCCGGACGTACTCGATGCCGTTGGCGAGGGTGAAGGCGATCTCCTGCGCGGGGGAGGCGCCGGCCTCCGCCATGTGGTAGCCGGAGATCGAGATGGTGTTCCAGCGGGGGATCTCGGTACGGCAGTACTGGAACACGTCCGAGACCAGCCGCAGCGAGGGCGCCGGCGGGAAGATGTAGGTGCCGCGGGCGATGTACTCCTTCAGGATGTCGTTCTGGACGGTGCCGGTGAGGTGGCCGGGCGGCACCCCTTCCTCCTCGCCGACCAGTTGGTAGAGGAGCAGCAGCAGCGCCGCGGGGGCGTTGATCGTCATGGACGTGGAGACCTTGTCCAGCGGGATGCCGCCGAACAGCACCCGCATGTCCTCGACGGAGTCGATGGCCACCCCGACCTTGCCGACCTCCCCGGAGGCGATCGGGGTGTCGGAGTCGTGGCCCATCTGGGTCGGCAGGTCGAAGGCGACCGACAGGCCGGTGGTGCCGTGGGCGATCAGCTGCCGGTAGCGGGCGTTGGACTCCCGGGCGGTGCCGAAACCCGCGTACTGGCGCATCGTCCAGGGCCGTCCGGCGTACATCGTCGGGTGGATGCCGCGGGTGTAGGGGTAGCCGCCGGGCGCGCCGAGGCGGCGTTCGGGGTCCCAGCCGGCCAGTGCCTCCGGCCCGTACACCGGCTCGACGGGCAGACCGCTCTCGTTGTGCCGCACACTGCCCGGTTCCTGCGCCATGGAAGTACGCCTCCGCCTGGGTGACCGCGATCCGGTGGTCCTTTTCCGACGGTCGATGCACCGTCGTCACGGTTTTACGCCTTTGTCACAGCATGCCCGCAGGTTCGCCACGCCGCAGCGCTGGGAAGCATCTCCACTGGCCGGTCGGGCCGCCCAGATCCGGGGGTAGCGCATGAGGCGGAGCAGCGGAAGACGTACGGCGCCGGTGGCGGCCGCGGTTCTGGTGGTGGCGGCGCTCGCGGTGGGCTGCCGGCCGGTGACGGTGACCAGGACCGGCGCGCCGGACAGCAAGGGCGTCCGCTACGCCCCCACCACCCCCGCTCCCCCACCGCTGACCGCCCACCCCGCGCCCGCCCGGCACACCGCTCCCGCGCGCCCGCACCGCACCGGGCATCCGGCGCCGCGGGCCCCGCGCGCGGTGCTGGCGATGGGCTCGCGCGGCGCGCAGGTCCGCGAACTCCAGGCACGATTGACCCAGCTGGGTCTGTTCGACCGCGCCCCGACGGGCTACTACGCCTCGGTCACCGCCACCGCGGTCCGCACGTTCCAGAAGCATCAGGGGCTGCCGCGTACGGGGGCGGTGCAGCCCGCGGCGTGGCGTGCGCTGCAGGCCCGGACCCGTGAGCCGTCGCGGACGGAGCTCTACCCGCCGACCACCAGGCCGGTCGGCGTCCCGGATCCGCGCTGTCTGCGGGGCCGGGTGATCTGCATCAGCAAGCGGAGCAACACCCTGGCCTGGGTGGTCGACGGGCGGGTGGTGTCCGCGATGGACGTCCGCTTCGGCTCGCAGTACACCCCGACCCGGGAAGGCACCTTCGCCATCGCCTTCAAGAGCCGGCGCCATGTCTCGACGCTGTATCACACGGCCATGCCGTACGCGATGTTCTTCAGCGGCGGCCAAGCGGTGCACTACTCCGCGGACTTCGCGGCCCGCGGCTACCGCGGCGCCTCGCACGGCTGCGTCAACGTCCGGGACAAGGACAAGATCGCGTCGCTGTTCGCGGCGGTGCACAAGGGGACCAAGGTGGTCGTCTACCACTAGGGCGAGAAGGCCGAGAAGAGGGAGAAGGGCGCGGGCAGGGCCGGGGGAACGTGCCCCGCCCGCGCCAAATGCGCTGAGCCGTGGGTACGGGGGGAACCCCGGCTCTCGCGCAGCCGATGACCAGTCGGCTTCACTCAGTACTGCGTCACCGGCTCAAAAAACGTCACACCCGGCCGGAGGCCGTGCTGCTCGGGGTCGTCCCGGCGGGATCCGTGCTGGTCACGGAGGGCGTGGGGGCGGGGCTGGAGGCGCTGGGCGACGGGGCGGGCTGGTCGCCCTCCTCGTCGCCGGAGCCGGCGGAGCCACCGGTCTGGCCGGTGCTGCCGCTGGTTCCGGTGCCGCCGGTCAGATTGCCGACGACGCCATCGTTGTCACCCGAGCCGCCACCGGACTGATAGCGCGCCAGATAGGTCCGGCAGAAGGTGTGCACGTTGTCCGCGCCGCCGGCCCGGCGTTCGAGGCGCTGCCGCTTGTCGCGGTCCATCCGGTCCCGGTTGCCGGACTCGTACTCCTGACAGAGAGTGAGCAGAAGTTTCTTCTTGGCGCCGCGGCCGGGGTCGGTCTTCTTGCCGCCCTGGTCGCCGTGCCGGCCGGGCGTACCGCTGCCCGGCACCCCGGTCGCGCCGGGACTGGCCCCGGGCGTCGCGGTGTCGGAGGGCGCGGTGGACGTCCCGCCGTGCGTCGCGTCGGGCGTGCTGCCCGTGGTGCCGTCGGTCTGGGCCTCGCCGGGCTCAGTGGTGGCCAGCGGTCCGGGCGTCTTGGCGGAGGAGGCACTGGAGCCCGGTCCGGGCTCCCCGCCATCGCGGAAAGGGCCGGGCAGGACTCCCGCCCCGGCCGCGACGGCGACCCCGCCGATGGCGCAGGCCGCGAGCGCAACGGCGAAGCCGCGCCGGAAGGGGCGGGCGAACCGGGTGCGTTCGGCGACGGCGGCGGCGTGGACCGTCGACACGGCGGCGTCGGAGCCGCGGCGTGCCGAACGGGCGCCGGAGCCGTGCGGACCGGCCCGGCGGAACGCGGCGACGGCGTCCTCCTCGCCGGGCAGCGGCGCGGCCTCGGGGGCCCGTGCGCCGACCGCGGCGGCGGCCGCCAGCAGTTGTTCGAGTTCCTGTGCGCCGGCGTCGTACGGGGAACCGACTCGCTCACCACGCAGCAGTCGCTCCGCAGTGTCCTTGTCGAGCCAGTCGTACCGATCGTCGGCCATCACATGTCCTTCTGCGTTCGTGCGGCCGATTCCGTCACACCCCGTAGGCGGGAATCCGCCACGTCCCCGGCGCGCTGCTGCTCGGGGACGTGGTCCCCGGCGCCCTGCGGGTCGCCGATCAGTTCGGCGAGCTTCCGGAGTCCGCGGTGTGCGGCGGTGCGTACCGCACCGGGCCGTTTGCCGAGCACCTCGGCCGCGCTCTTGGCGTCGAGCCCGACCACCACCCGGAGCACCACGGCCTCGGCCTGGTCCTGCGGCAGCCGGGATATCAGCTGCATGGTGCGGCCGGTGCCGAGGGCCTCCAGGGCCTCACCGGCGGTGTCGGACGCCGCCGGGGTGTCGGCCAGTTCGCTCTCGTCGCCGCCGATCGCCGGGCGCCGGCCGCGCATCCGGATGTGGTCCAGGGCGCGGTTGCGGGCGATCCGGGCGGCCCAGCCGCGGAAGCGGTCGGCGTCGCCGCTGAAGCGGGCGAGGTCGCGGGTTATCTGCAGCCAGGCCTCGGAGGTGACGTCCTCGACGTCCGCTTCGCTCACCAACGTCCGTACATACCCCAGAAGTCGGGGGTGTACGGCGCGGTAGACGGTACGGAACGCTGCCTCGTCGCCGTCCTGCGCCGCCTGTACGGCCACCGTCAGCCGGCGGTCGTCCGGCTGAATGTCGTCCCCTCGCACGGGTCCATCCTGTCGCACGTGGAATGTCCGCCGCCCGGTCCTTGCTGCTTCAGTGCTTCGCTTCGCCGTAGATCGGGGTTCCGGGAGAACCCCCGGTAACCCCGCTGTTCCTGCTGACCGTAACCCGTGCGCACACCCGCTCCGCACCCGGGCCGGATCGCGGACCGCACGGGACCGGAATACGGGAGACCGTGCGCCCACCGGCGCGGATGCGCACGTTACGGGCCTGGCCGGGCCCGCGTCCAGACCACTGGCCGTACCACCGCCCGCACCGCGTGTGACGCTTTCGGGCCGTCCGGCGCTGTACCGGATAGAGGGCCGTTACGGCCCTCCACGAACGACGGCCGGGGCCTCTCCTGTGGGGGGTGGCGGCCCCGGCCGTCCTCGTGGACCCAGGCCGCCACGGAGCCTGATGCCGAATTCCCCTCCCCCGTCGAGAGCGACGTCAGCCCGTATCGGGGGGTGGCGGCCCCGGCCGTCCTCGTGGGCCCAGGCCGCCACGGAACCTGATGCCGAATCCCCCTCCCCCGTCGAGAGCGACGTCAGCCCGTATCGGGGGGTGGCGGCCCCGGCCGTCCTCGTGGGCCCAGGCCCGCCACCAACCTGAGTTCTCACCCGTTTCTTACCGGGTGGCGGCCGGCTGGGCGGGCCGCATTCCTCATCAACCGGACAAGCCCGCCTTCTTGGCCAGGGTCGTGAAGGCCGTCCAGGACAGGGCCGGTGTCCCCGGGGCCCAGGTCTTCTGCGCCAGTGCCGCCAGCGGCAGCCGGATTCCGGCGGCCACCTGTGGCGCGGTCTGCGCCTGCGACCGGTCGCACCAGATCGCGAAGCGCGCGCCGGGGATCCGGTCCGGGCCGGTCATGGAGGCGGGGACGTCCACCGCCCGGGTGCCGCGGATGACCTTCGGCGTCCAGTCCCGGTAGATGCGCTCGCCGGTGGGATAGGTGAACTGGTTGGGCTGGCCGAGGACGTAGTAGAGGTACTCGTCGTTGAAGTTCAGCACGTTGCGGCCCTCGCGCAGGAACGCCTCGGGGGGACGCTTGCCGACCTCCTTGCCGGTCCAGTAGGCGACCGTCCGGTTCTTGTCGGCGCTGATCGCGGGGCTGGAGAAGAAGCCGTCGTTCCAGGCCTCGATCCGGTTCTTGCCCTGCCCCTCGACGGTCTTCTGCCGGTCGTTGAGCCAGCCGGTGGCCAGGTCCTCGATCGTGCCGTTGCTCCCGTACTTCTGCCGCGCGGCCCGGGCCAGCTGCGGGTACGTGGTGGACGGCGAGGACGACATCAGCGCCTGGTACTCGTCACCGCCCAGGTGCCAGTAGGCGGGGGCGCCCTTGGGGTTGGTGAACAGCTGGCTCATCTCGCGCAGCAGCGAGTCGATCAGCGGGCCGGCCTTGGGGTTGGAGATGTCGATCGCGCCGGGGACCACGCTGCCCGAGGCGCGGTGCAACTGGAGATCCTGATGGCTTTCCAGCACCTTGCCCAGGTGGCCGGGCGAGTCCAGTTCCGGGACGACGGAGATGTGCAGGCTGCGCGCGAGCGCGATGATCCGGCGGACCTGGGCCTTGGTGAGGTGGTCGGCGGAGACCACCTCGGGGTGGGTGTCGCTCTGGATGCGGAAGCCCTGGTCGTCGGAGAAGTGCAGCTGGAACTGGTTCAGCTTGAGGTCGGCGATCTCCCGCAGCCGCGCCTCGATCCACGCCTCGGTGAACGGCTTGCGGGCGTTGTCCAGCGACATTCCGCGCTGCGGGCGGTCCGGGCGGTCCTGGACGGTGCCTTCGGGGAGCCCGCCGGCGGCGCGTACGGCCTGCTTGACCGTGCGGGTGGCGTAGAAGATTCCGGCGTCGGTGGGGGCCGTGAGAGTGAGCCGGGTCCCTTTGGCGGTGAGGGTGTAGGCCTCGTCGGCGGCGTCCTGGACGGGCAGGTTGTTGCCCTGTTTGCCGCCGTTCTTGCCGGAGAGCTTCACCTCGATGTCGCCGGGGCGGACCGGCTCGTCGCCGTAGACGACGGTCAGGCCGCCCAGGTCACGGGCCATCAGCGCGGCCTCGTCGGCGACGTTGCTCCGCTTGCCGGCCGGGACGACCACCCGGGCCCCTTTGGAGGGGCGCCAGCCGCGCCCCTCGGCCCGGTGGAACTCCCGTACCGCCGGGATGACCTGCGGCGTTCCGGTGATCGGCGCCCAGCTGGGGGTCGCGGCGGCCGAGGGGTTCACCTTGGCGCTGGTGCTGCCGGGGGACTCGGTGCCGGCTGAGTGGGAGCAGCCGGCGAGCAGCAGCGCGCCGGTGAGCGCCGCGGCCGGCAGCGCGGCGCGCGACGGCCGCATCGGTTTCGACATCGTGCAATCCTCACTTTTCGGGGCGAAGGCATTGCCAGGTGTGCGGGGCCGGTCGTCCACCGGATGTGCGGGAACTCTCTCCTCCGGGTGAAATTCGCGCATCCGTCGGACAGCTGTCGACAGGCGTCGTTAGCGTGGCGTCCTCGTTCGTCACCCCTTTCCCAGGGCTCTTCCGGAACCACCGGATACCGCCGGGGTGTCGTGTTCCACGCACCACCGCCACACCCGTCGCCGCTTCGTTCCGCGTCCCGGCGTCGGTCCGCTTCCCTCAGCTTCCGTCAGTCGCCCGCCCCGCACCTGTCGAACCGTTCCGATCGCATCCGTCCGAGGAGCCCACGCTGTCCGGTGACACCCCGGCCGCCCGGCCGACGCTGCGCCCCCAGCCCGCGCGGTGCGGCATACCCTCGCAGGTCCCCTCCACCGCCCTGCCGCGACCCCGCCCCGACGGCACGGGGCTGCGCCGCCTCAACGCCCTGGACCGGGACGGCGCGCTGGCCGCGCTGCTGCGCTGCTGCGGCAGCCGCGAGTGGGCCGGGCAGCTCGCCGACCGGCGCCCGTACCGGGACCCGGAGGCCCTGCTCGCCGCCGCCGACCGGGCCTTCACGGGCCTTCCGGCGGTCGGGCTGGACGAGGCGCTCGCCGCCGAGTCCCCGCCGCGGCCCCCGGCCGGGACCCACGGGCCCGGCGCACCGGCCGCCCGTACCGCCCTGAATGCCGCATACGCCGCATACGAGCAGCGCTTCCGTCATGCGTTCGTGATCTGCCTGGACGGCTGCCGGGAGGAGGAGGTGCTCGACCAGATCCTGTTCGGCATCCGCATGCGGCTGGGCAACGGCCCGGACGAGGAGCGGTCGGTCACCGCGGAGCAGCTCCGGCGGGTGGCCCGCGGCCGGCTGCGCCGCCTCGCGGTCTGAGGCCGGCGCCCGCCGCAGTACGGGCCCGAGCTCGCAGCAATCACGCCGTATGCCCGGCAAAGTCCCGGTTCGTCCTTGTGTGATAGCCCGTTGGTGCCTGTTTGATCACACCTAAGGACCCCCGCGCGAGGAACCGACAACTCGTCGATACGATGACGAGCGGCCGGAGGACCGTACCCGGCCGGGCCCGACCGACAGAGAAGCCGGCTGGCGCCCCAATCCCCGCTCCCGGAGGGTTTTTCCGTGCCGGCTGGAACGCTGTACCGCGGCCGGGAAGGCATGTGGTCCTGGGTGGCTCACCGAGTCACCGGCGTCCTCATCTTCTTCTTCCTGTTCGTACACGTCCTCGACACCGCTCTCGTCCGCGTCTCCCCCGACGCGTACGACAACGTCGTTGCGACCTACAAGACGCCGATCGTCAATGTGATGGAGTACGGCCTGGTGGCCGCCATCCTCTTCCACGCGCTCAACGGCCTGCGGGTCGTCCTGGTCGACTTCTGGTCGAAGGGCCCGAAGTACCAGAAGCAGATGCTGTGGACCGTCGTGGGTGTCTGGGTCGTGCTGATGGCCGGTGCCTTCTACCCCGTGCTGCAGCACACCCTGCGCACGCTGTTCGGGAGCTGACGCGAGATGTCCGCTGAAACCACTTCCGCAGGCGCCACCGCGAGCGACGTCCGCCTCTACGACGTGGACAACCCGGCCCCGGTCATCGAGCCGCCGCGCAAGCGCACCAAGAAGACCGGCCGCGCCTCCCGGGGCAACTTCGAGATGCAGGCCTGGCTGTTCATGCGGCTGTCCGGCATCGTGCTGGTCGTCCTGGTCCTGGGCCACCTGGTGATCCAGCTCGTGCTCGACGGCGGTGTCTCCAAGATCGGCTTCGCCTTCGTCGCCGGCCGCTGGGCCTCGCCGTTCTGGCAGGTCTGGGACCTGCTGATGCTGTGGCTGGCCATGCTGCACGGCGCCAACGGCCTGCGCACCGTCATCAACGACTACGCGCAGCGGGACAACACCCGCTTCTGGCTGAAGATGCTGCTGTACACCGCGACGGTGTTCACCGTCCTTCTGGGCACGCTGGTGATCTTCACCTTCGACCCGAACATCTCCTGAAGCCGGGGCTGACTGGAACCATGAAGATCCACAAGTACGACACCGTCATCGTCGGCGCCGGCGGCGCGGGCATGCGCGCCGCCATCGAGGCGACCAAGCGCAGCCGCACCGCGGTCCTGACGAAGCTCTACCCGACCCGCTCCCACACCGGCGCCGCCCAGGGCGGTATGGCCGCCGCCCTCGCGAACGTCGAGGAGGACAACTGGGAGTGGCACACCTTCGACACGGTCAAGGGTGGTGACTACCTGGTCGACCAGGACGCCGCCGAGATCCTCGCGAAGGAGGCCATCGACTCGGTCCTCGACCTGGAGAAGATGGGCCTGCCGTTCAACCGCACGCCGGACGGCACGATCGACCAGCGCCGCTTCGGCGGTCACTCCCGCAACCACGGTGAGGCCCCGGTCCGCCGGTCGTGCTACGCGGCCGACCGCACCGGCCACATGATCCTCCAGACGCTGTACCAGAACTGCGTCAAGGAGGGCGTGGAGTTCTTCAACGAGTTCTACGTCCTCGACCAGCTGATCACCGAGGTCGACGGCGTCAAGAAGTCGGCCGGTGTGGTGGCGTACGAGCTCGCCACCGGCGAGATCCACGTCTTCCAGGCGAAGGCCGTCATCTACGCCTCCGGCGGCTGCGGCAAGTTCTTCAAGGTGACCTCCAACGCGCACACCCTGACCGGTGACGGCCAGGCCGCCGTCTACCGCCGCGGGCTGCCACTGGAGGACATGGAGTTCTTCCAGTTCCACCCGACCGGCATCTGGCGGATGGGCATCCTGCTGACGGAGGGCGCCCGCGGTGAGGGCGGCATCCTCCGCAACAAGGACGGCGAGCGCTTCATGGAGAAGTACGCGCCGGTCATGAAGGACCTCGCGTCCCGCGACGTCGTCTCGCGCTCCATCTACACCGAGATCCGCGAGGGCCGCGGCTGCGGTCCCGAGGGCGACCACGTCTACCTCGACCTGACGCACCTCCCGCCGGAGCAGCTCGACGCCAAGCTCCCGGACATCACCGAGTTCGCGCGGACCTACCTCGGCATCGAGCCCTACACGGACCCGATCCCGATCCAGCCGACCGCGCACTACGCCATGGGCGGCATCCCGACCAACGTCGAGGGTGAGGTCCTGTCGGACAACACCACCGTCGTCCCCGGCCTGTACGCGGCCGGCGAGGTGGCCTGCGTCTCCGTGCACGGCGCCAACCGTCTGGGCACCAACTCGTTGCTGGACATCAACGTCTTCGGCCGCCGGGCCGGCATCGCGGCCGCGGAGTACTCGGCCACCGCCGACTTCGTCGAGCTCCCCGAGGACCCGGCGAAGCTGGTCCAGGAGCAGGTCGAGCGGCTGCGCACCGCCACCGGCAGCGAGCGGGTCACCGAGATCCGCAAGGAGCTGCAGGAGACCATGGACGCCAACGTGATGGTGTTCCGCACCGAGCAGACGATCAAGACCGCGGTCGAGAAGATCGGCGAGCTGCGCGAGCGGTACCTGAACGTGTCCATCCAGGACAAGGGCAAGCGGTTCAACACCGACCTGCTGGAGGCCATCGAGCTGGGCAACCTGCTCGACCTGGCCGAGGTCATGGCCGTGTCCGCACTGGCCCGCAAGGAGTCCCGCGGCGGTCACTACCGCGAGGACTACCCCAACCGCGACGACGTCAACTTCATGCGGCACACCATGGCGTACCGCGAGGTGGGCGACGACGGCGCCGAGTCGATCCGTCTCGACTACAAGCCGGTCGTGCAGACCCGCTACCAGCCGATGGAGCGTAAGTACTGATGGCTACCCCGACCCTGGACAAGGCGGCCGAGGCCGGCCAGCCCGAGCCCGGCTTCGCCGACTCCCCGTACATCACGGTCACCTTCCGGATCCGCCGGTTCAACCCGGAGGTCTCCGAGGAGGCCAGCTGGCAGGACTTCCAGCTGGAGATCGACCCCAAGGAGCGCGTCCTGGACGCCCTCCACAAGATCAAGTGGGAACTGGACGGGTCGCTGACCTTCCGCCGTTCCTGCGCCCACGGCATCTGCGGTTCGGACGCCATGCGGATCAACGGCCGCAACCGTCTCGCCTGCAAGACGCTGATCAAGGACATCAACCCGGAGAAGCCGATCACGGTCGAGGCCATAAAGGGCCTGACGGTCCTCAAGGACCTGGTCGTGGACATGGAGCCGTTCTTCCAGGCGTACCGCGATGTGATGCCCTTCCTCATCACGACCGGCAACGAGCCGACCCGTGAGCGCCGGCAGTCCGCCGAGGACCGCGAGCGCTTCGACGACACCACCAAGTGCATCCTGTGCGCCGCCTGCACGTCCTCGTGCCCGGTGTTCTGGAACGACGGCCAGTACTTCGGCCCGGCGGCGATCGTCAACGCGCACCGCTTCATCTTCGACTCGCGCGACGAGGGCGGCGAGCAGCGCCTGGAGATCCTCAACGACAAGGACGGCGTCTGGCGCTGCCGGACGACCTTCAACTGCTCCGAGGCCTGCCCGCGTGGCATCGAGGTCACCAAGGCCATCCAGGAGGTCAAGCGGGCGCTGATCACCCGGCGCTTCTAGCACCGCCGTTCAGCGCCGGCCGGCGTCCGGGCCCCGGCCCGGACGCCGGCCGGGGCCGGAACATCCCCGAGGGCCCCGCCCCCGTACGCACGGGAGCGGGGCCCTTCGGCGTGCCCGGCCGCCTCCGGCTCGGCCGCCGGGTACACCAGCACCGGCGGCAGCGCCTCGTCCACCAGCGCGATGGGCACGCCCCGGCAGAAGTACGAGGGCACGAACACCAGCCCCCGCCCCTGGAGGAACAGCTCCCGCTCCACCGGGTACGCCACCTCCAGCACCGGCGGCCGCCAGCGCATAGCCGGCCCGAACGTCCGCAGCATCGCCTCCGCCCCGGACTGTGCCAGGGCGTGCACCCGCAACGCCCGGTCCGCGCCCACCCGTCCGGCGATCCGCGGCCAGGCCGGCGCGACCGCCAGGTGGTGGTACGTCCGCAGGCTGCGCGCCAGTTGGCGCAGCGCGGCCGGTTCGCCCTCCCCGATGCCGCGCGCCTCGCCCGGCAGCGCCCGGTGCCCGGCCAGCAGCGCCACCTCGGCGCGCAGCCGCGTGCGCGGGGTGCGCATCACCGCCTCCAGCCCTGGTTCGACGCCCTCCAGCGCCGCGTAGGGCGTGAGGAAGTCCGGGAAGTAGCCGCGCAGCGGCACCAGCGGGAACAGGGTCCGCAGCGGCCCGGGGCCGTGCCGCACCGCGTGCTGCCGCCAGGCGGCCAGCGCCGGCTCGCCGCGGTCCTCCCGCAGGATCTGCAGGCTCAGCGCGGTCTCCCAGAGCGGGTCGGCGCCCTCCGCCACCCTCGTACGCGCCAAGTCCTGCCCGGTGAAGTGCACTCGTAACACGGCAGCCCCCTGCTTCCCCACCGCTCCCCCGAACGGCGTGCACACGAGGATCGGCCGGACGGGCGGGTCATGGCAAGCGGAAAGCGCAAGAAGAATCGGAAAGAACGCAAGGAGCTTTACGGCCTTCTTGAGGGGCGGGCGCCCCGGCCCCGTCAGGCCGAGCGCAGGGCCATCGTCGCCAGTGCCGCGTCCTCCTCCCGGCGCTTCCGCATGACCTGCGCATACGCCGCCAGGGCCGCCCGCCGCTGGGCCAACTCGGCCATCTCCGCGTCCAGTTGGGTCATCCTCCGCTCCACGATCCCGGCCGAGAGCGCGCACGGGGTGAGGCCCGGACCGCCCTGGGCGCACGGCAGCAGCCCGCGGATCTCGTCGGTGTTCAGTCCCGCGGCGAGCAGCTCCCGCACTCTCCGTACGGCCTCCACCGCCTCCTCACCCCGATAGCGGCGATAGCCGTTCGCGTCCCTCTCGGCACTCAGCAACCCCTGCTGCTCGTAGTAGCGCAGCACCCGCGTACTGACCCCCGTACGCCGCGCCAGCTCCCCGATCCGCATCCGCTCCCCCTTCCGGCACCGGGGCCGAACGGAACGGCCCGGCACCGACTTGACCTTGACACCGGTGTCACACTGCAACCTCTTCCGCATGACGCAGATTCCCGCATCGATTTCCGCATCGATTTCCGCATCGATTCCCGCATCCCCGACCGCCCTTCCGAAGCTGTCCACCACCGTCGCCGGTGATCCCGCCGGGTCCGGCATCCTGCTGGCCCACGGCGCGACCGGCAGCGTCGAGGGCAACTACGGCGGCCTCATCCCCACCCTGACCGCCACCGGCCACCACGTCGTGGCCCCCGACTACCCCGGCTCGGGCCACACCCCGCGCGTCACCGGCCCGTTGGAGCTGGACGCCCTGGCCGACGCCCTGGTCGCCGAGGCCACCGAGGCCGGTATGGACACCTTCACCCTGATCGGCTACTCCATGGGCACCGCCGTGGCCGTACGGGCCGCGGCCCGGCACCCCGAGCGGGTCCGCGGACTGGTCCTGACGGCCGGCCTCGCCAAGGCGGACGCCCGGACCACGGTCTGGCTCGACCTCTGGCTGGGCCTCCTGGAGCGCGGGGACCACGCCGCCTTCGCCCAGGCCCGGGCCCTCGGCGGCCTGGCCCCCGAGCGGTTCAACGCCCTCTCCCCCACCGAGCGCGCCGCCGTCCTGGCCCCCGACCCGTCCCTGTGGCCCGCCGGCTCCGCCGAACAGGCCGCGCTGGTACGCGTCCTGGACACCACCGCCGACCTGCCCACGATCACCGTGCCCACGCTGGTCATCGCCACCACGCTGGACACCCTGCTGCACCCGTCCCACTCCCGTTACCTGGCCGACCACATCCCCGGCGCCGAGTACGCGGAGATCGCCACCGGCCACCTCCCGATGGTCGAACGGCCCGCGGAGTGGCAGGAGTTGATCCACACTTTCCTGACCAAGCACGGCCTGTGAGCCAAGCACGGACTGCGAGCCAAGCACGGACTGTGAGACGGCACTCCGGTAACCGCGCGCGCCGCTGCGAGACGGCACTCCGGTACCCGCGAGCGCCGTTGCCGACTCTCCTGACGTTCGTCCGCTGAACGGCCCGTCCGTGGCCGACCCGGAGGTCCTGTTCCAGAACCCGTGACGTGCGGCGAGGGCGTGTGGTGAGGGCGCGCGAAGACGGGTGAGGGCGTGCGGTGAGAACGCGCGAAGACGGGTGAGGGCGTGCGGTGAGAACGCGCGAAGACGGGTGAGGGCGCGCGAGGGCACTCCCTCACCCGCCCTCGCTCCCTCCCCCGGTTCAGCCCTCCAGCACCTTGTCGAGAAACTCGTCCAGGTTGCGCACCGTGCGCTCGATCCGCGCCTCCAGCGGCAGCGTCTCCTCGTGCCGCCCGGCGAGCTGGGACCGCTTGCGCCCGCGTACGTAGAGGGAACACGCGAGGTCGGCGCAGAGGTACGTGCCGACGGTGTTTCCCTGCCGCCCGGACGGACCGGCCCGCCGCGCGGCCAGCAGACTGACCCCCGACCCCGGGTGCCCGGTCATGCAGACCGAACAGACCGTCGTCTTGGTGAAACTCCGCCGCACCCCCTGCGGCACCCTGAGAGTGACGCCGATGAGCCCGTCGCCGCGCGGCGCCACCAGATAACTCCGGTCCGGCGCCCCGGGATCGCGCCACCCCAGAAAGTCCAGATCCCCCCACGGCAGTCCGGCCAGCCCCACCGGCAGATTGATCCGGCTCGCCTCCCCCTTCGAGCAATTCACAAAGGAGGCACGTATCGCTTTTTCACCTACGGGGTCCATAACACCCGAAGCTAACAGCGGTGATGCGGCCCCGTCGTCCGAATTTCCCGCCGCGCACGCAGGTGTCGATCAGGGATCAGGGATCAGGCCCCCGGCCGCATCATCACCGCACGCTTCGTCCGGTGCGTGAGCTTCGCCTGCTCCGCTCGTGCGAGACGCTCGGGGCCGGCCTCCGCACGTCGCCCGGCGTACTTTTCCCAGTCCGCCGGCTTCAGGAAGAACATCGCCTTGCTCCCGGGCACCACCAACACACCGCCGAAGGCCAGGTCACCGGCGACCCACGCCCCTTCTTCCGTACCCTCCGGCCAGCGCCGGCGTCCGGCCGCGTGGACCGCCAGCATCAGCGGCGCCCCGTGCTGCCCGCGCGTCGTCACGCGGATCTCGAAGACATTGCCGTACCGGGTCCACCGCTCACGCTTCTTGACCACCCGGGGGTGGAACTCCAGCGGATAGCTGCGGAGTACTCGCGCGCACTGGGGTCCACGGATTCCGTGAATGACCCGGTACAGGGTGAAGATGAAGAGGAAGACACCGGCAACGACGGGCAGGGTAAGGAAAATCGAGTTCGAGCCCGTCACATGGGCCAACACGACCGGGATTGCCACAAGAAGCGCGGAGACCAGCAGACGCAAGGCGATGAGTCCGGTCAGAGCACGGTAATGAGTCTTCAACACCTCCGCCGTGTCCGGAGCCTCAAGCGGCGGTGCCGGTGTACGCGAATCGTGCGCCAAGACATTCTCCTTCCGGGTCGGCTGCCATCAACCGAACGGGTCCTTCGCCGTGTCGGCTGCCGCGCCGGGGCCCGTTACCGCGATCGTGCCCTGCCGGACCGGGTCCTCGGGAAGACTGCCGTCCTCCTTGGGGCCAGACCGGTTGAGAAATGCGCCGCGGCCGCTCCGGAGCGGAACGGCCGCGGCAGTGTACGGAGTGGAAGCTCAGCCCCACGCCTGATTGCGCGAGTTGCGGCGGCGCACGGCGACCACGATGCCGATCACGATGCCGGCAACGACCAGGACACCGAGGGCGATGCCGCCGATGAGCAGGGCGGTCTGCTTGCCGCCCATGGGGGGATTGGGGTCGGAGCCCTTGTCGGCGGCCGTGTCGGAGTACTTGCCCTTCGGCATCGGCAGCGGGCCGGCCGCCGGACCGGCGGGGATGTCCTGGCGCAGGGCGGGACCGGGCTGGATGAAGCCGTAACCGTAGTGGGCGTCCGGGAGCTTGAGGTGCTTGGCCTTCTCGGCCTGCGCGAGACCGGCGGTCTTCACCAGGCGGTTGGCGATCTGGCCGGGGGTGAGGTCGGGGAACTTCTGCTTGAGCAGGGCCGCGGCGGCCGATACGTAGGCGGTGGCGGCGGAACTGCCGTTCGCTGCGGTGTCGTAGTCGTGGTCGCTCTTGCCCATGGCGACGGCGACCTTCTCACCGGGCGCGAGCAGGTCGGTGTCCGCGTTGTAGTTGTTGGCGTCAGCCGCCTTGCCGTACTGGTCGACCGAGCCCACACCGATCGCCCCGGGGCAGCCGACCGGGTAACTCTTGTGCGTCCAGCCGTCGTTACCCACGCCGGCCACGACCACGACACCCTTGTCGAGGGCGTAGTGGATGGATTCGCAGGTGTCGCCCTGGAGATCGCCGCCATAGGACATGTTGATCACGTCTGCACCATGATCCACAGCCCATCGCGTGGCCTGTCCGGAGTTCTTGTACTCCGGGACAGGAAGGATCTTGGCGTCGGGTGCCAGCCCCTTGACGCCTTCGGAACCTCCCGGCCCGTGACCGTGCCCCGCGATGATCCCGGCCATCGCGGTGCCGTGGTCGCGGATGTCCTCGTTCGGCTTGAGGTGCTTGGCGCCCTCGGCCTCCGTCGCCTTGCCGAAGTCCGGCCCGGGAAGGAACTGGCCCGTCAGGTCCTGGTGCGTCGTACGGAAGCCGCTGTCGAGCACGGCCACCGTCACGCCCTTGCCGGTGGCCTCCTTCCAGAGCTGCTGGGCCCCGAACGCCTCCAGCGGCCACTGGGCCTTTCGGACCTGGTCCGCGGAGGCGGTCCCGCCCGCGGACAGCAGCAGTGCTCCGGTCAGCGCAGCACCCACCGTCGCGCGCAGTGTTCGGGTGACCCTCATCCTTCGCTCCTTCTTGCTGTGCTGTCCGGCGGCCTTGTTCCGCCTGAGGAAAGGCCCCGCACACATGGGAGTGCGGGGCCTTTCCTCGTTGGCCGCATGCGACGTTATCGTCGGCCTACTCGATGACGCGAGGGGCAACGTTACGTTGCGGGTTCCAGGTCTCCTCGTCCTCGACGAGGTAGTCGGGGCGCTGTCCGGTGGTGCGCTCCTTCTCCTTGCCCTTGCCCTTCGCTGCGGCGGCGCCCATCATGCCCGCCTGCTTGCCACCGCGGCTGCGGTGCAGGCCCGAGCCGCCCTGCTTGGCACCGCCCGCGGGACCGCCCGGCTTGCCGACCAGTCCGCCACGGGTACGCGCCTGCGGCCCGCTGCGCCCGGCCGCGCCCTTGAGGCCGCCCGTCTTGCCGGCTGCTCCGGCGCCCGGCATGCCGCCGCGCATCCCGCCGGCACCGCCGGCGCCCCGGGATCCGCCCATGCCGCCGGGCATGCCGACGACACCGGGCGGGACCGCACCGCCGGGGAAACCCCCCGTACCGCCGGTCACGCCGTGGCTGCCGCCGGTGGTCCCACCGCTGAAGGTGCCGCCGCCCGTCGGCGGGGCGAGGGTGCCACCCTGCACGCTGTCGAGACCGGTGGTCACCGGCACGTCGGGGCGGTGCAGCTTGGGTGCGTCGAACCCTTCGGGAACGGCGCCGCCGCCTGCCCCGTTCGGCATCTTCGGCATCGCGGACTGATGCGGGTGGGTGCCGCCCGTGACCGGCATGCGCACCGGAGGCGGCGGCGTGTGCGTCGACGGCTGCTTGGGCCAGTCGCCGGTGGGACCGGCGGGGTCGGTGTCTTCCCTGAGGATGCCGCCGTGGCCGTCGTAGTTGGCCGCCAGCTCATCCATCACGATGACCGCCTCGACCTGACGCTCCTTGCTCAGGGACAGGTTGTCCCGGTTGAGCTCCAGCGCCATGCGGGTGTCCATCTTGGGGTTCGCCATGTCCCGCTTGAACTGACTGTCGTCGCCGCTCTCGTCGGTCGCCCGGTCCACGACCCCCGGGTCATGGATCTTCGACATGGCCTTCTTGGCTTCGCGAAGATTGTGGGCAACACCGACTTCCGGCCCGGATGTCCTCGAACCGATCAGCGTGGATTCCACATTCCGGGAAAGCTGATACGTCCGATCGATCTTCTCCAGCACCTTGCCGGCTTCCCTGCGGAACGCCTGCGCCGCCGACCCCTCCCAGTGCGCCGAGGCGTGGTCGACCGCGTCCATGAAGGCCTTGCGGATGCCGCCGCGGCCGTCCTCGCCGCCCAGACGGTCGGCGGAGGCGCGCCAGTGGTGACCAGAGGTCTCGATCGCCTCGGGGCTGGCGTGCTCGATCATGGCGCGGAGCGCGTTGATGCCGTGGTGATGGAAGTCGGACGGAGACCGAGGGGTGAGGCGCTGGCCCTTGAACGACTTCAGCCGCTCTTCCCGCTCGTGGTTCTTGCGCTGCTGTTCCATCGCCTTGGCGCTGTCGTACTCCTGCTTGGCGTCAACCATGCAGGCCCCCCTTCATCTCCATCTCCGCCCTTCGTGCACGCGTCCCCGAGTGGTGCTCAGCCATTCATCGAGGTCTTCGTCTGGTGCTCCTGGTCCTCGTACGCGCCGCGGCTGGCTTCCGTCTTCTCGCCGAACTTGTGGATGAGGTCCTGGAGCGCGTTGATGACCTGCGACATGTACGACTGCATGTCGTCATGGGCCTTCGCGAGGTCGCCCGCCTCAAGGAAATTCACGCCGAACGCCGACTTCGGAATGGTCGTGCTGTATTTCACCTTCTGGCTGGGTTCGTCCATGTCGCCTCGAAGGTGGCGGAGTTGGCGCACCACGCTGTCCAGTTCGTCGAGATCGACCCTGAAGCGCTCGCTCATTCCTTCTCCCCGTTCCCCGTCTGCCCGGCCCGTTCCCCACGCACCGCCCCGTGAAGCCGTCGCTAAGGGCAACATAAAGTCAATAAATACTAGGGAGTTGGGTGCCTTCGATGCAAGATCGAAAGTCATGATCTGTCCGATTTAGCGCAGGATGGTGCCGCACTTTGTAGAGGGGTTGTTACCTGCGGGCGCAACCTGCTCCCCGCTCCGACCGAAGGTGATCAAGACCGGGGCGATCAGGACCGAAGGTGATCACGGCCGCCGGTCACGCCCACCGGTCATGCCCGCCAGTCATGCCCGCCGGTCATGCGCGCAGGGCGGCCAGTTCGACCACCGTGACGTCCGGGGGTGCGCCCAGCCGTACGGGCGGCCCCCAGGCCCCGGCGCCGCGGGTCACGTACAGCTGGGTGTCGCCGTAGCGCTCCAGGCCCGCGACGGTCGGGTTCGTGGCCTCGGCGACGTAGGTGAAGGGCCACATCTGGCCGCCGTGGGTGTGGCCGGAGAGCTGGAGGTCCACCCCGTACCGCACGGTGTCGTGGATGGTGACCGGCTGGTGCGCCATGAGGACGACGGCGCGGGTCGGGTCGCGGTCACCCAGCGCCAGGTCGTAGTCGGGGCCGGCGTGTTCGGTCGCACCGGCGAGGTCGTTGACACCCGCGAGATCGAAGCCGGGCAGGGCGGTCCGCGCGTTCTCCAGCGGATGGATGCCCAACTCGCGTACGTGGTCCACCCATTGGGCGGCGCCCGAGTAGTACTCGTGGTTGCCGGTGACGAAGTACGCACCGTGGCGGGCGCGCAGGTCGCGCAGGGGCTCCGCGGCCGGGCCGAGGTCGGCGACGCTGCCGTCGACCAGGTCGCCGACGATGGCGATCAGGTCGGGAGAGGTGCGGTTGACCGTGTCGACGACGCGCCGGGTGTGTGCGCGGCCGAGGATCGGTCCCAGGTGGATGTCGCTCACCACGGCGATGCGGAATCCGTGGGCGGCGCGCGGCAGTTTGGCCAGCGGTACCGTCACCCGCTTCACGGACGGGCCGCGGAAGGTGGTCGCGGTCCCGTACCCGACGGCGGCCGTGGCGGCCAGGGATGCACCGGCGGCCACCGCCCGGGCGAGGAAGAGCCGTCGGGGCGGGGTGGGGAGCGGGGGCAGCGCGGGGGTACGGGGCGGCAGAAGGGTGGGGGCGGAGGAGGGGGTGGGTACAGGGGGCGACGAGGTGGCCGCGCGGGGGCCGTCGGGGGCTTCGCAGCCCTCGGGTACTTCGGGTCCCTCCGGTGAGCGGGAGGGGGACGGGACCGGGAGGGTGGCGGGGGCCGGAGTCGCCGGTGCCTCCCGCCCCCGGAGGAGCCGCAGGCCCACCGCCCGTACGATCTCGCCGGCCAGCAGTGCCAGGACGAGGTACAGCAGCAGGGCCAGCCAGAGGTACCCGGGCCAGGCCAGCATCTGCTGGAGCACGAAGGGGACGCCGGCCCGGCCGGCGAGGAGGGCGCCGAGGGAGAGCAGCGGGAGGGCGAAGGCGGCGGCGGTGCCGGCGCGGCGGGCCCGGCTGCCGGGTGCGGTGGTGTCGCGGACCAGGCGGCACCACACGTAGCGGTGCACGCCGAAGAACAGGCCGAGGACCGGCACCGCGATCAGGGCAAAGACCACCGCGTCTCCCTAGCTTCAGTTGTCCGGAGGCCGTTGTTCGGAGGCCGTTGTCCGGAGGCCGTTGTCCGGAGCCCTCAGTGCCCTGAAGGCCTCCGGTGGCCCGTATACCTCCGGTGTCCCGGATACTTCCGGTGTCCCGAATACCTCGGTATCCCGGGAGCCTCAGGTGCCCCGGGAGCACCAGGCATCCCCGGGGCTCCAGACGTCCCGGGAACTCCAGACGTCCCGGGCGAGCACGCTATCGGGCGCCCGGCCGGCAGCGGCGCACCGGCACCCGGCGGGGAGGGGAAAGCGGCGCCCCTCGGAACGGGAATCGGAACGAGGAAGGGGCGACCGGCGGGATGGGGAAGCGGCGCCCGGCAGGGGCAGGCCGCCGGGCACCCGGTCGTCCCGCCCCCACGCGCTTCGCTCAACACTCACATGCCTCGCTCAGCCCCGTTCCACGCGCCCCGCTCAGCCCCGCCTCACGCGCCTCACTCAGACCCGCCCCACGCGCCTCGCTCAGGCCCCCGAGGGAGTCAGTTCCCGGTCCAGATCGCGGTCCAGATCACGGTCCAGATCCCGGCCCCGGTCCAGATCGCCTTCCCGGGCCGGGCCCGCCTCGCCGGAGGCGGAGACGGTTGCCGGGGCGGGCACGGGAACGAACGGGCACTGCCATTCCGCGGGCTTGGGGCGGCCGGAATAGCGGCGGGCCTCGGAAAGCTCCTCGTATTCCTGCAAATTCGGATTGATATCGCCCTGCAGCTTGATGTCCTGCTTGCGTATCTTTTCCGCCAGGCGGTCCCACATTCCCGCGCCCTTGATGCGGGTGAACTGCTCGTGGGAGTTGAAGGCGAGCATCGGGAAGGGCGGACGGCGGCCCCAGCGGCGGTGGGTCTCGTGCAGGCCGATCACGAAGAACGGGTGTCCGGCCACGCTGTACGCGAATTCCCGGGCCTGCGGGTCCGAGGCATAGCCCGCCGCCCACTGGTGGTTCTCCGCGTCCTGCTCGTGGAGGAGCTGGAGCTGCTGCCAGAGGAGTTCCTCGAAGCGCAGTTCGTCCACACCGCGGGGTTGCTCGAAGGTGGCGATGAAGCTGGTGAAGGACCGGGCGCTCCAATCCGCCGAGCCGACGAATTCCGCGAGATCGAGCGCCATCAGCCGGGCGGCCTCCTCGCTCCCCAGCACGTCATAGTGCCGGTGTGTGATGCCGCCCTGGCGCCAGGCCGAACGGCCCGCCAGGCAGGAGAACCGGTCCCCCAGGATGAACGCCTCGACCTCACCACGCGCGTCCGACGTCATGGACAGCCTTCCTTCCACCTACATGCCTCCTCGACGGGAGATCATCTCCTTCACGCATCCGAAAGCACCCACCCCGTACGGGCGGCACCCGGGGCCGGGGACGGCGCACGGCAGGGCAGCCGTGACCGCACCCGGGTAGCGCCGGGTCCGCATGAGACGGGGGAAGTCGCCTGGTGATTGTGACCGGAGGAAGCGGATCTGGGAAAACCCCGCAGCAAAATTCCTCGCGACGAATCGCTCACATTCCGGGATGATTACGGCGGTTCACGGAGGGTGAGTAGGCCGCGGGCTGAACAGGGCGGGGCGACGGCGGGCCGAGGGGTCCTGGCGGGGCGGCGCGGACCGAGCAGCCGGTCCGTCCCCGGGAGTTCGCCGGAGCCGTCCCGTCCGCTACTTGTCCCCCGCCTCCGCTTGTCCCCCGCCTCTACTTGTCCCCCGCCTCTACTTGTTCGCCGCCTCTACTTGTCCGCCGCCGCGCGGCGCAGGGCCCGTACGCCACGGAACCCGATCACGCCGATTGCCGTCCCCAACAGAAAGGACGTCACGGCCAGCAGCAGATGGACCCAGAAGTACGCGGTCGGGTCGCCGGCGTCGTTGAAGGCCAGACCGCTCCCGTCCTTGCAGAGGTTTTTGACGAAAGTGATCCAGATGAACCAGCTCCAGACCCCGAAGGCGAGCAGGAACCAGGACACGGGGCGAGAGAGCTTCATGGGTTCCAGTATGGGCAGCGGCTCCATCCGGCCGTCGGGAGGGGCACTCTTCCGTGGGGTGCTGTCGGCGACCGGGGCGAAGAGGGGTACGTTCAGCGACGTGCCGACGACCTTCAGTGCTTTCACGGCTTCCGTCCCTGCCCGCCCCTCCACGTCCCCCGGCGCCCCGGACGCCCTCGATGCGTCCGGCACGTCCGGTCCGGCCGGCGCCGCCGGAGCCTCCCGTGCCGCCGGTGCCGCCGGTACTGCCCGTGCCGCCGGTGCTGCCGGGCGCGCCGCGGTGCGTCGCGGCCGGTCCCTGCGTGCCGCCGCCGCACTGGCCGTCTCCGGGCTGCTGACCTCTCCGCTGCTGGCCGGCACCGCGTACGCCGACCAGAAGGACCCCAAGGCCCCCGCGCCGCCGGCCAAGATGTCGCAGATCGGCGGGGAGCGGCTGGGCACGCCCGGCGTACAGGTGCAGCTGAAGCCCGGTGCGCCGAAGCTGCCGGGGCCGGACGCGCTGACCGCCCGGTCCTGGATCGTCTCGGACGCCGCGACCGGCAAGGTGCTGGCCGCGAAGAACCCGCACTGGCAACTGGCGCCCGCCAGCACGCTGAAGATGCTGTTCGCGGACACCGTCATGCCGAAGTTCCCGAAGAACCAGAAGCACACGGTCAAGCCCGCCGACCTCGCGGGCATGGGCGTGGGCAGCAGCCTGGTCGGGATAAAGGAGAACCTGACCTACACGGTCCACGACCTGTGGCTCGGGGTCTTCCTGCGCTCCGGGAACGACGCGGTGCACACCCTCTCGGCGATGAACGGCGGGACGAAGACCACCGTCTCGCAGATGCAGCGGCACGCGAAGGAACTGAACGCCAACGACACGCACGTCGTCACGCCGGACGGTTACGACGCGCCGGGGCAGGTCTCCAGCGCGTACGACCTGAGCCTGTTCGCCCGGGCCGGGCTGCGGAACGCCGACTTCCGCGAGTACTGCTCGACCGCGAGCGCCCAGTTCCCCGGGGACAAGGGCAAGGACGGCAAGCGCGCGACGTTCGGGATCCAGAACACCAACCGCCTGCTCAGCGGCGACTACGACATCAAGCCCTACCCCGGGATCGCGGGCGTGAAGAACGGCTCGACCACCAACGCCGGGTCGACCTTCACCGGCATGGCGCAGCGCGGTGACCGCAAGCTGCTGGTCACCGTCATGCACCCGGAGAAGGCGGTGCACAACGAGGCCTACCGCGAGGCCGCCAAGCTGCTCGACTGGGGGTTCGCGGCGGCCGACAAGGTCGAGCCGGTCGGCCGGCTGGTCGGGCCGCGCAGCGAGGACGACGGCACCGGCGCGGTGAGCGCCCAGGGCAAGCGCCACAAGGGCGGGCAGGGGAGCACCCAGGCGGCGCTGGACAGCACCGGCTCGGGCAGCACCTGGACCGCGGTGGGGATCACCGGCGGTGCGGTGGTGGTGCTGGGCGCGGTGGCACTGGTGGTGCGCCGGCGCCGCGCCACGAAGTGAGTCAGCGGGGCGGAGTGAGCCGACGGGCGGAGCGAGCCTGCGGGGCGAGTGAGCCTGCGAGGTGGAGTGAGTCAGCGGGGGCGGGGAGTGAGTCGGCGGGCGAGGTGAGCCGGTGGGGCGGGGGCTATGCGGCGCCCGCCGCCGCTTGGGCGGCCCCCGGCCCCGCGTCGCCGGATTCCTCCGCCCCGGGCGCCCCGTTCGTCTCCTCCCCCGCCGTGGCCGTCCACGAGGCGCAGTACACCAGCAGCTTCGCGGTGAAGTTGATCCACAGCAGCAGCGCGATCGGGGTGCCGAAAGCGCCGTACATGCTGCGTGAGGCGACGCCCTGCAGATAGCCGCTGAGCAGCAGCTTCAGCAGTTCGAAGCCGATGGCGCCGAGGAGGCCGGCGATGACCACGGCGCTGCGCGGCGGGTGGGCGCCGGGCAGTTTGGTCAGGACGTAGACGAGCAGCAGGAAGTCCGCGAGGACGGCGATGCAGAAGCCGGCGGCGGACAGCAGTACGGTGCCGATGCCGCCCTCCGCCAGGCCGAGCGCGTCCGCCGCCTTGCCGACCGCCGAGGACGCGAAGGCCGAGCAGGCGAACGAGAGCAGGGCGACCCCGCCGAGCCCCAGCAGCAGCGCGCCGTCCCGGAGCTTGCCGACGAAGAAGTTGGTGTCGTCGTCGCCCTTCTCCCATACGGCGCGCAGGCAGTCGCGCAGCGAGTCGACCCAGCCGATGCCGGTGAACAGCAGCGCGGCACCGGCGACCAGACCGATCGTGGTGGCGTTGGCGACGAGCCCGGCGATGTCCATCTGCCCGGAGATGCCGGGGAGCTGCTCGGCGACCTTGACCTCCAGCTTGTGCAGATCGCTGTCGCTGAGCAGCGCGGCGCCGATCGCGGCGCCCACGGTGAGCAGCGGGAAGAGGGCGACGAAGCTGGTGAAGGTGATCGCGGCGGCGAGCCGGGTCCAGTGCACCCGGAGCATGCGTTCGTAGGCGTGCCAGAGGTGAGTGGTCATCAGCCAGCCGACGGCCGGGCCGACCACCGGCAGTTTCCTCAACCAGTCCACGACGTTCCCCTCGTACGTACAGCAGGCGGTCACCCCGGTGATCCGGAACCCTAAAGTCCGACTACCCCGTAACGGCCTCCGCGCATCCGGTGCCCGTAACGGCCTGCGCGCATCCGGTGCCTTGTAACGCCCCGGTGCATCCGGCCGACGGCCGCCGCACGCCAGGAGAGAGGCCGCCGCACACCAGGAGAGGGCCGTCGCAGGACAGAAGAGGACCGCCACACGACAGGAAAGCACCGCCACGCGACACGAGAGGGCCGCACACCGGGAGACGCCCGGCGGCAGACCGCGCGGATGGTGTGTCTCAGCAGGAAGGGGCCGGGGGGCGGGAGAGGTCGACGGCCTGGCGGGGGACGGCGGGGGCCTGCGGGCCGAAGGGGTACTCGCGCTCCAGGCGCCAGACGGCGTCCGCGCCCTGCTGGTAGAGGGCGAACCCGGCGATCGTCCACGTCGCGGAGAAGTCCGCGAGCTCGGCCCGGGCGCGGTCCATGGCGTCCTCGGCGATGCCGTGCGCGACCGTCACATGGGGGTGGTACGGGAACTGCAGCTCACGGGCGCACGGGCCGGAGGCGGCGCGCACCCGGGCCTGGAGGGCGGTGCAGCCGGCCGCGCCCTCGGTGACCTTCACGAAGACGACCGGGGAGAGCGGGCGGAAGGTGTCGGTGCCCTCCAGCCGGAGCGGGAAGGGGCGGGAGACGGCCGCGACCCCGGCCAGGTGGCGCTCGATGGCGGGCAGCGCGTCGGCCTGGACCTCCGTGGGCGGGAGGAGGGTGATGTGGGTGGGGATGCCGTGTGCGGCGGGGTCCCCGAAGCCGGCGCGCTTCCGCTGGAGGAAGCTGCCGTACGGCTCCGGGACCGCGATCGAAACGCCCAGCGTTACGGTCCCCACTGGCTTCTCCCTCCTGACGTGTGTGCGGCGCGCTCGCGCACCCTCTTAGTGTGCCGGGTGCGCACCCCGGAGGGGGAGCGTCCCCGGCCCTCGGACGGCCGGGCCGTTGTGCCCCCATGAGTGGGGGCGGCGGCCCCGGCGGGGTCCGCGCGGCCGGCCGGGGCGGGCCGCGCGGACCGTTCCGTCAGTGCTTGGCCGGCAGGAGTCCGAGCCGGTCGTAGGTGGTGGCGAGGGTCTCCGCGGCGACCGCGCGGGCCTTCTCCGCGCCCTTGGCCAGCAGGGAGTCCAGCGTTTCGGGGTCGTCGAGGAATTCCCGCGTACGGTCCCGGAACGGTGTGACGAAATCGACCATCACCTCGGCCAGATCCGTCTTGAGGGCGCCGTACATCTTGCCCTCGTAGGACTTCTCCAGGTCCGGGACGGCGGTGCCGGTGAGGGTGGAGAGGATGCTGAGGAGGTTGCTGACGCCCGGCTTGGCCTCGCGGTCGAAGCGGATCACCGTGTCGGTGTCCGTCACGGCGCTCTTCACCTTCTTCGCGGTGACCTTGGGGTCGTCGAGCAGGTCGATGATGCCCTTGGGCGAGGACGCCGACTTGCTCATCTTGATCGACGGGTCCTGAAGATCGAAGATCTTCGCCGTCTCCTTGAGGATGTACGGGTTGGGGATCGCGAAGGTGTCGCCGAAGCGGGTGTTGAAGCGGTCCGCGAGGTCGCGGGTCAGCTCCAGGTGCTGGCGCTGGTCCTCGCCGACCGGGACCTGATCGGCCTGGTAGAGGAGGATGTCGGCCACCATCAGCACGGGGTAGGTGAACAGACCGACGGTGGTGCGGTCCGCGCCCTGCTTGGCCGACTTGTCCTTGAACTGGGTCATCCGGGAGGCCTCGCCGAAGCCGGTGACGCAGTTCATGACCCAGGCGAGCTGGGCGTGCTCGGGCACGTGGCTCTGGACGAAGAGCGTGCAGCGCTCCGGGTCGAGGCCGGCCGCGAGCAGCTGGGCCGCCGCGATCCGGGTGTTGCGGCGCAGTTCCGCCGGGTCCTGCGGAACGGTGATCGCATGGAGGTCGACGACCATGTAGAAGGCGTCGTGGGACTCCTGGAGGTCCACCCACTGGCGCACCGCGCCGAGGTAGTTGCCGAGGTGGAAGGAGCCGGCGGTGGGCTGGATACCGGAGAGCACACGAGGACGATCGAGAGCCATGGACTGATTGTCTCAGGTCGCGGGGAGCGGTAGGGCGTCCGGTGGGCGCGGGGGTGGGCGGCGGGCCTCGGGGGCGGGGGTGGGGTGGGTTGGGGGTGAGGGGTGGGGGGAGGGCGGGGGTTCGTAGGGGTGATCCCGCAGGGGGTGGTCGAACGCATCCCCTAGGGGATGGCGAGGCCCCCTGCGGGGCCACAACGTGCAGGTGGGGGCGGCTATTCCCGGCGGGTACTCCCATCGGGCATCCCGGCGGTTGCTCCCCCACGGTTACGCCCCGGTGGTTACTCCCCGACGGCCAGGCCCGGTGCCGGGTAGGCCGCCATCAGGTCGGCGACCTCGGTGCGGATCGCCGTGAGGGCGTCCTCGTCGCCCTTCGCCGCGGCCTGGACGCCGCGGTCGATCCACTCCGCGACCTGCGGCATCCGGTCCGTGCCCAGGCCGCGGGAGGTGAGGGCCGGGGTGCCGATGCGGATGCCGGAGGGGTCGAAGGGCTTACGGGGGTCGAAGGGGACGGTGTTGTAGTTGACGACGATGCCCGCCCGGTCCAGCGCCTTGGCGGCGACCTTGCCGGGGACGTCCTTCGAGGTGAGGTCGATCAGCACCAGGTGGTTGTCGGTGCCGCCGGAGACCAGGTCGTAGCCGAGGGCCAGCAGCGCCTCGGCGAGCGCCTTGGCGTTGGCGACGACGGCGTGCGCGTACTCCCGGAAGGTCGGGGCGGCGGCCTCGCGCAGGGCGACCGCGATGGCGGCCGTGGTGTGGTTGTGCGGCCCGCCCTGCAGACCGGGGAAGACGGCCTTGTCGACGGCCTTGGCGTGGCTCGCCCGGGACATCAGCATCGCGCCGCGCGGCCCGCGCAGGGTCTTGTGCGTGGTGGTGGAGATGACGTCCGCGTGCGGGACGGGCGACGGGTGGGCGCCGCCCGCGACCAGCCCGGCGATGTGCGCGATGTCCGCGACGAGGACGGCGTCGACCTCGCGGGCGATCTCGCCGAACGCGGCGAAGTCGATGGTGCGCGGAACGGCCGTACCACCACAGAAGATGATCTTCGGGCGTTCCTTGCGGGCGAGGTCGCGCACCTCGTCGAAGTCGATCAGCGCGGTGTCGGCGCGTACGCCGTACTGGACCCCGCGGAACCACGTGCCGGTCGCCGAGACGCCCCAGCCGTGCGTGAGGTGGCCGCCCATCGGCAGTGACATGCCGAGCACGGTGTCGCCCGGTTCGGCGAACGCGAGGTAGGCGGCGAGGTTGGCGGGCGAGCCCGAGTACGGCTGGACGTTGGCGTGTTCGACACCGAAGACGGCCTTGGCGCGCTCGACGGCCAGGGTCTCGACGAGGTCGATGTTCTGCTGGCCTTCATAGTAGCGACGGCCCGGGTATCCCTCGCTGTACTTGTTCTGCAGCACCGTGCCGGTGGCTTCCAGGACGGCTGCGGAGACGTAGTTCTCGCTGGGGATCAGCCGCAGCGTGTCGGCCTGGAGCTGCTCCTCGGCGCCGACCAGCGCGGCCAGTTCGGGGTCGGCGGCGCTCAGCGCGGGATGGGAGAGGGATGCGGACTGCGGGTGCGCGGACTGGGCGTGCGCGGACTGCGGAAGTGACATGGCGTCCTCCGGGGCGGTCGATCGGTGGTCCGGTCGTGGTCCCGGGGTGCCCAGGCGGGGCGACACCTCGTGGTGGTGGCCACGCAGCGCTCCCTCGGGGTCGTTTCCCCGTACGCCAGTCGCGATGCGCACCGCCGAGTCTAGACGGCCGTGCGCGGCCCGGTGCCGGGAACACGCGTTCTGCGCCACGACCCGGCACAGGGAGCACCCGACTGCTCCGGTGGCTTCCGGACGAACCGTGTGCGGGGCAATATAGAGGGGCATATGGGGTACCTCACTCCATACGCCCCGTACGGCCTACCGGAACGGAGTCACGGTGACGTCCACGGAACCCGGCATCGCCGCCGCCCTCGCCGCCGCCGAAGCCCACAGCGCGCACAACTACCACCCGCTCCCGGTGGTCGTGGCGACCGCCGAGGGTGCCTGGATGACGGACGTGACGGGCCGGCGCTACCTGGACATGCTCGCCGGGTACTCCGCGCTGAACTTCGGGCACGGCCACCCGCGGCTGCTGGCCGCCGCCCGCGCCCAGCTGGAACGGGTCACCCTCACCTCACGCGCCTTCCACCACGACCGGTTCGGCGACTTCTGCACCCGGCTGGCCGAGCTGTGCGGGATGGAACTGGTGCTGCCGATGAACACCGGCGCCGAGGCGGTGGAGACCGCGGTGAAGACCGCCCGCAAATGGGGCTACCAGGTCAAGGGCGTCCCGGACGGCCGGGCGAAGATCGTCGTCGCGGAGGGCAACTTCCACGGCCGGACCACCACCATCGTCTCGTTCTCCAACGACCCCGAGGCCCGCGAGGGCTTCGGCCCGTACACCCCCGGTTTCGAGATCGTCCCCTACGGCGACCTGGCCGCGATGGAGGCGGCGGTCGACGAGCGGACCGTCGCGGTGCTGCTGGAGCCGATCCAGGGCGAGGCGGGCGTACGGGTGCCGCCGCCCGGCTATCTGGCGGGCGTGCGCGAGCTGACCCGGCGGCGGAACGTGCTGTTCGTCGCCGACGAGATCCAGTCCGGGCTGGGCCGCACGGGCCGGACCTTCGCCTGTGAGCACGAGGGCGTGGTGCCCGACGTGTACGTGCTCGGCAAGGCGCTGGGCGGCGGGGTGGTGCCGGTGTCGGCGGTGGTGTCCTCGCGCGAGGTCCTGGGCGTCTTCGCGCCGGGCGAGCACGGCTCGACGTTCGGCGGGAACCCGCTGGCCTGCGCGGTCGCGCTGGAGGTGATCGCGATGCTGCGGACCGGCGAATTCCAGGAACGGGCCACGGAGTTGGGCGAGCACCTGCACAGCGAGCTGGGGCTGCTGGTGGCCAGCGGGGCGGTGGACGCGGTGCGCGGCCGCGGACTGTGGGCGGGCGTGGACATCAACCCGTCCCGCGGCACCGGGCGCGCGGTCTCCGAGCAGCTGATGGCGCGCGGAGTGCTGGTCAAGGACACCCACGGCGCGACGATCCGGCTCGCGCCGCCACTGATGATCAGCAAGGAGGACCTGGACTGGGGGCTGGAACGGCTGCGGAGCGTCCTGGAGGCGTGACGGAAGGACCCGCCGGGATGGTGTGAGGGAACGGCGTGACGGGGGGCCTGCGGGGGCGGTGGACGGGCAGCGGGCGGCCGGCGGCGGGTGCGAGGCCCTGGCCGCTCGCTGTGCCAGGTCCGTACCGAGCCCCGCGCCGGCCCGTCCGGCCCGGGGGATCAGGTGGGAGGGGCCGGCCCAGCGGATCACGTGGGAAGGACCGGCTCAGCGGATCACGTGGGAGGGACCAGCCCAGCGGATCACGTGGGACCAGCCCAGCGGATCCCACGGGAGGGACCGGCTCAGCGGATCACGTGGGAGGGACCGGCCCAGCGGATCACACGGGAGGGACCGGCTCAGCGGATCACGTGGGGGAGGAAACGGGCGTACTCGTCCGTGACCGGGCCCGCCGACTCGCGGATGCCGAGGCCGGCCGCCTCGTCCTCGACGACCCAGGCACCCAGCACCACCCGGTTGCCGTCGAAGTCCGGCAGCGGCGCCAACTCCTGGTAGCAGCACGGGTCGTCGGGTCCGCGCAGCACCGGTTCGTCGCCCGGCCGGTGCAGGGTGACGCCGGCGCCCTCCCGGCCCAGCAGCGGTTTGGCGGCGTAACCGCGGGTGTGCGCCAGCTCGCGCGGCCCGTCCAGGTAGGCGGGCAGCAGGTTCGGGTGGCCCGGGTAGAGCTCCCACAGGATCGCCAGCAGCGCCTTGTTGGAGAGCAACATCTTCCAGGCGGGTTCGATCCAGAGGGTGGAGCCGGTGCCGCCGCCGTTGTCGAGGGTGTCCAGGACGTGCGGGCCGAAGTCGTCGGTGGCCAGCCACTCCCACGGGTAGAGCTTGAAGCAGGCCCGCACGAAGCGCAGCCGCTGGTCGACGAAGCGGCCCGAGAGCCGGTCCCAGCCGATCTCCTCCACGGGGACGGCGACGGTCGCGAGGCCCGCCTGCTGGGCCGTCTCCTCCAGGTAGGCGACGGTCATCAGGTCCTCGCCGAGCTCGTCGCCCGAGGAGTGCGCGAAGTGCACCGGCGCACCGGGCGGCAGCAGCGGGGCCTGCCGCTTCCAGGCCGCGACCAGCCGCTCGTGCAGCGAGTTCCACTGGTCGGCGCCGGGGAAGCGTTCCTCCATCCAGAACCACTGGGGGCTGGCGGCCTCGACCAGCGAGGTCGGCGTATCGGCGTTGTACTCCAGCATCTTGGCCGGGCCGGTGCCGTCGTAGTGAAGGTCGAACCGCCCGTAGAGGGACGGGAGTTCGGCGCGCCGGCGCCAGGACTCGGCGACCAGCGCGGCCAGCCGGGGGTCGGTGATCCCGAGGTCGGCGAAGCGGTCGCGGGCGACGATGTGCTCGGCCGCGGCCAGGCACATGCCGTGCAGCTCCTCGACGACCTCCTCCAGCGCCTCGACCTCCGGGAGGGTGAAGGAGTAGTACGCGCTCTCGTCCCAGTAGGGGCGCAGCGAGTCGTCCGGGTAGCGGGTGAGCGGGTAGATCAGGCCCTGCGCCTCGACGGTCTGCTGCCAGCCGGGGCGGGGTTCGATGGTGTGGCGTTCCATGCCCGTGCGGTGTCCGTTCAGCCGCCGAAGGAGCCGTGGTGGCTGCCGTGTCCGCCGTGGCCTCCGGAGCAGCCGAAACCGCCGCGGTTGACGGCCGTGGTCCGGCTGAAGGTGCCGTTGTCGGCGTACTTGCCGCCGCCGTTGTCGGGGTCGTAGTACCACTGGCCGTCGACCGGCCGCTTGCCGCGGCCCGACGTACCGGATCCGGCGCCACCGGTCCCCGAGCCGCCGGTGGACGAGCCGCCGCCGGCCGAGCAGTTCTTGGCGTCGACGACGCGGTAGCCCTTGACGACGTCGTAGCTGTTGCGGTCCACGCAGCGCTTGTCCGGATCGGAGCCGCAGGACGTCAGGGCGGCGGCCAGGGCGCCCATACCGCCCAGGATCACCGTGCTCGACCGCAGCCGGCGGCGTGCTTTCTCGGCCATTTTCTGCCTCCCCGTGGACGGACATCCGTACGAACGGGGAGCAAGCTTAGGGGCACGCGGTACGGCGCCGGACCGCCCCTTCGGACGGCCCGGCGCTGTGCGGGGGTGAGTGAGTGGATATGGATCGGAGTGGCCGGTTATCGGAGTGGACGGTCAGATGACGGTCTGGGTGTCGGTGCCGGTGGAGCCGGTGAAGTCGGCGTCACCCCCGTAGACCCCGGTGACGGTGTAGTTGCCGGTGGACAGCGGGGTACTGACCGTGGCGACACCGAGGGCGTCCAGGGTTCCGGTGAGGTTCACGGTGGTCACACCGTCGGTGATGGTGAAGTTGACCGTGCCCGACGGGACGCCGGCGCCGGGTGCCACCGCCGCCACGACGGAGGTGAAGGTGACCGGATCCCCGTTCCCGGACGGGTCAGGAGACGAGGTGACCGTGTTGGTCGTCGCGGCCTGGTTGACCGTCTGCGTGTCCGTACCGCTGGAGCCGGCGAAGTCGACATCACCGTTGTAGGTCGCGGTGACGTTGTGCGTACCGGGTTCCAGGGTGGTGGTGCTGACGCTCGCGGTCCCTCCGGAGACGGTGCCGGTCAGCGTGCCGCCCCCGTCACCGTCGATGACGAAGGTGACGGTGCCGGTCGGGCTGCCTGCCCCGGGCGCGTCGACGGCGACGTTCGCGGTGAAGGTCACCAGCTCCCCGAACACCGAGGGGTCGGGCGCGGAGGTGACGGTGGTCGTCGTGGGCGCCTGGACCACGGTCTGCGTGTCGGTGCCGCTGGAGGCCGTGTAGTCGGCGTCACCGCTGTAGGTCGCCGTGACGGTGTGCGTACCGATCGGGATGGCACTCGTGCTGACGCTCGCCGTACCGCCCGAGAGCGTCGCCGTCAGCGTCGGACCACCGGTGACCACGAACGTCACCGTGCCGGTCGGCGTGCCCGCGCCCGGCGACACCGGAGCGACGGTGGCCGTCAAGGTCACCGACTCACCCGACACCGACGGGTCCGGAGCCGTCGTGACCGACGTGGTCGTCGCCGCCTGGGTCACCGTCTGGGTGGTCGCCCCGACCGAGCCGGTGAAGTTCCCGTCACCGGCGTACGTCGCCGTGACGGCGTAAGTCCCGGCCGTCACCAGCCCGTTGGTGCTGACACTGGCCGTGCCGCCGCTCAGCGTCCCGGTCAGACTCACGGTCGTGACACCGTCGGTGGCGAGGAACGTGACCGTACCGGTGGGCGTACCTGCCCCCGGCGACACCGGAGCCACGGTGGCCGTGAACGTCACCGTCTGCCCGACCACGGACGGGTCGGGGGACGTCGTGGCCGTCGTGGTGGTCAGGGCCGGCGCGACCGTCTGGGTGTCCGACCCGACGGAGCCGGTGAAGCCGCTGTCACCGTTGTAGGTCGCCGTGACGGTGTGCGTACCGATCGGGATGGCATTCGTGCTGACGCTCGCCGTACCGCCGGAGAGCGTCCCGGTCAGCGTCGGACCACCGGTGACCACGAAGGTGACCGTGCCGGTGGGGGTACCCGTGCCCGGCGACACCGGCGCGACCGTGGCCGTCAGGGTCACCGACTCGCCGAACACCGACGGGTCGGGGGCCGTGGTGACCGAGGTGGTGGTCGAGGCCAGGGTGACCGTCTGGGTGTCGTTGCCGCTGGAGCCGGTGAAGTCACCGTCCCCGCTGTACGTCGCCGTGACGGAGTAAGTCCCGGCGGTGGCAAGCCCGTTGGTGCTGACACTGGCCGTGCCGCCGCTCAGTGTCCCGGTCAGGCTCACGGTCGTATCACCGTCGGTGGCGACGAACGTGACCGTCCCGGTGGGAGTGCCGGCACCCGGCGGCACCGGAGCAACGGTGGCCGTGAAGGTCACCGTCTCCCCGACCACGGACGGGTCCGGAGACGAGGAGACTGACGTGGTCGTCGCCGCCTGCGTCACGGTCTGCGTGTCCGACCCGACCGAGCCGGTGAAGTTCCCGTCACCGCTGTACGTCGCCGTGACGTTGCTGGTCCCGACCGGAATCGCACTCGTGCTGACACTGGCCGTACCGCCCGAGAGCGTCCCGGTCAGCGTCGGACCACCGGAGACGACGAACGTGACCGTACCGGTCGGCGTACCCGCACCCGGCGACACCGGAGCGACCGTGGCCGTCAAGGTCACCGGCTCACCGAACACCGACGGATCCGGAGACGTCGTGACCGTCGTGGTCGTCGACGCCTGAGTCACCGTCTGCGTGTCCGTACCGCTGGAGCCGCTGAAGTTGCTGTCACCGCTGTACGTCGCCGTGACGGTGCTGGTGCCGACCGGTACCGCGCTGGTCGTGACGCTCGCCGTGCCCCCGGAGAGGGTGCCGGTCAGGGTCGGGCCGCCCGTCACCACGAAGGTGACCGTGCCGGTGGGAGTGCCGGCGCCCGGCGACACCGGGGCGACCGTGGCCGTGAACGTCACCGGCTCACCGAACACCGACGGATCCGGAGACGAGGTGACCGAGGTGGTCGTCGAGGCCTGGGTCACGGTCTGGGTGTCCGACCCGACCGAGCCGGTGAAGTTCCCGTCACCGCTGTAGGTCGCCGTGACGGCGTAAGTCCCGGCCGTGACAAGCCCGTTGGTGCTGACACTGGCCGTGCCGCCGCTCAGCGTCCCGGTCAGACTCACGGTCGTGACACCGTCGGTGGCGAGGAACGTGACCGTCCCGGTGGGAGTGCCGGCACCCGGCGACACCGGAGCAACGGTGGCGGTGAAGGTCACCGTCTGCCCGACCACGGACGGGTCCGGAGATGAAGAGACCGATGTGGTCGTCGACGCCTGGGTCACGGTCTGGGTGTCCGACCCGCTGGAGCCGAGGAAGTTTCCGTCACCGCTGTACGTCGCCGTGACGTTGCTGGTTCCGACCGGAATGGCGCTGGTGGTGACGCTCGCCGTACCGCCCGAGAGCGTCGCCGTCAGCGTCGGACCGCCCGTGACCACGAAGGTGACCGTGCCGGTCGGGGTGCCCGCACCCGGCGACACCGGAGCGACGGTGGCCGTCAAGGTCACCGGCTCGCCGAATACCGAGGGGTCCGGAGACGTCGTGACCGACGTGGTCGTCGAGGCCTGGGTCACGGTCTGGGTATCCGTACCGACGGAACCGGTGAAGTTTCCGTCACCGCTGTACGTCGCCGTGACGGCATAAGTCTCCGCCGTCACCAGCCCATTGGTGCTGACGCTCACCGTGCCGCCGCTCAGCGTCCCGGTCAGACTCACGGTCGTGACACCGTCGGTGGCGACGAACGTGACCGTCCCGGTAGGAGTACCGGTACCCGGCGCCACCGGCGCAACGGTGGCGGTGAAGGTCACCGTCTGCCCGACCACGGACGGGTCCGGGAACGAGGAGACCGATGTGGTCGTCGACGCCTGGGTCACGGTCTGGGTGTCCGACCCGCTGGAGCCGAGGAAGTTCCCGTCACCGCTGTACGTCGCCGTGACGTTGCTGGTCCCGACCGGAATGGCACTGGTGGTGACGCTCGCCGTACCGCCCGAGAGCGTCGCCGTCAGCGTCGGACCGCCCGTGACCACGAAGGTGACCGTGCCGGTCGGGGTGCCCGCACCCGGCGACACCGGAGCGACCGTGGCCGTCAAGGTCACCGGCTCGCCGAAGACCGACGGGTCGGGAGAGGTGGTGACCGTCGTGGTCGTCGCTGACACGCCCACGGTCTGGGTGTCCGTGCCGACCGAACCGGTGAAGTTGCCGTCTCCGCTGTAGGTCGCCGTGACGGAGTAAGTCCCGGCCGTCACCAGGCCGTTGGTGCTGACGCTGACCGTGCCGCCGCTCAGCGTGCCGGTCAGATTCACGGTGGTCACGCCGTTGGTCACGAGGAAGGTGACCGTACCGGTGGGCGTGCCCGCGCCCGGCGAGACCGGGGTGACCGTGGCCGTGAAGGTCACCGTCTGTCCGATCACGGACGGGTCCGGGGACGAGGAGACCGACGTGGTCGTCGACGCCTGATTCACGGTCTGGGTGTCGGTGCCGCTGGAGCCGAGGAAGTTGCCGTCACCGCTGTAGGTCGCCGTGACGGTGTGCGTACCGACCGGGATGGCGCTGGTAGTGACGCTTGCCGTGCCTCCGGAGAGGGTGCCGGTGAGCGTCGGACCGCCGGAGACGACGAACGTGACCGTGCCGGTGGGCGTGCCCGCGCCCGGCGATACCGGAGCGACCGTGGCCGTCAGGGTCACCGGCTGGCCGACGACCGACGGGTCGGGGGACGTGGTGACCGTCGTGGTGGTCGAGGCCTGGGTGACGGTCTGGGTGTCCGTGCCGACCGAGCCGGTGTAGTTGCCGTCTCCGCTGTAGGTCGCGGTGACGGAGTACGTCCCCGCGGTCACCAGGCCGTTGGTGCTGACGCTGACCGTGCCGCCGCTCAGCGTGCCGGTCAGGCTCACGGTGGTCACACCGTTGGTCACGAGGAAGGTGACCGTACCGGTGGGGGTGCCCGCGCCCGGCGAGACCGGGGTGACCGTGGCCGTGAATGTCACCGTCTGTCCGACCACGGACGGGTCCGGGGAGGAGGTGACCGTGGTCGTCGTCGAGGCCGGGGTGACCGTCTGGGTGTCGGTGTCGCTGGAGCCGGTGAAGTTGGCGTCGCCGGCGTAGGTCGCGGTGACGGTGTAAACGCCCGTGGTCACCAGCCCGTTGGTGGTGACGGTCGCGACGCCGGCGCCGTCCAGGGTGCCGGTGAGGTTCACCGTGGTGACCCCGTTGGTGACGGTGAACGCGACGGTGCCGGTCGGTACGCCGGCGCCGGGAGCCACCGGGCCGACGAAGGCGGTGAAGGCGACCTGTTGTCCGGTCACGGAGGGGTCGGGGAAGGAGGTGACCGTGGTGGTGGTCGCGGTCTGGTGCACGGTCTGGGTGTCGGTGCCGCTGGAGCCGGTGAAGTTGGCGTCACCGCTGTAGGTCGCTGTGACGGTGTGCGTTCCGACGGCCAGGGAGCTGGTCGTGACGGTCGCCGTACCCGCCACGACCGGCGCCGTCAGGGTGCCGCCCCCGCCGCCTCCGATGACGAAGGTGACCGTGCCCGTGGGGGTGCCCGCGCCCGGGGACACGGGCGCGACCGTGGCCGTGAAGGTGACCGGCTGGCCGAAGAGCGACGGGTCCGGGGACGAGGAGACGACCGTGGTCGTCGAGGCCTTGTTGACGGTCTGGGTGTCGGTGCCGCTGGAGCCGGTGAAGTTGCCGTCGCCGCTGTAGGTCGCGGTGACGGTATGGGTGCCGGCGGCGAGTGAGGAGGTGGTGACGGTCGCCGTACCGCCCACGAGCGGCGCCGTCAGGGTCGGGCCGCCGGAGATGACGAAGGTGACCGTGCCGGTCGGGGTGCCCGCACCCGGGGAGACCGGCGCGACGGTGGCCGTGAAGCTGACCGGCTGGCCGACGGCGGACGGGTCCGGGGACGAGGTGACGACCGTGGTGGTCGAGGCCTTGTTGACGGTCTGGGTGTCGGTGCCGCTGGAGCCGGTGAAGTTGCCGTCTCCGCTGTAGGTGGCGGTGACGGTGTGCGAGCCGACGCCGAGGCTGCTGGTGGTGACGGTCGCCGTACCGCCCACGAGCGGCGCCGTCAGGGTCGGGCCGCCGGAGATGACGAAGGTGACCGTGCCGGTCGGGGTGCCCGCACCCGGGGAGACCGGCGCGACGGTGGCCGTGAAGCTGACCGGCTGGCCGTACACCGATGGGTCCGGGGACGAGGTGACCGTCGTGGTCGTCGAGGCCTTGTTGACGAGTTGGGTATCGGTGCCGCTGGAACTGCTGAAGTTGACGTCACCGCTGTAGGTGGCGGTGACCGTGTGCGGGCCCACGCCGAGGCTGCTGGTGGTCACGCTCGCCGTACCGCCCACGAGCGGCGCCGTCAGCGTCGGGCCGCCGGAGATGACGAAGGTGACGGTCCCGGTGGGGGTGCCGGGGCCGGGTGGGGAGGGGGCGACGGTGGCGGTGAAGGTGACCGGCTGGCCGAATACCGAGGGGTCGGGCGAGGACGTGACCGTGGTGGTCGTCGCTGCCGTGCCCTGGACGGTCTGGGTGTCGGTCCCGGAGGACGCCGCGTAGTTGGTGCTGCCGTTGTAGGTGGCGGTGATGGGATGGGTGCCGACGGTGAGGGTGTTGGTGGTGACGCTGGCGTTGCCGCCCACGAGCGGTGCCGTCAGGGTGCCGCCCCCGCCGCCTCCGATGACGAAGGTGACCGTGCCCGTCGGGGTGCCTCCGCCCGGCGCGACCGGCGCGACATGGGCGGTGAGGGTGACCGTCTGGCCGAAGAGCGAGGGGTCGGGGGACGAGGTGACCGTGGTGGTCGTGGAGGCCTGCACGACGGTAAGCGAGCCGAAACCACTGGAAGGGGAGAAATTGACACTGCCGTTGTAGTTTGCCGTGACGGTGTGGAACCCGACGCTCACGTTGTTGACGGTGGCCGTCGCGGTGCCGCCGACGAGCGGTGCCGTCACGGTGGGCCCGCCGCTCACGGAGAAGGTGACGGTGCCGGTGGGTGTGCCCAGTCCGAGCGGGATCACGGTCGCGGTTAAGGTCACGGGTTGTCCGAAGACCGCCGGATTCGGCGCCGCGAATACCAACGTGAAGGTAAATGCCATGGTGAGGCCCTTCGATGGGGGTGTGGAGGGCGGCGGGCCGTTCGCCCCCACCTAGCCCGGAAGGCTGCGGTGAGCGACAACTTCCTGTTACGAGGGGTCGGGCGGTCAGGGCAGCCGGCGTCCCGGACTGCCGCGTACCGGTGTCCTCCCCCGACAGGTGGCAAACCGCCGATCGATAGCATCAGTAGGCGCGTCGTTCGCTCGTACGCGCCAGAGCCGCTCCCCCGTTTCCCCCGGATAGCGCAGCGCGCGACGGCCCCGGGTCACGCACGGCGCACTGCGCGGGCGTGGCCGGTTCTCGGACCACGCCGGGGGCACATGCGGTCGGTACATTTCCTTGCCGGGGCGCCGCCCCCGGGCTACGAGGCCGGCTCCTCGGTCGGAGAGGTTCGGGAAAGGTGCGCAAAGGTTCGGAAAGGTGACGCCATGACCGACAACACTCCGGTGCCCTCGCCCGGCGCGATACCGAGCGGCCTGACGCTGCGCCATCCCGTACCGTCGGACCATCCGCGCCTCCAGGTGGCGCTGGCCGACTGGTGGGCTGGCCTGGGCGGTGAAGCGGGCGCGCTGCAGCGGCAGTTGCTCGTGCCGCGTCTTTTCCTGCAGCACTTCGCGGGCACCAGCTTTCTCGTCGAGCGCCCGGACGGGACCCTGCACGCGTTCCTGATCGGCTTCCTGTCCCAGACGGATCCGCGGACCGCGTACATCCACTTCGTGGGCATCTGCCCGGACGGCAGACGGGACGGCCTCGGCAGGGCGCTCTACGAGCGGTTCTTCACGCTGGCCGGAGAGGCCGGCCGCAGTCAGGTCCGCTGCATCACCAGCCCCAACAACCGCAACTCCATCGCGTACCACACCCGCATGGGCTTCCGCCTGGAGCCGGGCGACCACCTCGACGAGCACGACACCCCGGTGCACACGGACTACGACGGGCCGGGGCTGGACCGGGTCTCGTTCGTGCGGGAGCTGTGACGGGCACCGCCCCAAGGAGCATCAGGAACGCGGCACTTCGAGAAGTTCGAGGCTCTCGATGACGAGGTCGGCGGCGTCCTTCTCCCCCACGCTCAGCAGCCAGTCGGCGAAGCGCCAGCCGTGCTCCTCCATGGGGCTGCGGTCGTACGTGGGGGGTGTGGGGCCGAAGTTCTGCTGGAGCCAGGTGTGGTACGCCTGGCGGGTGGTGCGGTACTCCTCGCGGTCGGGGGCGGGTTCGCCGGAATCCTCGTCGAGGAGGTCCCAGAAGAGCTCCCGGAGGTCGTGCGCGGTGATGTAGAGGTCACCTTCGTCGCCGAGGAAGAGGACGGGGAGGGTGGCGAGGTCGGCGCGGTCGTCGCAACGCCACAGGGCGTACACGGAACCGGACGTGGTGGCCTGGGCGAAGGAGAGTACCCGGTCCTCGAACTCCGGGTTGTCGGGGTCGGTCCAGCCCACGCCGTGGGGGTACGGGCGCAGTTCGAAGCCTGGTGAGTAGAAGTCCGTGCAGGTGTCGTCGAATGCCTTGAGCAGGTTCAGCTCGGGTATCGGCGAGTAGGCGTCGCTCATGGGGTCAGGTCACCTGGGGCAGGGGTGGGTGAACGGGTGGGTGAAGTGAGCCTATGCCTCCGGGGTCGGTGGCAGGGCTCTGATCAATGCCTCCAAAGCGCCGTTGAAGGCATGCTCCGGTGGCCTCCCGTAGGCCACGACCAGGGCATCGCGGGGGACCGGTGTCGCGGACGGGTCCGTGAAGCCGCTCAAGCCCTCCAGGGCGAGGCCCTGCCAGCGGGCGGCCTGCACGATGGACTGCTCGGTGCCGGGCGGGAGTTCGAGGACGGCGTGCAGGCCGGCGGCGATGCCGGAGGCATGGACGTGCGGTGCCCGTTCGGCGAGGGCCGCGACGAGCTGGTCGCGGCGGCGCCGGTAGCGCAGCCGCATGCCGCGCAGGTGCCGGTCGTAGGCGCCGGAGGCCAGGAATTCGGCGAGGGTGAGCTGTTCCAGCTGGCCGGACTGCCATTCGCCGGTGCGTTTGACGGCCAGCAGCGGGTCGACGAGGCGGTCCGGCAGCACCATCCAGGCCAGCCGCAGGACGGGGGCCAGGCTCTTGCTGGCGGTGCCCAGGTAGACGACGTGGTCGGGGTCGAGGCCCTGGAGGGCGCCGACGGGCTGCCGGTCGTAGCGGAACTCGCCGTCGTAGTCGTCCTCCAGGACGTAACCGCCGGTAGCCCGCGCCCAGTTGACGGCGGCGGCCCGGCGGTCGGGGTGCAGCGGGACGCCGGTGGGGAACTGGTGGGCGGGGGTGAGCAGGGCCGCGCGCACGTCGTCGAGCCCGGCCAGGTCCTCGGTCCGGGCGCCGTGCGCGTCGACGACGAGCGGGACGGTGCCCGGCCCGGCGCGGGTGATGACGTCGCGGTGGAAGTCCAGCCCGTACGACTCGACGGCCACCCGGCCGGTGCCCAGGGTGCGGGCGAGCAGCGCCAGGCCCTGCATGAAGCCGGTGCAGACGACGATCCGGTCGGGGTCGGCGCGGACCCCGCGGGCCCGGGCGAGGTAGTCGGCGAGGACGGCGCGCAGTTCGGGGCGGCCGGCCGGGTCGCCGTAGCCGAACGCCTCGCTGGGGGCGGCGGTCAGCGCCCGGCGGGCGGCGGCGAGCCAGGCGGTGCGGGGGAAGGCGGAGACGTCCGGGGTGCCGGGGGTGAGGTCGAAGCGCGGTGGGCCGGGGCGGGTGGCCGGGCCGGGCGGGCGGCGGGCCCGGGCGGGGGCGGCCCCCAGCGGCTCGACGCGGTCGGCGACCCGGGTGCCGGAGCCCTGGCGGGCGCTCAGCCAGCCCTCCGCGACGAGCTCGGCGTAGGCGTCGGCGACGGTGTTGCGGGCGATGCCGAGGTCGGCGGCGAGCGAGCGGGAGGAGGGCAGCCGGGTGCCGGGGGTCAGCCGTCCGGTCCGTACGGCGTCCCGCAGCGCGCCGATCAGGGCGGCCCGCAGCCCGCCGGGGCCGGTGAGGTCCAGGTGGAGGTCGCGACCGAAAGTGGCCCAGGAATTCCCCATGGAAGTGGACCATACCGGTGTGCCATTGCGGTCGTAGCGTCGTGGTCATGACGACGACATCGACAGCAGCGACGACATCAACGGGATCCGGCGGTCCCCGGATGCAGTGGGCCAAGCTCGCGCCCGAGGTCTACAAGGCCATGATCGCGCTGGACGCGGCGGCGAAGAAGGGCCTGGACCCGACGCTGGTCGAGCTGGTCAAGATCCGCGCGTCCCAGCTCAACAAGTGCGCCTTCTGCCTCGACATGCACATCAGGGACGCCCGCGGGGCCGGGGAGACCGAGGAGCGGATCTATCTGCTGAGCGCCTGGGCGGAGGCCGAGGAGTACTACACCGACAAGGAGCGGGCGGCGCTGGCGCTGACCGAGGCCGTGACCGTCGTGACGGAAGGCTTCGTGCCGGACGAGGTGTACGAGCGGGCCGCGGCCCACTTCGAGGAGCCCGAGCTCGCCCAGCTCATCGCCCTGATCACCACCATCAACGCCTGGAACCGTTTCGGCGTGAGCACCCGCATGACCCCGGGGAGGGCCTGAACCGATGACCCAGCGGATGAAGTTCTGGGGCCGGCAGCCGGCGTTCTACCAGGCGCAGCTGGCGCTCACCATGGCCGCCAAGAAGGGCCTGGGCGACCCGGTGCTGGCCGAGCTGGTGGTGCTGCGCGCCTCGCAGCTCAACCGGTGCGCGTTCTGCATCGACATGCATGTGAAGAATCTGCGGGAGGCCGGGGTGAGCCCGCAGCGGATCGATCTGCTGCCGGCGTGGGAGGAGGCGGGCGACCTCTACTCGGCGCGTGAACGGGCCGCGCTGGCGTTCGCCGAGGCCGTCACCGTGCTGACCGAGGGACACGTCCCGGACGAGGTCTACGAGCGGGCCGCGGCCCACTTCGACGAGCGTGAACTGGCCCATCTGCTCGCGGTGATCGTCGCGATCAACAACTGGAACCGGGTCAACGTCACGGTCCGCCAGCCGACGGGGTCCGAGCTGTGAGCGCCGCCGCGACGCTGCGCGCGCTGCACCACGGCCCGCGGCTGCCGCTGGTCCTGCCCGGCCCGTGGGACGCGGCCGCCGCCCGGGTCTTCGCGGACGCCGGCTTCCCGGCGCTGGCCACGCCCAGCGCGGGCATCGCCGCCTCCCTGGGCCACGAGGACGGCCGGACACCGCCGGCGGAGATGTTCGCCGCCATCGCCCGGATCGTGCGGGCCGTGGACGTGCCCGTCACGGCGGACGTGGAGGCCGGTTACGGGCTGTCCGCGAAGGAACTGGTGGGCCGGCTGCTGGACGCCGGGGCGGCCGGCTGCAATCTGGAGGACACCGACCACGCCACCGGCGCCCTGCGCGACGCCGAGGAGCAGGCCGCCTGGCTGGCGGAGGTACGGGCCGAGGCCGGCGACGCGCTGGTGATCAACGCCCGGATCGACACGTATCTGCGCGGGGTCGAGGGCGAGCGGGAGACGGCGGAGACGGTGCGCCGCGGTCTGCTCTACGCGGCGGCGGGCGCCGACTGCGTCTACCCGATCCTCGCCCCACCCGCGCTGCTCTCCGCGCTGGCCACCGCCGTCGGCCGCCCGGTGAACGCCCTCGCGGTGCCCGGCGGGCCCACCCCGGAGGAGCTGGGCGCGCTGGGCGCGGCCCGGATCACCTTCGGCGGCGGGCTGCAGCATGCGGCGATGACGACGCTGGCGGAGGTTGCCGAACGGCTGCGGGGCGGGCGGCCGGCGGAGGGTTAGCCACTACGGAGGGGATGAAGCCCCCGGGAGGGGCGGCCCGGGGGACTCGGCCCGGAGAGCTCGGCCCGGAGGGCTCGGCCCGCGGGAATCGGCCCGGAGAACGCGGTGGGGCGGGCGTACAGGGGTCGCCCGCCCCGCGTGCCCCCCGCGGCCCGTGTCCCCGCCTGCCCCCGCCTGCCCCCGCCTGCCCCCGCGTCAGCGTTCGTCGGTGCCGGGGACCTTGCCGGTGCTGATCGCGATGCGGTTCCAGGTGTTGATGGTGAAGATCAGCGCCAGCAGCCGGGCCAGCTCGTCCTCCGCGAAGTGCCGGGCGGCGCGCTCGTACACCGCGTCCGGCACCCCGCCGTGCGCGACCAGCGTGACGGCCTCGGTGAGGGCCAGCGCCGCCCGCTCCCGCTCGGTGAAGAAGTGCGCCGCCTCCTCCCAGACGGCGACCATGTGCAGCCGCTCCTCGCTCTCCCCGGCCTTTCGGGCGTCGGTGGTGTGCATGTGCAGGCAGTAGGCGCACTTGTTGAGCTGCGAGGACCGGATCTGGACCAGTTCGACCAGGGCCGGGTCCAGCCCCTCGCGGGCCGCGGCGTCGAAGCCGATCAGCGCCCGGAAGGCCTTGGGGGCGGCCTTGGCGAAATTGACCCGGGGCGTGGGGAGTTGGGGCGCTTCGGAGCTGTCTGCGGTGGTCATCACGTCGTGCCCTTCGATGTTCGTCATGCCTTGAATCTACGAGCGGAGACGACCGGCTGTAGGGTGCATTTCCATGCCGGAATCATGGGTCAATTCCGCCGAGGGCCTGGGCGCCGATCTGCATGTGGAACTGACCGGTCCGGGCGGCCGCCGCGCCGCCCTGCTGCGTGCGCTCCGCGAAGCCGTACGGTCCGGGCGGCTGGCCCCCGGCACCCGTCTGCCGCCGTACCGCTCGCTCGCCGCCGACCTCGGTCTGGCCCGCAACACCGTCGCCGACGCCTACGCCGAACTCGTCGCGGAGGGCTGGCTCACCGCCCGCCAGGGCTCGGGCACCCGCGTGGCACACCGGGCGCAGCCGCTGACCCCCACCCGGGCCCCGGCCCACCGCGACCCGGCGGCCCGCCCCCGGCACAACCTCCTCCAGGGGCAGCCGGACGCGGCCGCGTTCCCCCGTACGGCATGGGTCGCCGCCGCCCGCCGGGCGCTGACCGCGGCCCCCGACGACGCGTTCGGGCCCGGTGATCCGCGCGGCCGCCCGGAGCTGCGCCGTGCGCTGACCGACTATCTGGCCCGCACCCGCGGCGTCCGCACCGACCCCGGCCGGATCGTCATCTGCTCCGGTTTCGCGCACGCCCTGCGGCTGCTGTTCCCCGCCGTCCTCGCCGGCCCGCTCGCCGTCGAGTCGTACGGCCTGCCCTTCCACCGCCGGCTCCTGGCTGCCGCCGACACCGTCACCCACCCGCTGAGCGTCGATGAACTGGGCGCCGATACCGGGGAGTTGGTGGAGCTGGAGGAGGTGCGGGCCGTGCTGCTCACCCCGGCCCACCAGTTCCCCACCGGCGTCCCGCTGTATCCCGACCGGCGGGCCGCCGCCATCAACTGGGCGCGGGAGAGTGGCGGTTACGTCATCGAGGACGACTACGACGGCGAGTTCCGCTACGACCGCCGGCCGGTCGGTGCCCTCCAGGGCCTGGACCCGGAGCGGGTGGTCCACCTCGGCTCGGTCAGCAAGAGCCTGTCGCCCGCGGTGCGGCTGGGCTGGATGGTGCTGCCCGGCCGGCTGGTCGACGCCGTCCTCGCGGCCAAGGGCGAACGGGAGGCGTGGGCCGGGGTCACCGACCAGCTCACCCTCGCGGAGTTCCTGAGGTGCGGCGCGTACGACCGGCACGTCCGCCGGATGCGGCAGCGCTACCGGCGGCGCCGGGACCAGTTGGTCGCCGCGGTGGCCGGCCATGCGCCGCAGTTGCGCGTCACCGGTATCGCCGCCGGGCTGCACGCCGTCCTCCAACTCCCGGACGGCTCGGGTGCGTCGGACGAGCGGGCCGCGCTGCGCGCCGCCCGGTGGCAGGGCCTGGCCCTGGACGGACTGTCGGAGTACCGCCACCCGGACGCCCCGGATCGGCCCCGGCACGGCCTGGTCGTCGGCTATGCCACCCCGTCCGAGAGCGCCTTCCCGGCGGCCCTGGCGGCGCTGTGCCGGGCACTGCCGCCGGGGCCGTAGGGAGACCTCACCGAAAGAAGCGGACCGGCTTTATTGGCCGGCGAACTTGCGGCTGATGCCGTCGAAGACCCGCTGCGCCTCGGGGCCCAGGTGCGGGCCGGCCAGCCAGGTGTGGGCGTTGGAGCTGATGGAGGTGTTGGAGACCAGGGTCAGCTTGCCGCCGCGGTTGACGAACCAGCCGCCGCCGGAGGTGCCGCCGGTCATCGTGCAGCCGATGCGGTGCATGGCGGGCGTGCCCTGCTGCATGACCAGCCGGCCGGGGCGGGCGGGGCAGTTCATCATCCGCGCGCCGTCGTACGGGGGCGCGGCCGGGTAGCCGAACGCGTCGAGGGAGCTGATGCCGTCGGCGGAGGGGGCGTTGAACCACACCTGGGCGGCGGCGCCCACGGTCTCCTGGAGCGACTTGGCGCCGCCGTTCTCCGGCTTCACGTGCAGCACCGCGAAGTCGTAGGCGGAGCCGCCGTTGCCGGTCTCCTCGCTGCCCATGTTGATCCACTCACCGGAGGTGGTGATCCAGTCCGCCCAGAAGCGGCCGTAGGGGGTGACCTGCTGGGAGGGGGTGCTGCCGACCTGGTTCATCGGGACGCCGTTGTCGTTGTATGACGGCACGAAGACGATGTTGCGCATCCAGCCGCCCTGCTTGCCGGAGTGCACGCAGTGGCCGGCGGTCCACACCAGGTTGGACTTGCCCGGGTGCGCCGGGTCCTCGACGATCGTGCCGGAGCAGACCATCGGGCCCTTGGGGCTGTCGAAGAAGATCTTGCCGACCGGCGCCATGTGCTGGTGGTACGGGCGGGCGACCTGCTCGGCGGTGACCGGCCGCGGCTCGGGGTCGGAGGCGGCGGATCCGCTGCCCGCGCCGGTGGCGTTCACCCCTATCTCCGGGGCGGCCTTGGCCTTGGCCAGCCGGTCGGCCTTCCAGTGGTCCTTGATGATCGGGTTGGCGAAGTCCGAGGCCTTGCGGGCCCAGTCACCCCAGTCGTTCCAACCGCCGTCCTTCCACTTCTTCAGGCCGTCGATGCTGGTGGGCATCCCCTTGGGCAGCTTCAGGCCCCCGTCGCCCGGGCCCTTCTGGTCGGCGGCGGCCGAACTGCCGGGGGCGGCGGCCTTGTCGTCGCTGGGGCCGCAGCCGGTGGCGGTGACCGCGAGCAGCGCGGCCACGGCGGCGGCCGCGGCGGTGGAACGGCGGATGGCTGGCATGGAAGCGGAAGTCCCCCCGGTGCGTGGCGGCCGCGGCTCGCGGCGCCCTGGTGTGGTGTGTCATGTCCCGTCTCGGACTGCGCCCTACTATGCCGCGCCTCAGGGCCCTGGGGGCGGCCAGGTCCCGGTGGCCGGGGGACATAACGGGAGGGGGTGCCGCACGTCGGACGGCCCCGCACCGGCGGCAGCTGCGGGGCCGAGTGCCGCCCGCACTCCCCCCACAGGAGGCAGACAGCGGTCGGGGGACGGAAGGCGGAGAGGCTCAGGACCTCGGGGGTCGGTCCTGAGCCTCTCCTGGAGGTGGGCCGGTGGGCGGGGCGTTACCGCAGGAGCTTGACGATCAGCTCCAGCACGTAGGGCGTTACCGCAGGAGCTTGACGATCAGCTCCAGCACGTACTTGTCGACCTTCTCCAGGACGATCCGAACCGGGCTCGACGGCTTGAGGGTCTTCACCCACTTGCGGAAGGCGGCGACGCCCTTCTTCGCGGCGGCCCGGGCCTCCTTGTAGTGCTTGCCGAGCACCTTCTTGAGGAACTTCACGATCGCCTTGGCGCGGTCCTTGGCGTCCTTGCCCGAAATGCCCGGCACCTGGGCCTTGTCGAGGCCGGCCGCGTAGGTCACCGCGGTGAGGGTGTTCACGTCACCGGCCGAGCGGACCGCGCCCACCTGGACCGAGGAGACGACCGGGGTCCGGGAGTGCTGGGCCGCACTGGCCATGGGTGCCGCGATACCCAGCGTGACCGCTGCGGCGAGGGCGGTGGCGGCCATCCGCATCGTCTTGCGCATGGAACTCCTCTTCTCTCTTTCGCGGCGCACCGGTTGTCGGTGATCGCCGGAATGAGTCTTCCGTCGCCGTCCGGCATTCCGCTATTGCCTCTTGGGGCATCGGACGGATGGTCAACGGACGTGTGGCCATTGGCCGAAGGGGAGCCGTACGCAGGGGAATTGAGGATTTCCGCCGGAGGTAAAGGAACCTCCTCGCCCGTCCCGAGGGCGAGGAGGTTTCCGGCGGCCTGCCGGGATTACGAACGGTCCACCGGAATGCTGCCGTCCGGCGGGCTGATGTCGTGATGATGGGCGTAGGCGAAGATGGCCGCTTCGATACGGGTGGCCACCTCGATCTTGGTCATGAGATTGGCCAGGTGAGCCTTGACGGTGCGTTCTGTGATGCCGAGTTGCTGCCCGATCTCCCGGTTGGACGCGGCCTTTCCGATGAGGATGAGCACTTGGCGTTCACGCGGCGTCAGATGAGGGATTCTGGAGGGGTCTCCCGGTGTCGGGCGCGGGCTCGTGGGGTACGCCACGGTTATCCGCGCAGCCGATAGTTCACTTTTGTTGCACGTATGACTCTGAGGCAAAGCAGTTCTACCTTCCCCGTATTCTGCTTATGAGTCCTGCTGGGCACGATCGATCCGCTTTCTCCCCGGTTGGTCGAGTCGGGGACCGGCGGACGAACATGGGCGTGCGGTCATCGTGCGCTGCGGTCCGCGGTCCGCCCCGGCGGGTGACTCCGGGAGACGGGCGCGGTGACCGCCCGACGCGACCTCGGCCCGGCCTGGGCGACGTCACGGTCGGTAACTGCCCAGCAAAGCGAGGCCACATGGCCGGAAAGAGCACTTACCGCAGATCTTAAAGGGTTCCTAAACCGCCGGTACGAGTTTGAGAAGTGGATCTCCAGGAGCCCGGCCTGTCCCCGAGGGCACCGGCCAAAGGGTCAATACCGCCCGCGCGGCCCCGTTCGTACTCTCGGTCTCCCCTGTCGTACCCCGGAACAGAGCAAGAGGAGATTCCATGAGCAACGGTTCCACCATGCGCCGGATCGGGTCGGCCGCCGTGGCCGGCGCGGCGGCGCTCGCGGTCCTGGCGCCCGCGGCCTCGGCCGCCGGCCGGCCGTCGGCGCCGGCCCCCGTGGGCGCCGCGGAACAGTCGCTCGGGAGCAAGCTGACCGTCACGGACTACCTGCAGTACCTGGCGTCCCGGAACGCCCCCGAGGCGAAGCGGACCCTCAAGGCGTTCCGTGCGCTGCCGAAGGCCAAGCAGCAGAAGTTCGTCGGCTACCTCCAGAACCGCAAGGTCTACGAGGCGCTCACCGCGTCGCTGAAGGGCACCACCCGGCCCGGTGGCCTGCGCCGCGCCGTCCCGTACAACGCGGACGTGTCGTTCGTGAAGGAGGTGCGGGTCAAGGCCAAGGGGACCATCGCCGGCCTGGACACCCGCGTCAGCTTCGCCGTGTCGGAGGAGATCTTCGGTATCCCGGTCACCGCCGAGAAGGTGTGGGTGCAGTATCTGGCCAGGGGCGGCCGGGCCACCCACCTCAAGGGCGGCGGCGCCACGGTCAGCAACGTCAACGCGGCGGTGGACATCAAGGGCGGCGGCAAGCCGCACCTGGACCGTGGGGCGGCTGCCCTCTCGGCCACCTGGAAGGCCACCCCGCGCTACGCCTCCTTCGGCAAGGCGCTCAACAAGCTCCAGGCACTGGACGCCGGTGTGCTGGGCTACTGGCGCGCGAATCTGCACAACGCCTGAGCCGGTGCGGGCCGCCGCGCGTCACGGGCGCGCGGCGGCCACCCGCGGGTCCCGGTACGCGGCGGCACGCGGCTGCCGGCCCGGTCCGCCCGGTCCCCCCGGGCCGCCCGATGCCCCCTGGCGGAACTCCCCGAGCTGTTCCGCCGTGGGGTACCACTGCTTCTGGCAACGGCAGCACCACCAGCGCCAGTTGTCCCAGTCGGTGCTGGTCTGGGTGGTGTCCTTCCACAACCAGGCGTCACAGTCGGTCGTGGGGCATTTCGGGGGAAGCGGCATGGTGGCATCCTCGGGCGTCCCCGCCCGTCCGCCGGGCGGAACTCCCCGGCCGCCATCCGAACGGGTGAGCCCCACCCGGCCGACCACGCACGCGAAGGGGGTGCGGGCCCCACGGGCCCGCACCCCCTTCGTCCGACGTCCGGCCGGGGACCGCCTACTTCTTCGGCAGCCAGCTCTTCCAGACGTCCGGGTGCTTGTCCACCCACCGCTTGGCCGCCTCGTCGGCGGACAGGCCGCCCGAGGCGATGGATTCGGAGACCTCGTTCTGGTCGTCCTTGGTCCACTTGAAGTTCTTCAGGAACGCCGCGGCGCTGCCGCCGTTCTTGGCGAAGTTGGTGTTGAAGTACTTCTGGAGCGGGGTGGTGGGGTACGCGCAGTCGATGGACTGCGGGTCCTTGGCGCCCTTCTCCGCGCAGGCGTCGGTGTACTTGGGAAGCTTGACCTCCACCATCGGCACCTGGTTGAAGAGCCACTGCGGCTCGTACCAGTACGTCAGGAAGGGCTTCTTCTCCTTGGCGAACTGCTGGATCTGGGTGATCTGGGCCGCCTCGGAGCCGGCGAACACCACCTCGTAATTGAGGTGGAGGTTCTTCACCAGCGCCTTGTCGTTGGTGACGTAGGACGGCGAACCGTCCATCAGCTGACCCTTGTTGCCGCTCTCCGAGGTGCGCAGCTGGTTGGCGACCTTGTTGAGGTTGTGCCAGTCGGTGATCTCGGGGTGCTTGTCGGCCCAGTACTTGGGCACCCACCAGCCGATGTGGCCGGTGACACCGTTGCCGCCGCCCGCGGTGATCGTCTTCTTGTCCTTGACGTACCGCTTCTCCTGGTCCGGGTGGCCCCAGTCCTCCAGGATCGCGTCCACCCGGCCCTGGCTGAGGGCGTCCCAGGCGGGGATCTCGTCCACCTGGACGGTGTCGACGTGGTAGCCCAGCTGGTGTTCCAGCAGGTACTTGGCGACGGCCACGTTGGACTGCGCGCCGACCCAGGTCTGCACGGACAGCGTGACCGACTTCGAGCCCTTGGCCGCGGCGAACGGCGAGGTCTGCTTGGTCATGTCGGCCTTGCCGCAGGCGGACAGGGACAGCGAGAGCGCCACCGTGCCGGCGAGCACGGCCGTACCGAGGAATGCTGTGCGCGTACGGGACATGATCAGGCTCCCTTCCCCGTCGTACGGCGTTCCGTGGGCTGGGTGACCCGGTCGAGCATCAGGCCCAGGCACACGATGGCCACGCCCGCGACCAGGCCGAGGGCCAGGTCTCCGGTGGCCAGGCCGGTGACCACGTCGTAGCCGAGGGCGCCGCCGCCGACCAGGCCGCCGATGATGACGACGGCGAGGACCAGGACCACGCCCTGGTTGACGGCGAGCAGCAGGGCCGGCCGGGCCAGCGGCAGCTGCACCTGGCGGAGCATCTGCCAGCGGGTGGCGCCCAGCGAGCGGGCCGACTCCATCGCGGCGGGGTCGACCTGGCGCAGGCCCTGGGTGGTGATGCGGATGACCGCGGGCAGCGCGTAGACCACCGCGGCCGCGGCGGCCGGGGCGCGGCCCACGGCGAACAGGGCGACGACCGGGATCAGGTACACGAACTGCGGCATGGTCTGCATGACGTCGAGCACCGGGCGCAGGATCGCCTCGAACCGCTTGCTGCCGGCCGCCAGGATGCCGGTGCCGAAGCCCAGCACCAGCGTCACGACCAGGGCGGCGAGCACCTGGGAGAGGGTGTTCATGGACGGCTTCCACACGCCCAGCACACCGATGGCGGCCATCGCGAGGACGGCGGTCAGGGCGGTGCGCCAGGTGCCGATGACCCAGGCCAGCGCGGCGACGACGAGCAGCGTGCCGTACCAGGGCAGCGCGGTCAGGCCGTCGCGCAGCGGGTTGAGCACCCAGTTGGTGAAGTGCGCGGCCCAGTCGGCGGTGCCGCCGATGACCGGGACGCCGGAGTAGAGGTGGTCGACCATCCACTCCTTGAAGTGGTTCACCGGGTGGGCGATGTCCACGAACCAGGCGCCGGGCCAGACCGCGGAGCCGGTCAGCCGGCCGGCCAGGGTCAGCAGCGCGGTGAGCGCGGCCACGCCGGTCCAGACCTGCCAGCCGCGCAGCCACGCCGGGCCGGTGGTGCCGGCGGTCGCGCCGATCCGGGCGCCGGCCGCGGCGGTGGTGCGGTCCATGACGATGGCCAGCAGCACGATCGGGATGGCAGCGGAGAGCGCGGCACCGACGTCGACGGAGGCGAGCGCCTGGTAGACGCGGTCACCGAGGCCGGCCGCGCCGATCATCGAGGCGATCACGACCATGGACAGCGCCATCATGATCGTCTGGTTGACGCCGAGCAGCAGCTCCTTGCGGGCCAGCGGGAGGCGGGCGGTCAGCAGCCGCTGCCGTCCGGTGGCGCCGAGCGAGGAGACCGCCTCCAGGACACCGGGGTCGGCGCCGCGCAGTCCGAGCGCGGTCAGCCGGGCCATCGGCGGGGCGGCGTAGATGACGGTGGCCAGCAGCGCGGCCGGCACGCCGATGCCGAAGATCAGCACGACGGGCAGCAGATAGGCGAAGGCCGGCAGCACCTGCATGGTGTCGAGGACCGGGCGGAGGATCCGGAACAGCCGCTCGGAGAGGCCGGCGGCCAGTCCGAGCAGCGCGCCGACGACGACCGAGGCGGCGACCGCCACGACCATCAGCGCCAGCGTCTGCATGGTCGGGACCCACATCCCGAGCGCCCCGCTGACCAGGAGCGAGACCAGCGCGGTGGCGGCGATCCGCCAGCCCGCCACCCGCCAGGCGATCAGCGTGACGCCGGCGGTCACCCCGGTCCAGCCGAGGGCGAGCAACAGCAGGTAGACCGCCCGTACGGAGATGACCACGGCGTTGGAGAGGTGGCCGAGGAAGTAGACGAACAGCCAGTGGTTGTCGCGGTTGTCGATGATCCAGTCGCTGGTCTTCCCGAGCGGTCCGGACAGGTCGACGGTCAGCGCGGAGGGCCAGGCGGCGCCGGGCCAGGCGGCGTGCACCAGCGGGACCAGGACGGCCGCGGCGACGGCGAGCAGCAGGAGCTTGGCGAGGCCGCGGCGGTCCAGCAGGGCCTTGAGCGGGCCGGCCTTGGGCGCGTCGGCGCCGAGGCCGCGCTGAACGGCGGGCGGTGCGGATGCGGTACTCATGCGCGGCCCCGCTTCACGGTGCCGGTCGGCACGCCCAGTGCGGCGGCGCGCTGGGCCTCGCGCCAGCGGCGCAGCAGGGCGGCCCGCAGCCGGGTACGGCGGGAGGCGACGGGGGCTCTGGAGCCCACGGCGCGGACGGCGCCGTGGCGGGGGGTGGCGGCGTACATCATCAGGCAGCCACCTCGCCCGGCCGGTCCTCGTCGATCCGGGCGACCACGTTGAGCAGGCAGGCGTGGTCGACGACGCCCAGGCAGTGGCCGCCGTCGACGACCCGGGCCGCGCCGCCGGAGCGGGCGACCGCCTCGATGGCGTCCGAGATCAGGGTGTCGGCGGTCAGCGCCGGGCCCTGGTCGGCCTCGCCGTCCTCGGCCGGGCGCATCGCGCGGCGGACGGTCAGCACCTGCTCGCGGGGGACGTCCCGGACGAAGTCGCGGACGTAGTCGTCGGCCGGGGAGCCGACGATCTCCTCGGGGGTGCCGAGCTGGACGATCTCGCCGTCGCGCATCAGCGCGATCCGGTCACCGACCCGCAGTGCCTCGGAGAGGTCGTGGGTGATGAAGACCATGGTGCGGCCCTCCTCACGGTGCAGGCGGACGACCTCTTCCTGCATGTCGCGGCGGATGAGCGGGTCGAGCGCGCTGAACGGCTCGTCGAACAGCAGGACCTCGGGGTCGACGGCGAGGGCGCGGGCGAGTCCGACGCGCTGCTGCTGACCGCCGGAGAGCTGGCCGGGGCGGCGCTTCTCCAGGCCGGTCAGGCCCACCTTGTCGACCATCTCGTTGGCCTTCTCGCGCCGTTCGGCCTTGCCGACGCCCTGGATCTCCAGGCCGTAGGCGACGTTGTCGACGACGCTGCGGTGCGGCAGCAGGCCGAAGTGCTGGAAGACCATGGCGGCGCGGCGGCGGCGCAGTTCGCGCAGCGCGGTGCGGTCCATGGCGCGGACGTCCTCGCCGTCCATCTCCAGGTCGCCGCTGGTCGGTTCGATCAGCCGGGTCAGGCACCGGACGAGGGTGGACTTGCCGGAGCCGGACAGGCCCATGACGACGAAGACCTCGCCCTTGTGGACGTCGAAGGAGACGTCGCGGACGGCGGCGGTGCAGCCGGTCTGCTCGCGCAGTTCGGTCACGCTCAGCCCGGCGACGGAGGTGTCATCGGGGATCTTGTCGGCCTTGGGGCCGAAGACCTTCCACAGGTGGCGGACGGAGAAGACGACCTCGCGGCCGTCCTCGGCTGCGTCGGTGGCCTTGCGGGCAGCGGGTATCTCGGATGCGCCGGCGGCGGTGGTAGCCATCACGCATCACCTCCCTCGGTAGGAATCTTCTGGAGCAGTTCGGCGCACTTCTCCCCCACCATGAGCACGCCCAGCATCGGGTTGACGGCCGGCATCGTCGGGAAGACCGAGGCGTCGGCGATCCGGATGCCGTGCAGACCGCGGATCTTCAACTCCGGGTCGACGACGGCGAGTTCATCGTTGGCGGCGCCCATCTTGCAGGTGCCGGCGGGGTGGTAGACGGTGTGCGCGGCCTTGCGCACCAGCTCGCTGATCTCCGCGTCGTCGGTCACGTCGGGACCGGGGAAGACCTCGCGCTTGAGCCACTTCTTGAACGGCTCGGCCTGGGCGACCTTGCGGGCCAGCTTGATCCCGTCGACGAGGGTCTGCCCGTCGTAGTCGTCCTCGTCCTCGAAGTACTTGAAGTCGAGGGCGGGCTTGACCTCGGGGTCCGCGGAGGTGAGGTACAGGCGGCCGCGGGAGCGGGACTTGGGGATGTTCGGGGTCATCGAGACGCCGTGTTCGGGGCGCTCGTAGCCCAGCCGCTCGGGGTTGTCGGTGAACGGGATCTGGTAGAAGTGGAACATCAGGTCGGGGCCCTTGTGCTCCGGGTCCCGCTTGACGAACAGACCCGCGTCCGAGTCCATCGCGGAGTTGCCCGGGATCGGCCCGTTGGTCTCCCAGACGATCACCGACTCGGGATGGTCGATCAGGTTCTCGCCGATGCCCGGCAGGTCGTGCACGACGGGTATGCCGAGCGCCTCCAGGTCCTTCTTCGGCCCGATGCCGGAGTGCATCAGCAGCCGCGGGGTGTCGACGGCACCGGCGCAGACCAGCACCTCGCGGGCGGCCTCGACGTAGACCTCCGCGCCGTCCTTGGTGCGGACGTGGACGCCCTTGGCGGTGGTGCCGTCCAGCTCCAGCTTGTGCGCCCAGGTCTCCAGCATCAGCGTGAGGTTCGGCCGGTCACCGGCCTCGATGTGCGGGTGGAGATAGGCGACCGAGGCGGAGGACCGCTTGTTGTTCTCGGGGTGGTAGGAGAGGTCGAAGAAGCCGACGCCCTCGTCGAACGGCTGGTCGTTGAACCCGACGACCTCCGGCACGCCGAGGGCGGTCCTGGTCGCCTCGATCCAGTCGGTGGCGATCTGGTTCTGGTCCTTCTTCGCCACCCGCACGATGTTGTTGCGCAGCTTGCCGAAGTAGGGGTCCATCTCCTTCGCGCCCCAGCCGGTGGCGCCGGCCGCCTCCCACTCGTCCCAGTCGGACGGCAGCGGCTTGAAGGAGATCAGGGTGTTGTGCGACGAGCAGCCGCCGAGGACCTTGGCCCGGCTGTGCAGGATGTGCGAGTTGCCGCGGGGCTGCTCGGTGGTCGTGTACTCGTAGTCCAGCTCGCCGCCGAGGAGGCCGAGCCACTTGCGCAGCGTCAGCACGTCCTCGCGGTCGATGTCGGACGGGCCGCCCTCGATGACGGCGACGGTGACGTCCGGGTCCTCGGTGAGGCGGGAGGCGATGACGGAACCGGCGGTACCACCGCCGACCACGACGTAGTCGTACACGGGCATGGAGGGTGCTCCTTCTTGCAAAGACCTTGGGGGGTGCGGGGGTTGGGGACTCGGGGCGGGCGGCCGCTGGTCAGCGGCGGTCGCTCAGCCCGCGCACCACCGCACCGGCGCAGGCCGGAGGTTCTCGACTGCTTTCTTCCGGGGGACGACCCCCGTGCCCCCGGCCGGGGGCGTCGTCCTGGTCATCCGGAGAACCACCGCACCGGCGCGGGCCGGAGGTTCTCGTAGATGTGCTTGCTCTCGCGGTACTCGTCCAGACCCGTGGGGCCGAGTTCCCGGCCGATGCCGGACTTGCCGAAGCCGCCCCACTCCGCCTGCGGGAGGTAGGGGTGGTAGTCGTTGATCCAGACGGTGCCGTGCCGCAGTCGCGCGGCGACCCGGCGGGCGCGCGCGGTGTCGGCGGAGAAGACCGCGCCGGCCAGCCCGTACTCGGTGTCGTTGGCGAGCGCGACGGCCTCGTCCTCGGTGGTGAAAGTCTCCACCGTCAGGATCGGCCCGAAGGTCTCCTCGCGGACGACCTTCATCTCGCGGTGGCAGCCGTCCAGCACGGTCGGCGCGTAGAAGTAGCCGGTGGCCGGGCGGACGGCGGACGGCTCGGGCCGGGCCCCGCCGCACCGCAGCTGGGCACCCTCTGCCAGCGCGGAGGCGACGTACGCCTCGACCTTGTCGAGCTGCGCTTGCGAGACCAGGGGACCGCACTCCACGCCGTCCTCGGTGCCCCGGCCGAGCTTGATCTTCTCGGCGCGACGGGCGAGTTCGGCGACGAAGCGGTCGCGCACCGACTCCTCGATGATCAGCCGGGCGCCGGCCGAGCAGACCTGCCCGCTGTGGATGAACGCGGCGTTCAGCGCCTGGTCGACGGCGGTGTCGAAGCCCTCGTCCGTGGCGCAGGCGTCGGCGAAGACCACGTTCGGGTTCTTGCCGCCGAGCTCCAGCGCGATCTTCTTGGCACCGGACACCGCGGCCGCACCGGCCTTCGTGCCGCTGACCAGGCCACCGGTGAAGGAGAACAGGTCGACGTCCGGGTGCTCGGCCAGCCGCTGGCCGACCGGCACGCCGGTGCCGGTGACGATGTTGGCGACCCCGGCCGGCAGTCCGGCCTCGACCAGCAGCTTGACCAGGTGCACGGTCGACAGCGGGGTGACCTCGCTGGGCTTGATCACAAAAGTGTTGCCGGCCGCGAGGGCCGGCGCGATCTTCCAACTCGCTTGCAGCAGCGGGTAGTTCCACGGAGTGATCAGTGCGCAGACACCGACCGGCTCGTGCACGACCACGCTGTGCACATCGGCCGAACCGGCGTCGACGACCCGGCCGCCGCTCTCGTTCATCACCACGTCGGCGAAGTACCGGAAGGCGTTGGTGACGTCGTCGACGTCGACCCGACCCTCCTCCAGCGTCTTGCCGGTGTCCCGGCTCTCGATGAGCGCGATCTCCTCGCGGTCGCGCTGCAGCAGGTCGGCGACCCGGCGCAGCAGCGCGGAGCGCTCGGCGACCGGCGTACGGGGCCAGGCGCCCGCGCCGCCGTCGAAGGCCCGGGCGGCGGCCGCGACCGCGGCGTCCGCGTCCTCGGCACCACCCTCGGCCACCACCTGGAGGGTCGTCGCGTCGGCGGGGTCGAGGACCTCGCGGGTGGCCCCGGACGCGGCGGCCCGCCACACCCCGGCTATGTGAATGGTCTCGCTTGCCGACACGATTTTTTCTGCCTTCCGGTTTCCGGTCTGTTCCCACTGGTGCAACCACTGGCGTCACCAGCAACGAGGACCCCTCCCCGGAAGCGCCTGACCTATGCCCAAACCTTCATGGAAAGTGAGCCGACTCACTCGGTGTGCAGCGGAATGTCTTAGAACGTACCCTGAATAGCCGTATGTCCAAGCGGGGAGCTCACGCCGTACGACCCGCCGGCAGCAGGAGGTCCGTGCGGCCGTCCCTCACACCGCCCCACCACCCCTCCGCCCCCTCCGCCCGGAGGTATCGAGATGACCACCAGACGGCGTGCCGTCACCGCCACCGCCCTGGGCTGCGGAGCGGCCCTGCTCGCCGGGGCCGCCTGTACGGCCGCCGCGGCGGCCGGCGATCCCGACGGTGAGGGCGACCTCGCGGGAAAGTCGGCCCAGCAGATCTCCGACGACGCCCTGCACCAGCTCGTCTCCGCGAAATCCCTGCGCCTGCGCACCGAGACCACCGCCGATCCCACCAAGCTCGACATCACCCTCGACAAGGCCGGCAACTGCGCCGGCGCGATCAGCAAGGGCGAGCTCGGCCGCGTGGAGATCATCAAGCGCGGCAACCAGGTGTGGATGAAGCCGGACGCGGCGTTCTGGAAGAGCCAGCTGCCCGGCGAGGAGGGTGCCCGGGCGGCCGCCAAGTACCGCGACACGTTCCTGCACGGCACCGCCGACCACGACGCCTTCCTGCAGAACCTCGCCACGGCCTGCGACCTCACCGCCTTCCAGAAGTCCGCCGCCGGCCCCGGCGAGCCGCCCCCCTCCGGCGAGCCCACCCCCACCGCCAAGCTCAGCAAGGGCCACCCCACGACCCACGAGGGCACTCCCGTGCTCCCCGTCGTCAAACACACCGACGGCGTCACCGAGACCCTCTACGTGGCCATCAAGGGCACCCACTACCCCCTCAAGCTCACCGCCGAGGCCGACGACCAGAAGGGCACCGTCCTCCTGAGCAACTACGGCACGCCCGTGCCGGACAAGACCCCCGCCCCCGGCGACACGGTCGACATCTCGGCACTGGAGGACCTGTTCCAGGGCACGCACACCGCGTGAATGGCATATGCCGCTACAGCGGGTAACCGGCCCGGATGCCTATCGTTGAACCGTGCGGCTGCCCGTACGACGTGGCAGCGGGGAGGAGCGGCACGATGACCATCAGCCTTGAGCGGACCGAACCGATCGCGACCGACGGGATGGAGATGGCCGAGGACCAGGGGCCGACCTTGGACGAGATGTTCGAGCGGCTTGAGCAAGCCTTCCCCGAGGGCTACAAGATCGAAATCATCGGGGGGGCAGTCTTCATGACGCCGCAACGGGACGTGCACTGGCTGACCATCCGCCACATCGTGCGGGCGCTGGAAGATCGCTTCGGGATGGACGTCTTGGTGTTGTCGGACGTCCGGGTCGACTTCCCCGGCCAGGACAACGGCTTCTGTCCGGACGTCGCCAAATTCGCCGAGGGCGCCAAGAAGGACGCACGAGGGCGTTGGCGCTATCAAGACATCGAGCTCATCGCCGAGGTCATCTCTCAGGGGACCGCTGTGAACGACTACGGCCCGAAGAAGGCGATCTACGCCGAGGCCGGCATCCCGGTCTACGTGATCGCCGACCCCTACACCGGCCGCTGCCGCGTCTTCACGGACCCGCAGGACGGCGACTACAAGGACGACGTCACGGTGCCGTACGGCGAGCCGATCGACCTCACGGGCACCGTCGTGGACCTCACCCTCGCCACCGACACGTTCCCCCGCGACTGACATCCGCGGCGCGCGAGAGCTCCCCGACCGAGTGAGAATGCAGGCATGGTGCAGACAGCGGCGAAAGCAGTGCTGGAGGGCGGTCCTGCGGAACTGCCCGAGCGGATCGTGCCTGCCGATCCGCACGGCAGCGAGCTGAAGATCCCCTTCCGCGGCGGCTACGAACACTTCCGGCCCACCACCCGCCAGCAGCACACCTCCGAGGGCGCGCTGCCGGTCTACGAGTGGTGGGAGCGCACCGAGATCGCCGAGTAGGCAGGCCGGGCGGCAGGCGGGGCGGGCGCGCCGTCAGCCTTCCGGGGCGAACGCCTGGAGGGCGATCCGCTGGGTCTCCTGCTGGAGCGGCCAGTCGGCCTCGGTGCCCAGGACGAGGACGGCGAACTGCCGGCCGTCGTCGGTGGTGAAGGCGCAGTCGACGACCTTGACACGGGTACCGAGCCGCTCGCTGTCATAGGCGTAGACCAGTTGGACGGCGTCCGTGCCGGGCGCCGGGCCCTCGAAGTCGCCGAGGCTGATCTCCTCGTAGCCGGGGTTGCCGGCCAGCCCCTTCGACGCCTGTTCCAGTGCCGCGCGCGGACCGATGTCCGGTTCGGTGATCTCGAAGATCTGCAGCAGTCCGCGGTCGTCCGGCGCGGTGTAGAACACGCCGGTCTTGCGCTCGCTGCGCTGCCAGCCGTCCGGCACCGCGGTGGTGAACCCCTTGTCGTCGTGGACCAGGCGGTAGCCGGCGGGCACGGAAGGGGAGGACACCGCGTCCGTGGGCGGTGTGCTCTCGGTGCTGGGCGGGGTGGTGTCGGTAGCCGTGGGAGTGGGCGTGTGCGGGGCGGAGGCCCGGGTGCGGGCGGCGGGCGGTGCGTCGCCGTCGCGGCCCCACAGCAGATAGGCGCCACCGGCCCCGGCACCGATCACCGCCACGGCCAGCCCGGCGATCAGGGCGATGGTGCGGCGGCGAGGCCCCGGGCCGGGACCGGGCGCGGGTGCGTTTCCCGGAGGGGGCCCGGGAGGGGCCCCGGGGTCGGGTAACCAGCCGGAAGGCGGCTGCGGCGGTGTGCCCACGCTCGGGGCGAATTCCGGCCGGGGCGGCATCGGACCGCTGTACGGGGCCGGCGCCGGCCTGCCGTCCTCCCAGCTCTGGGTCTCGTCGTTCCAGCGGGCCGGCCCGCCGCGTTTCATCGTCAGCCTCCCACCAGGGCCGCGACCGCCTGGGTCACCGCGGCACCCGACGCCAGCAGCCCGACCACCGCGCCGGCGTCGGTCAGCGCCGCCCGCAGCCGCGCCAGCCGCCCGGGACCGGCCGCCCCGGTGCCGCCGATCTCCTCCTCGGTCCCGGCGAGTTCCTCGTCCAGCGCGGTCACCTCGGGGCTCTGCACCGCCCGGGCCAGATCACCCCGCAACTCCCGCACCGCACGCAGGAGTTCCTCCTGCGCCGGATCGGCGGCCGGTGCGCCGCCGCCTTCGTTCTGCGTCACGGTGTTGTGGTCGCCGATGGCGAAGGCGCCCCGGACGCTGCCGATGTGGATGCCGTTGCCGCGCGCGTCAGCCGTTGCCACTCTTCTTCCTTCCCTTCGGGGCGGTGCCACCCGCGGTGGTGTTCTGGGTGATCGTGTTGTGGTCGCCGATGCCGACGGCCCCCTGGGCGGACTCCACGTAGACGCCGCCCTCGGCGACGTGCACGATCCGCTGCTCGAACTCGTCGGTCTGGTAACCGGCCTCGCGCAGCGCGGTGGTCACCCCGGCCGTCACCCGCTGCTGCACGGTCTTCAGGTACCGCGCCACGTCCATGTCCTGGAACAGCGACGCCTCGCCGTACGACCCCAGTTCGCGCACGGAGACGCCGGGGCCCTCCGGGAGCGCCGCGCCGTGCCCGGCGGTGGCCAGCCGCCATGCCGAGCGCAGCCCGCGCGCCAGGGTGAGCACCGCGTCGCCGGCCGAGCGCGGCGTCCGGGCCAGCGCCCAGACCGCCTTGCCGAAGTGGTGGTGGTGCCGGTACTGGTGGGCGAGCCGGTCGGCGTCCTGGAAGAGCTGCCGCAGCGGCCACAGCACGTGCGGCGCGACCTCCAGCATCAGCATCCCGCCCTGGGTGTGGACCCGGACGAAGACCGTGGTGACGATGCCCTCGTTCCAGCCGCCGACCCGGATCCGCAGGAAGTGCCGCCGGGTCTCGCCGCCCTCCTCGACCGCGGCGGCCCGGTGCTGCTCGAACGCCCCCGGCCCGTACGGCGCCGCGGCCCGGTGGGGCAGCCCCTCGACCGGCAGGAAGACGCACTCATCGATCTCCAGGGTGCGCAGCCGGTCCCGGACCGCGGCCGCCGCCTGCGGTGATCCGTGCGGCGACGGCACCCGCAGCGCCTCCACCAGCGGCACGATCCGGGCCAGGATCGCGCCGTTGTCCAGCGGCTCGGTCTCCCGGTCCGGGTGCGGGACCAGCTCCACCGACAGCGACCAGGTCTTGTACGGGTCCCCGGCGCCGCAGAACGGGTTGGCGGCGCGGTACATCACCAGCGGCCCGTGCTGCTCGATCCGCACCCGGTCCCGCAACCGCCGGAACCGGACGCCCTCGGCCCGCTCCGCCGGATCGGACATCACGTCCGGGAACCGCTCCTTGGACAACTCCCGGGCCAGTGAACGGGCGAACTGCCCCTGTTGCAGCCCGACCAGGACGGCCAGCGCGACCGGCAGCAGCAGCGTGACCCAGAACGGGACGGCCAGGAGGGCCGACGAAGCGCCGTAGTCGCTGCCGCTGTCGTACGAGGAGCCGTACGAGGACCCGTACGAGGAGCCGGACCAGCCGTCGCTCCCGCCGCTGTCCGACTGGAAGAGGGACAGCAGGCCCGGGATCAGCCGGCCGGGCGTCCAGAGGCTGACCGCGAACGCCGCGGCCACCATCCCCACGAGGAAGAAGAGCAGGGAGAGCCGGCCGTACCAGCGGAGCGCGAAGGACGCCGAGCGGGCCAGCCACTGCGGCAGGGGCGCCCGGCGGACCAGGCGGGACAGCCCGATGAGGACGACGGGGAGGACGTAGAACGTCACCATCCCGCCGGACAGCGGGATCGCCACGATCCACAACCCGAGGATCGCCGCCGCCCAGCCCAGCTCCAGGCGCCGGGCGTGCAGCGCGTGGGCGAGCACCCGGGCCGCGTCGATCCCTAACGAGGGCGCGGCGAACCGCTCTTCGTGGACGTAGAGTTCGTCGATCACCGCGTCCCGGAACCCCTCGTCCAGGTACGTCCCGGCGCACAACAACCGGGTGGCCTCACTGGCACCGGGCGGGACGGGTTCGAGCGGGGCGGGCTTCGTCAGCTGCGCGGGTACGTTCATCCGGACACCGGCCTCCCCCAAAAGCCTTGCGGAAGCCGCAGCATAGGCCAGGGAAGCACTCCGTGTCAGGGAGTTAACGCAAGGTCACGACAGGGTCATTTTCTTGACCGCAGTCACAAAGGACGACCACTCGGCCGCGGGGAAGAACAGCACGGGCCCGTCAGCGTTCTTGCTGTCCCGGACGGGGACGACGCCGGGGATACCGGGGGCGATTTCGATGCAGTCTCCGCCGTCGCGGTCGCTGTAGCTGCTCTTGATCCAGGTCGCCGCACTGAGTTCGGGCCTGTCCATCGTCGCCGTACCCTTCCATCGCCTCGGTGATCAGAGCGGCGGACTCCCGGGCTGACAGAGCGTCCGCCCTGAGCAAATCATAGGTCTGGCTGTGGCGAACGTAGAGGGCAGGATCGTCGTTGAGATGTCCTCGGTCCAGCGACTCCGAATAAACCCACTGGTCCCCGCCGGGCAGCGTGATCAGCGACATGGAGGTCTTGGGGCGAACGAGTCTGGAAAGGGCGGCCGGAGCGACCTGAATGCGGATGTTGGCTCGCTGCCCGACCTCCAGCAGGTGCGCACACTGGCCATACATGATGGCGGCGCTTCCCACCACGTTGCGCAGACAGCTCTCGTCCAATACCACGACGTACAGCGGGCCATCCGAGGCCAGAAAGCGTTGCTGTCGGCTCAGTCGCGCCCTGACCAGCTCTTCCACCTCGTCACCCCTCGCGATCGGGGAGAACATGGCCCGTGCGTACTCCTCCGTCTGTAGCAACCCCGGCATGACCTGAGTCTGGTAGGCGCGCACGGCGACGGCTTCGGCGTCCATCTGGGCGCGTCGCTCGAACCAGTCCGGATGCTGCACCTCCGGATACCAGTCGATCCGTCCCCACAGTCGGAGCAACATCCCACCCGTACCAAGCAGTTCGTCGCACTGCTTGGCAAAGGTGTCCGGTGGAACGCGGGTGCCCGCCTCGATATGCGCCACGTGCGAGCGATCGCACGGAATCTTCCGCGCCAAGGCGGCCTGGGTGAGGCCCGCCGCCTCCCGGTGGTGCTTCAGCAGTTCGCCAAACACGACAGCCGTCGTAGCCGCCGCTCCCCCAGCGCCATTGCGTCGACTCACGGCACCCCCCTTGTGACAGTTGCTCACTGACACGCGCTCAGCGTTGTAACCACCCAACCCGCTGAGCAACGATGAACACACCCAGAGTAACGAACGGCGAACCCCCGCGACGTTGGCAGACGTCCGGGGGCGTGGCCTTCAACCCAGAGAGATTGATGACATGCACCACGTTATCCGGCTCTTCGAGCCCCTGCTACGGCTGTTACTGCCCGGCTCGGGGCGGCACCGGCCCGCAGAGCTGCCGCCGCCGGTACCCCCAACCGTCGTTCCGCCCCGTTGGGTGCCCGTACGGCACACGGAGTTGCTGCGGGGTGAGGACTCCGCCCTCGTGCGGCCGTATCTGATCGCGCACGAGCGGCGGCAGTACGCGCGCCGCATGCCGGAGGTGGTGTGGTGACGGGCGGCGCGGGACCGGCCGTTGAACTGGGCGTGCCGGTGCGGGATCCGGAACCGGTCGACGGCTGCGATGTGTGCGGGGCGCTGGCGCGGCAGCGGGTGGCGGCGTATGCCGTGGGGGACCGGTCGAAGGTGTCGGACTGCAATGTCGAGATCCGGCGGCATCCCCACCGGCCGTGAGGAGCCGCCAACGGGACGAGCCCGCACGGTCGTCGGGACCGTGCGGGCTCGCCGTGGAAGCGGGGTGGCTCAGATGAGGCCGAGGCCGCGGACCGCCTCGCGCTCCTCCTCCAGCTCCTTGACCGACGCGTTGATGCGCTCGCGCGAGAAGTCGTTGATGTCCAGGCCCTGGACGATCTCGTACGTACCGTCCTTGGTGGTGACCGGGAAGGAGGAGATCAGGCCCTCCGGGACGCCGTAGGAGCCGTCCGACGGGATGCCCATCGAGGTCCAGTCGCCGTCGGCGGTGCCGTTGACCCAGGTGTGGACGTGGTCGATGGCGGCGTTCGCGGCGGAGGCGGCCGACGAGGCACCGCGGGCCTCGATGATCGCGGCGCCGCGCTTGGCGACGGTCGGGATGAAGGTGTCGGCCAGCCACTTCTCGTCGTTGACGGTCTCGGCGGCGTTCTTGCCGGCGACCGTGGCGTGGAAGATGTCGGGGTACTGGGTGGCGGAGTGGTTGCCCCAGATCGTCAGGCGCTTGATCTCGGAGACCGGGGTGCCGGTCTTCTGCGCGAGCTGGGAGATCGCCCGGTTGTGGTCAAGGCGGGTCATCGCGGTGAAGCGCTCGCGCGGTACGTCCGGCGCGGCGGCCTGGGCGATCAGCGCGTTGGTGTTGGCGGGGTTGCCGACGACCAGGACCTTGATGTCGTCCGCGGCGTGGTCGTTGATGGCCTTGCCCTGCGGCTTGAAGATGCCGCCGTTGGCCTCCAGGAGGTCACCGCGCTCCATGCCCTTGGTGCGGGGGCGGGCGCCGACCAGCAGGGCGACGTTCGCACCGTCGAAGGCCACGTTCGGGTCGTCCGAGATGTCGATGCCCTGAAGCAGCGGGAAGGCGCAGTCGTCGAGCTCCATCGCGGTGCCCTCGGCGGCCTTCAGCCCCTGCGGGATCTCCAGGAGGCGCAGCTTGACCGGCACGTCCGCGCCGAGCAGATGACCGGAAGCGATGCGGAAGAGGAGGGCGTAACCGATCTGGCCGGCGGCGCCGGTGACGGTGACATTGACGGGAGTGCGGGTCATGGCGATCTCCTGCGCGGTGTTTTCCGGGGGCAAGCCCCTGGACCACCAGGGGTGGCGGTGGGTGTCCCTGCCCAGCTATCGAGGTCTCTTGGTATCGAGAGACCCGGCCGTCAGGCTATCGGACCCCTGCCCGGTGCCGGTGACGGGTCGGTGTGGAACGCCTCACCGGGTGTACCCGGGGCGCCCGGACGGCGGCCCGCCCGCACCGCGGTCGACGTCGGCCCGCCCGGCCTCCGACCGGCCCGCCCGCACGGTTCGTGGCGGCGGCCGCCCGCTCAAGGAGGGGGGAGGCGGGCGGCCGCCGGGCTGTGCCACACCCGTGGGGGGATAACCGGCGCCTGCCCGGGATAACCGGGCGCATGCCCCCCTTTTTTCACCGAACGCCCCGCGGACGTCGATTCCCGGCCAGCGGCGGCGCCCCGGGCCGCCGCGGTCGGCCTCGGCGTCCGGGGCCGGCCGTCAGCGTCCGGGAGCCAGCAGGAGCACGGCGGCGAGTGCCATCAGCAGGGCGCCGAGCGCGCCGACCGCCAGCATCAGCGCCCGCAGGCGACGGGCCCGCCGGCCGGCGACGGCACCGGAGCCGGCCGCTGGCTCCGGGGCGACCGCCGCCGCCCGGCCCGGTCGGTCGGCGTACGCCCCCCGTTCCGCCCTCCCCTCCTCGTCCCGCACGGGCAGCTGCGCGACCTGCGTACGGACCGGGCCCGGCGCCGCCGCGGCCTCCCGTACGGCCCACGCCGGGGCGGCCCGTATCGCCTCCCTCGGTACGTCGTGCCGCAGCTCGGCCCGGCTCCAGGCGCGTTCGGCCGGTTCCCACCGCATGACGAGGTGTCCCGGGTCGGTGCCGGTCGCCTCGGCGAGCGCGACGACGGCACGGCGCGGCGGCAGCAGCCGCCCGTCCAGATAGCGCTCCCACGATGTCTTGCTGTATCCGGTGCGGTCCGCGACGGCGGCCACACTCAGCCGGCTGCGGTCCACCAGAGCGCGCAGCCGTTCCGTGAACTCCCCCACCGCCGGATCGAGTTCTTGCGGCAGTGCCTTCCAGCGAGGCATGGCCTCCCCCTGTTCCCCCACTCACGCGCCGTACCGCGGCGCGACTCCCCCGGACCTGCCCTATTCACCCCCAGGAGGGACACCGCCATCCAGTGGAACGTCCCTTTCCCGCTGGGCGCACGGGAGCATTCGGGCCTGCGCCGTGCCCTCGTCGTGCCTCCCGGACGCGCCCCGCACCGCCGTCCGCACCCGCGGCTCCGGCGGTCCGGGGCGCCGACGGCCGGCATCGCAGGCGGACCTCATCGCGGGCGGTCCTCATCGCAGGCCGTCCTCAGCACCGGCGGTCCTGAGCACCGGCGGTCCTCAGCGCCGGCGGTCCTCATCACGGGCGGTCCGCTCAGTGCGCGAAGCACTCGCGGGGGCCGCCGCCCGCCGGGTAGAGACAGAGCCGGATGCCCCGCGGGCCGCGGGCCGCCGCCATCGGCGTGACGAGGTAGCCCTCGGCGTCGAACCGGTCCCTGACCCGCACCGACCGCGGCAGCGCGCCGGGTGCGGTGACCTCGATGCGGTCCCCGATCCGGCCGCCGGCGAGCCGCCCCCATGCGGCCGCGCACGCCGTGCCGTACCGCACCTGGACGTGCTCCCCGCGGGCGGTGGTGGCCTCGACGACCGTGTCCACCATGCCCTCGCCACCGCAGAACATCGAGTGCGGGTCCTTGCCGTCACAGGACCGTCCGCGGCAGCCGGTCACCGCCGAGGAGCTGGGTGCGGCGCTCGCGGCCGGGCCACCGCGGGCCTCCCCCGCCCGCTCCCCCGCCAGGAACGTCACCGCCACGGCCAGCGCCAACCCCCCGGCACCGGCCCCGGCCGCCACGGCCACCACCCGTCGATGCCTCCTCGGGGGCGGCGGCTGCTCGGGCTGTGGCGGCGGTTGTGGCAGTACTGGATGAGCCTCGGCCGTAGGGCCCGGGGCGACCGCGGCGGCCCGCGTGGCCGCGGCCTCCGCCCGGGCAGCGGCGGGCGCCGCCCGTCCGCTCCAGGCCGCGTCCGCCAGCTCCCACAGCGCCAGCAGCCGCCCGGCCGGTTCGCCCGCCAGCCGGCACAGTGCCTCCACGGCGTCCCGCGGCGGCAGCTTCTTGCCGTTGAGATAGCGCTCCCAGGAGGACTTGCTGTACGGGGTGCGGGCCGCGAGGGCGGCCAGGCTCAGCCCCGTACGGCCGCGCAACTCCCGCATTCCGGCGGCCAGTCGGGAGCTCTCGACGTCCTCGCACAGCTCGCTGCCCGGGCCGCTCACCGGCGCAGCACCTTCCAGGTGTCGGGGCCCACGATCCCGTCCGTGGGCAGCCCGGCGGCGGCCTGCAGCCGCTTGACGGCGCGCATGGTGTGCTCCCCGACGATGCCGTCCACCGGGCCCGGGTCGTAACCGCGGTGGTTCAGCAGGCACTGCGCCTCGACCACGTCCCAGCCGGTCACACCGCCGCTCAGGATCGCCGTGGTGCTGCGGCTGCGGTCGGCGGTCAACACGCCTGCGGTGCGCCGGACATGGCAGCGGAACGTCTCGCCGACGCGGTGGCTGAACGCCGGTGTGGCGGCGGCGGTCCGGCCGGCGGACGCGGTGCCGGTCCCGCGTCCGCCGCCACCGTCGTCCTGCCAGGGCCGGACGGCCAGCAGCACCACCGCGGCCACCGCGACCACGACCAGCCCGCCGAGCAGGGCGAGCGGCGCACCCCGCAGCCACGAACGACCGGACACCGCAACGGGCGCCGGGGCGGCGGCAGTTGTCGGCGCGGCGGCCTCGGCCCCCTCCGCGGCCCCCGGGGAGCGCGGCTGCCCCGCCCGTTCCGCGCCCCACGCCTGCGCCGCGACCTCGTGCAGCGCCAGCAGCCGGGTCGCGTCGGCGCCGCAGACCCGTGCCAGCGCCTCCACCGCCTCCCGCGGCGGCAGCTTCTTGCCGTTGAGATAGCGCTCCCACGACGACTTGCTGTACGCGGTCTTGGCGGCGAGCGAGGCCAGGCTCAGCCCGCTGTGGTCCTTCAGTCTCCGCATCTGCACGACGAGCTGCCGCACCCGATGGTCGAGCGTTTCGGGCAGCCCTTTCCAACGCGACATGTTCCACCCCATACGCGTTTGCTTTTCCCCCGAGGCCAGCAGCCCCCTACACGCCGATGATGGCCCGGATGCACCCTCCGTTTGCCCTTTTTACGGTTTCCGCACGGTATCCGGACATCCGTACCGCCTCCTTCCCTTCGCCCCAGCGTCCCACCGCGGCGTCCGCGGACCCGGCGTCCCTGCAGGTCAGCGGCTGGGACGTCCCAGGGGTTCCCCATCGGTCCGGAGGCTGTGGCGGCCGTGCGGCGGGGGGCGCACAGTCGGTGACGCACCACGGCGGCGCGGTCCACCCCGCGCCGCCTCCTGACCACCTACGGGGAGGAACCCGACCATGAACGCTCGCAAGCGCCTCGCCCTCACCGCGGCCGCCGCGGCCGTCACCGGAGGACTCGCGCTGGCCCCGGCCGTCAGCGCCAGCGCCGCCCCCGCCCCCGCGAAGCAGGGCTCGGCCACCGTCCTGCGGGCACCGAGCAACTGTCCCCGCGGCTACCTGTGCGTCTACCCGCAGGCCAACTACAAGGGGACGCCGAAGAAGGTCGCGGGCAACAACAACGACCTGCGGCACTACGGCGGCGCCTTCAACTACCCGCTGTCGGCGTACAACAACGGCACCCGCTGCAACGTGACGGTCTGGGAGAAGCCCTACCGCCACGGCCACCACGCCAAGCTCAACCGCGGCACCGGCTGGAAGTTCATCGGCTCCAACCTCATGACCATCTACTCGAACAAGTGGTGCTGACGCCCTGAAGCACACGGCGGCGGCCCGTCCTTCCCCGGGGGAGAGGACGGGCCGCCGTCGTGCTGTTGGGTCGCGGGCGCCGCGTCAGCGCACGGTGAAGTGCACGATGTCGTCCAGGAACGGGACGTGGATCCACGGCTTGGGCTGCACCATCATCGACAGCACCACGATCACGAAGCCGAGCACGCCGTACGTCGCCAGGTCCGTGAAGCGGGAGCGCACCGCGAGCATGCCCACCGACGGCAGCGCCCAGCGCAGCGCGGCGCCGGCCAGCAGGGACAGTCCGACGAGCAGGCTGCCGATGCGGAACGCGTCGAGCGCGACCAGCAGCAGCCCGAGGGCGACCCCGCCCATGACCGTGAGCAGCGGCCACTGCCGGGCGGGCGCGGAGTGCTCGCCGGAAGCGGCCCGTCCGCCGCCCTCCGGCCGGGCCGTGTCGCGGGTCAGCGTCGGGAAGCGGCGCGAGGAGCGCTGCGGCTCGGAGGCGCCGTCCGAATGCGCTTCGGCTGGCATGGCTGGCAGTCCCTTCGGTTCCTGGTCCGGCGGTCCGCCCGGCCGTCCGCGGCCGGGCGTCACCTCTTCGAGGGTACGGGCAAGCAACGGGCGGCTCAGCCGGCCGCGCGCTCGGCCGCCTCGACGACGTTGACCAGCAGCTGGGCGCGGGTCATCGGGCCGACGCCGCCGGGGTTGGGGGCGACCCAGCCGGCCACCTCGGCCACGCCGGGGTGCACATCGCCGACGATCTTGCCCTGCTCGTCCCGGCTCACGCCGACGTCCAGGACGGCCGCGCCGGGCTTGACGTCCTCCGGCTTGATGATGTGCGGCACACCGGCCGCCGCGACGATGATGTCGGCCTGCCGCAGGTGCGCGGACAGGTCGCGGGTGCCGGTGTGGCACTGGGTCACGGTCGCGTTCTCGGACTTGCGGGTGAGCACCAGCGGCATCGGGCGGCCGATCGTGATGCCCCGGCCGACCACGACGACGTGGGCGCCCTTGATCTCGACCTCGTGGCGGCGCAGCAGCTGCACGATGCCGTACGGGGTGCACGGCAGCGGGCCCTCGATGCCGAGCACCAGCCGGCCCAGGCTCATCGGGTGCAGCCCGTCGGCGTCCTTGGCCGGGTCCATCAGCTCCAGGACGCGGTTGGCGTCGATGCCCTTGGGGAGCGGGAGTTGGACGATGTAGCCGGTGCAGGCCGGGTCCTCGTTCAGCTCCCGGACGACCGCCTCGATCTCCTCCTGGGTGGCGGTCTCCGGCAGTTCGCGCTGGATCGAGGCGATGCCGACCTGTGCGCAGTCGCGGTGCTTGCCGTTGACGTACCAGCGGCTGCCGGGGTCGTCGCCGACCAGGAGGGTGCCCAGGCCGGGCTGGACGCCCTTGGCCTTCAGGGCCTCGACGCGGGCGGCGAGCTCGGACTTGATAGCGGCTGCGGTGGCCTTGCCATCCAGAATCTGGGCAGTCATGTCTCCATCCTCCCGGATGAGGGCGGTCACGTTCCAATCAGGGCGTGCACGGCGCCCGCGCGCCGGGTGATGCGCCGGCCGGATCCGGGGCCCATCTGCCCCTGCATTTTCCGGACATGATATGGCCGGAAGTGATCATTGCACTTGGACAACGGCTCCGCTATCTGACTGGACAGAGTCAAGCCCCACCTAGAAGGATTGACGGCGCAGTGCCGCAGGCATCGTCGGGGGCGGGCCAGTGAAACCTGTTTTTCCTCCGAGTCACGCTGCGTCGTCCCCCACTGACCCAACGGAGGAAAACACCCCATGAGTTTTGGCGACCCGAACAACCCGTACGGCCAGCCGCCGCAGGCCCCGCAGGCGCCCTACGGGCAGCAGCCCCCGGTGCCCCCGCAGGGCGGCCCCGGCTACGGCTACCCGCAGCAGCCGCAGGCCCCGCAGCAGCCGTACGGCTACCCCCAGCAGGGTCAGGTCCCGCCGCAGCAGCCGTACGGCGGCTACCCGCAGCAGGCCGGCTACGGCATGCCGGGCATGCCGCAGGGTTACGCGAGCTGGGGCGCGCGCGTGGGCGCCTACCTCATCGACTACCTGATCGTGGGTCTGCTCCCGACGATCCTGTACTTCGTGGCCCTGGCCATGTCGGCCAGCGCGGCGACGGTCACGCCGGACACCTCGTCCTGCCCGCCCGGCGACATCCAGTGCATCAGCGACGCCTACAACAAGGCCGCGGACACCGCCACTCCGGTCGGCTCGTTCGTGCTCATCGCGATCGCCGGCCTGATCGGCCTGGCCGCCGGTCTGTTCGTGCTCGCCAAGGAAGGCAGCACCGGCCAGACCCCGGGCAAGAAGGCCCTCGGCATCCGCCTCGTCAAGGAGGCCACCGGCCAGCCGATCGGCTTCGGCATGGCCTTCGTCCGGAAGCTCTGCCACATCCTCGACGGGTTCTGCTGCCTGGGCTACCTGTGGCCGCTGTGGGACGAGAAGTCGCAGACGTTCGCGGACAAGATCGCCGGCACGGTGGTCGTCAAGTCCCAGTAACGCACCGGCATTCCGGCCGGGGCACCGCCCCGACGGACGTGCGCCACTCCCCGAAGGCCCCCTCGCAACAGCGCGATCGGGGCCTTCGCGGCTCCGTTCAAGTCGCCTGAAGGACACCGCTCGTGAGCTACCCCAACCCCAACCCCTACGGCCCGCCTCCGGGCCAGCAGCCCGGCTACGGCTATCCCCAGCAGCCGCCGCAGCCGTCGCCGTACGGCCCGTACCCGGGCGGTCCGATGCCCGGCATGCAGCCGCAGTACCCGACGGTGATGCCCGGTGGCGTCAAGGCCGCCCGGGTGATGCTGTTCGTGCTGTCCGGGCTGAACCTCATCGGCCTGGTCCTCGCCGTGATGGGGCTGGGCGGCGTCAGCAAGGCGTCGCACAACGCCTCGGCGTACACCACCAGTGACGACATCACGGCGATGAACATCGGCAAGGGCGTGCTGATCGCGGTCATCGTGGTCATCGTGATCTTCACCGTGACAGCGATCACCCTGGCCGCGCAGTTCGCCAACGGCGGTTCCGGCGTCCGCATCGCCACCATCGTCTTCGGCGTGGGCAACATCATCCTGAGCCTGCTCACGTTCCCGCTCGGCCTGGTCCACACCGTCCTGGGCATCCTGGTGCTGGTCTTCGTCTCCAAGGACGAGGGCAACGCCTGGTTCAACCGGCCGCGTTACTGACCGCGCCGCACATACGGCCAAGGGCCGCACCCCGGCTGGGGTGCGGCCCTTGGCCGTATGTGGCGCTCAGTGGAAGAAGTGCCGGGCGCCGGTGAAGTACATCGTCACGCCGGCCTTCTTGGCGGCCTCGACGACCAGCTCGTCCCGGATCGAACCGCCCGGCTGGACGATCGCCCGGACGCCGGCCGCGATGAGGATCTCCGGGCCGTCGGGGAACGGGAAGAAGGCGTCGGAGGCCGCGTACGAGCCCCGGGCGCGCTCCTCGCCGGCCCGCTCGACGGCCAGCTTGCAGGAGTCGACGCGGTTGACCTGGCCCATGCCGACGCCCACCGAGGCGCCGTCCTTGGCGAGCAGGATCGCGTTGGACTTCACCGCGCGGCACGCCTTCCAGGCGAACGCCAGCTCGGCCAGCTGCTCCGGCGCCAGCGCCTCGCCGGCCGCCAGCGTCCAGTTGGCCGGGTCGTCACCGTCGGCCTGGAGCCGGTCGGTGACCTGCAGCAGCGCACCGCCGTCGATCTGCTTGACCTCGACCGGGGCGGCCGGGGCGCCCTCGGCGCGGAGCACCCGGATGTTCTTCTTCCGGGCGAGGACCTCGACCGCACCGTCCTCGTAGCCGGGCGCCACGATGACCTCGGTGAAGATCTCGGCGACCTGCTCGGCCATCGCCACCGACACCGGGCGGTTGACGGCGATCACGCCGCCGTACGCGGAGACCGGGTCGCAGGCGTGCGCCCTGCGGTGCGCCTCGGCGACGTCCGCGCCGATCGCGATGCCGCACGGGTTGGCGTGCTTGATGATGGCCACACAGGGCTCGGCGTGGTCGTACGCGGCCCGGCGCGCGGCGTCGGTGTCCGTGTAGTTGTTGTACGACATCTCCTTGCCGTGCAGCTGCTCGGCCTCGGCCAGCCCGCCCTCGCCGGTCACGAACAGCGCGGCGCCCTGGTGCGGGTTCTCGCCGTAGCGCAGCACGTTCTTGCGCGCGTACGTCGCACCGAGGAAGTCGGGGAAGCCGCTGTCGTCGGCCGCCGCGTAGTCGTCCGCGAACCAGCCCGCCACGGCCACGTCGTAGGCGGCGGTGTGCTGGAAGGCCTCCCCGGCCAGCCGCTTGCGGGCGGTCAGGTCGAAGCCGCCGTCACGGACCGCGGCGAGCACGTCGGCGTACCGGGCCGGGCTGGTGACGACCGCGACCGAGGGGTGGTTCTTGGCGGCGGCCCGGACCATCGAGGGGCCGCCGATGTCGATCTGCTCGACGCACTCGTCGGGGGTGGCGCCGGAGGCGACGGTCTCCCGGAACGGGTAGAGGTTCACGATCACCAGGTCGAACGGCTCCACGCCCAGCTCCGCCAGCTGCTGCCGGTGGGCGTCCAGGCGCAGGTCGGCCAGGATGCCGGCGTGCACCTTCGGGTGCAGGGTCTTGACCCGGCCGTCGAGGCACTCGGGGAAGCCCGTCAGCTCCTCGACCTTGGTGACCGGGACCCCGGCGGCGGCGATCTTCCCGGCCGTCGACCCGGTCGAGACGAGCTCGACGCCCGCCGCGTGCAGGCCCTGGGCCAGCTCCTCCAGCCCGGACTTGTCGTAGACGCTGACCAGCGCGCGGCGGATGGGCCGCTTCGTACCTTCGGCGGTCACGAGATACGTACCTTTCGTCCCTCAATGCGGTAGCCGTGCCGGGCCAGATGCCCCACGACCTCGACGAGCAGCGATCGCTCGACTTCCTTGATGCGCTCATGCAGCGCGGCTTCATCGTCCTCGTCCCGGATCTCGACCACGCTCTGCGCGATGATCGGCCCGGTGTCGACCCCGTCGTCGACGAAGTGGACGGTGCATCCGGTGACCTTCGCGCCGTACGCGAGCGCATCGCGCACACCGTGGGCACCGGGAAAACTCGGCAGCAGCGCCGGGTGGGTGTTGACCGTCCGGCCGCCGAACCGGGCCAGGAACTCCTTGCCCAGGATCTTCATGAAGCCGGCCGACACCACCAGGTCCGGCTCGTACGCGGCGGTCGCCGCGGTCAGCGCGGCATCCCACTCCGCGCGGGTGCCGTGGTCCTTGACCCGGCAGACGAAGGTCGGCAGGCCCGCCTTCTCGGCCCGCTCCAGGCCGGCGATGTCACCGCGGTCCGCGCCCACGGCCACGATCTCGGCGCCGTACTCCTCGGCCCCGCGGGCGGCGATGGCGTCCAGCAGGGCCTGCAGGTTCGTACCGGAACCGGAGACGAGCACGACGAGGCGCGCCGGTCGGGCGGGCCCGGCGGGTCGGGCGGGCGGGGCGGGGGGCGGGGACGAAGCCACGGCGGGGCTCTTTCTCGATCTCGCGTGCAGTGAGCTCACATGCTTTGTGTGGTCGTACAAGGCCGCGGGTACCGCAAATCCGGGGAACCCTACGAAGGCGCCGACCGTCAGCAACGATACCGGCACACCGAGCGGCCCCCGCGGGACGGGGGCGGGCACGGGAGGTAGCGTCGGGCGTGAGACTGCACGCAGTTCGTGGTATCCGGCCGCCGGTCGCGAAGGCCCGCGTACGGACGAGACAAGGGGAAGACACACTCCAGATGACGGACCGACGCCGCCGCGCGGCCCTCCTGCTCCCTCCCCCGGCCACCGCTGGGAGGCACCCCCGGCCCGCCACCGCCCCCGGGGTGGTGGTGCTGCCGCGCGGCCGCATGACGTCGTCCCCCGGCCCGTCCTCGCCGGGCCCCGACCGCGACAACCCGTTCGCGCCGCCGCCGGCCGGAACCCCCGACCAGGAATGGCGGCCCCGGCACCCGGCCCCGTACGCCCAGGGCCAGGACCAGGACCAGGAAGAGGGGCAGGGCCAGGGCCAGGGGCAGGACGGCGGCGACCGGCCGCAGCCGGGACCGGACGAGCCGGCGCCGAGCTGGGGCAGCCAGTGGAGCCCCCGGCAGCCGGGCCGGCAGAGCGGCGGCTTCGGCACCCGCCCGGGCAGCCGCAACGGCCAGCCCGGCGGCGGCCCCGGCGGCCCCGGCAACCTCCGCTGGGACCCCACCGACCCGGCCCAGCGCCGGGCCCGCTACGCCCTGCTGGCCGGCATGTGGGCGTTCTTCTTCGTGCTCTTCAGCCTCTCCGAGGTCGCCCTGCTGCTCGGCGCGCTGGCGATCTACTGGGGCATCAGCGCGCTGCGCGCCAAGCCGGACCCGGCCAAGGCCACCGCATCGGCGACCACCGCCGCCATGGAGGGCCGCCCCGCCCCCCACCGGCCGTCCGCCCAGGGCCCGCGCCCCGGCGCGCCGGCCACCACCCGGCCGCAGGTCACCGCCGCCGTCGGGGGCCTGGTGACCGCCTCGCTCGCGCTGATGCTGGTGGCCGCGACGTTCACCGTCCAGATCGTCTACCGCGACTACTTCACCTGCGTGAACGACGCCCTGACACAGTCGTCCGGCAAGACCTGCGAGAAGCTCCTGCCGAAGGAACTGCGGCCGCTGCTGAGCGTGCAGGAGTAATCAGCGGGCACGGCGACCGCCCCGGTCGCTCAGCCCCCGGGAGCCGCGGCGGCCGCCGCCTTGCCGTCGGCCGTCGCCTCCCCCTCGGCCGTCTCCTCACCCTCGGCCGCCGCCTCTTCCGCTGTCGGCGCCTTCGGGTCCTTCGTCGTCTCCTCGCCCGTGGCCGCTTCCCCGCCCGTTGTCGCCTCCCCGCCCGTCCCGCCGGTCGTCGTCGCGTTCCCGCCGTCCGCCGGTGCCGCTTTCCGGGCGCGCCGGAGCTGCCAGGAGCGCACGGCGAGGGCGCCGGGGCCACCGGTGAGGGCGGACCAGGCGACCGCCGCGAGGCCGGTGCGCCAGCCGCTCGGGCCGAACGCGGCGAGCGCGCCGTGCCCCAGCGCCCCGCCGGCCAGACCCGCCAGCACCGCCGCGCCGACACCGCACAGCAGGGCCGCGAACGCCGCGACACCGGCCGTCCGCCGCCACGGCCAGGGCGCCGGCCAGGACTTGGCCCAAGGCTCGTCCGCGGAGCCGGAGTCGGTCGCCATACGGGCCACCGAGCGGGCGAGCCAGATCCCTGCGGCCACCGGCAGCACGGCCACCGCCCAGGTCAGCGGCGTTCCCGGGCCCACCTCCGGCACCCCGCCGAGCAACGGCAGCAGCGGCACCGGGGGGTGCGCCGAGGCGCCCAGCGGGCCGATCGTGCTGCCGGCGCCCAGCGTGAAGCCGGGCCCCAGCCCGTAGGCGGCGCCCCAGACCGCCGCGTTCGGGAGCAGCAGCAGGCACAGCAGCAGCACCGTGGCGCGGCTCGCCCAGTCCGGTGCGAGCGTCAGGAGGTCGTGGCGCACCCGGCCGCCGTGCACCGCGAGCCCGACGAGAGTCAGCAGGGCGCCGCCCACCAGCAGCGCCACGAGGCCCGCGCCGGCGGCCCGACGGGCGGCGGCGAGGCGGTTGCCGCCGAGGACGGTCAGCAGTCGGCGCGGCACCTTCGCCAAGATTCGCTGGACGCCCTCGGGCAGCAGGGCGGCGCCGCCGTGCCCCAGCACCCGCCAGGTGGTGACGGCCATCGTGGCGACCGCGGTGCCCGGAACGTACAGCAGCGCGCTGAGCGGGTCGGCGGCCAGCCGGCCCACCGAGGCGTAACCCAGGGCAGCGCCCGCGACCAGCAGATATCCGGTGAGCAGCGCGCCGAGCAGGGTGCGCGGCGACGTCGGGCCGGCCGCCGGACCGGGGTCGTCCGCGGTGGCCAGGGTGTGCCGGGCGGCCCGGTGCAGCAGCCACACCGGCAGGACGGCGAGCAGCAGCGGGGTGAGCGCCACCGGCGCCGCAACGGCCGAGTGCGGCACGTCCCGTAGGAGGCCCCCGCCGTGCGCCAGCAGCCACAGGTCCGCGGCGAGGTGCAGCGCCCGGGACAGGCTGGTGTCGGGGTAGGGGGCGGCGACCCACAGCAGCAGCACCGCGACCGTCAGCGCGCCGAGGCCGAGGCCGGCCGCGGTCACCCCGCCGAGGAAGGCGGCGCCGAGCGCGGAGGAGCGCCGGGTCGCGGGCCGGCCGGACGGGGACCATGCGGGGCCGCTGCCGAGGTACTCGCTCACGCCGCCATGCTGCCAAGAAAGCGAATTTCCACCACGTACCGGCGAAATGATCGTCGTGTCGCACGTGTCGCGACTGATGCCCGTTTGCCGCTTTCCACACTGCTGTGCATGACCGCGCACGCCTCCCCGCCCGCCACCGGGCGGTCCCCCGCCGCCACCGCTTTCGACGCGCTGCACACCCGGCACGCCGCCGCGCTGACCCGGCAGGCGTACCTGCTCACCGGGCAGCCGCGGCTCGCCCGGCGGGCCGTGCGGCGCGGCTTCCAGCTGGCCTGGCAGCGGTGGCCGGAGGTCGCGGTGGCCCCGGACCCGGCGGGCTGGGTGCGGGCCGCGGTGTACGACCACGCGCTCCGGCCGTGGCACCGCCTGCTGCCGGGAGAACGGACGGCCGACAGTGTGGCGCTCCCGGACGACGCGGACCGTGCGCTGCGGGAGGCGCTCACCGCGCTGCCCGCCCCGTACCGGCGGGTGTTGCTGCTGCACGACGGCCTCGGGCTCGGCCTCCACGCGACCGCCGCCGAGGTCGAGGCCAGCACCCGGGCCACGGCCGGCCGGCTCACCCACGCCCGGGACCTGCTAGCCGCCCGGCTTCCCGAACTGGGCCTCGCCGGACAGCCGCCGGCGCGGCAGGGCGCGCTCCTGCGGGACCGGCTGACCGCCCTCCTCACCGGCCCGGCGGACGACGGGCCCGCCACCGGGGAGCCGCCGCCGACCGGTGCGCAGGTACGGGCCGGCGGCGAGCGCAGCGCCCGCCGGACGACCCGCGCCGCGTTCGGGCTGACCGGACTGTTCGCGCTGGTCACCCTGTCCGTCGCGGTCGCCACGCCGGACCACTACGCCGGGCCGCCGGTACCGCCGGTCGCGAAGGCACCGGCCACCCGGCAACCCCGGCCCGACACGCACCGGTCCGTGCACCGCACCCACCCGGACCAGGCCCGGCTCCTGCCCGAGGTGCGCTGACCGGCCCCCGGAAACGGGCGCGGGCCCGCACCCACCAGGGGTACGGGCCCGCGTCCGGTTTCACGGCGAGCACTGCGCCGCAGGACGGGTCCGGCGGTGCCGACGCCGCGAGGCCGGCAGGAACGTCTGCCGGGCTCGGCCGAGGTCAGCCGCCGAGGATCTCGCGGGCCAGCCGCGCGGTCTCCGACGGGGTCTTGCCGACCTTGACGCCGGCGGCCTCCAGGGCCTCCTTCTTCGCCTGGGCGGTGCCGGAGGAGCCGGAGACGATGGCGCCGGCGTGGCCCATGGTCTTGCCCTCGGGCGCGGTGAAGCCCGCGACGTAGCCGACGACCGGCTTGGTGACGTTGGCCTTGATGAAGTCGGCCGCACGCTCCTCGGCGTCGCCGCCGATCTCGCCGATCATCACGATCAGGTCGGTCTCCGGGTCGGCCTCGAACGCGGCGAGCGCGTCGATGTGCGTGGTGCCGATGACCGGGTCACCGCCGATGCCGACGGCCGACGAGAAGCCGATGTCGCGCAGCTCGTACATCATCTGGTAGGTCAGCGTGCCGGACTTCGACACCAGACCGATGCGGCCGGGCTTGGTGATGTCGCCCGGGATGATGCCGGCGTTGGACTGGCCGGGGGTGATCAGACCGGGGCAGTTCGGGCCGATGATGCGGGTCTTGTTGCCCTTGGCCTTCGCGTACGCCCAGAAGGCGGCGGAGTCGTGGACCGCGATGCCCTCGGTGATCACGACGGCCAGCGGGATCTCGGCGTCGATCGCCTCGACGACGGCGGCCTTGGCGAAGGCCGGCGGGACGAAGAGCACGGAGACGTCGGCGCCCGTCTTCTCCATCGCTTCCTTGACGGAACCGAAGACCGGGACCTCGGTGCCGTCGAAGTCGACGGAGGTGCCGGCCTTGCGCGGGTTGACACCGCCGACGATGTTGGTGCCGTCACCCAGCATCAGCTTGGTGTGCTTCATGCCAGTGGCACCGGTCATGCCCTGGACGATGACCTTGCTTTCCTTGGTGAGGAAGATAGCCATGGTTGTTAGTGTCCTCGTCCCTCTTACTTAGCGGCCAGCTCGGCGGCCTTGTCGGCCGCGCCGTCCATGGTGTCCACGCGCTGCACCAGCGGGTGGTTGGCGTCCGACAGGATCTGGCGGCCCAGCTCCGCGTTGTTGCCGTCGAGGCGCACGACCAGGGGCTTGGTGACCTCTTCGCCCTTGGACTTGAGCAGCTCCAGGGCCTGCACGATGCCCTTGGCGACCTCGTCACAGGCGGTGATGCCACCGAAGACGTTGACGAACACGGACTTCACGTCCGGGTCGCCGAGGATGATCTCCAGGCCGTTCGCCATGACCTCGGCGGAGGCACCGCCGCCGATGTCGAGGAAGTTGGCGGGCTTGACGTTGTTGTGGTTCTCGCCGGCGTAGGCGACGACGTCCAGGGTGCTCATGACGAGACCCGCGCCGTTGCCGATGATGCCGACCTGGCCGTCGAGCTTGACGTAGTTCAGACCCTTGGCCTTGGCGGCAGCCTCGAGCGGGTTGGCTGCGTCCTTGTCCTCCAGGGCCTCGTGCTCCGGCTGGCGGAACTCGGCGTTGGCGTCCAGGGACACCTTGCCGTCGAGGGCGATGACGTCACCGCTGGCGACCTTGGCGAGCGGGTTGACCTCGACGAGGAGCGCGTCCTCGGCGATGAAGGTCTTCCACAGGGTGACGAGGACCTCGGCGACCTTCTCGGCGACCTCGGCCGGGAACTGCGCCTGGGCGACGATCTCGCGGGCCTTCTCGATGGAGACGCCCTCGTTGGCGTCGACCGGGACCTTGGCGAGCTTCTCGGGGGTCGTCGCGGCGACCTCCTCGATGTCCATGCCGCCGGCCACCGAGGCCATGGCCAGGAAGGTGCGGTTGGTGCGGTCGAGGAGGTACGAGACGTAGTACTCCTCGGCGATCTCCGGCGCGGTCTCGGCGATCATCACCTTGTGGACCGTGTGGCCCTTGATGTCCATGCCGAGGATGTCCGTCGCGCGGGCGACGGCCTCGTCCGGGGTCGCGGCCAGCTTGACGCCACCGGCCTTGCCGCGGCCGCCGACCTTCACCTGCGCCTTGACGACGGACTTGCCGCCCAGCCGCTCGGTCGCCTCGCGGGCCGCCTCAGGCGTGTCGATGACTTCACCGGCCAGCACCGGTACACCGTGCTTGGCGAAGAGGTCCCTCGCCTGGTACTCGAACAGGTCCACGCGCGTCCGTCCCTTGTCTTCTCAGAATCGCCGTAGTGATCGCGGTTCGTTGTCTGCGATGGGCGTGCCGCGAAGGGCAACGTGACGGCGCTGTCACAGGGGAGGCGTATACACGGTGACCGGATACGCGGCATGTCCGTCTCGCAGGTTATCGCCGCAGCACTTGAGGTCCTAAATCGCAGATCACACTCCAGCGGTGATTACGGTCACAGATCCTTTGGCCACGCTCGGTCCCCACCCGCTTTCCGGCACGCGAATCACAGGCCGGCACCGCCCCGGGGCCGGGCCCCCACGGCCCCTCAACTCCGCTTACTGATCGGCGAGTTGACGGCTCACGCAGGAGAAGGCCGCGACCGGTGACCGAGCGGCCGAGGCTTCGTCGCACTCGCCGCTCTCCTCCCCTTTTTCTCGTTTTTCTCGATTTCACGGTGCGCTCACCCGCCCGTACCGGCGTTTATGCCGAAGCTTCCCGACCCCGAACACACCGAAGCCGGGCGGCCCTCCCCCACAGAGGACCGCCCGGCTGCTTTCGGGTGCCCCGTTACCGACCGCCGCCGCGGCCGGGGCCGGAGCTGTATTCGGGGTGCCCTGGTGCCCGGCTGCTTTCGGGGTGCTCCGGTGCCTGGCCGCCGCCGCGGCCGGGGCTGAGCTGTTCTCGGGGTGCCCCGGTACCCGGCTGCTTTCGGGGTGCTCCGGTGCCCGGTCGCCGCCGCGGCAGGAACCGGGGGCCGAGGCCGGGCGGCCCTCCCCCACAGAGGACCGCCCGGCTGCTTTCGGGTGCCCGGTGCCTGGCCGCCGCCGCGGCCAGAACCTGAGCTGTTTTCGGGGCCCCCGATACCCGGCTGTTTTCGGGACGCCCCGGTACCCGGCCGCCGCCGCGGCCGGAACCGGGGGCCGAGGCCCGGCGGCCCTCCCCCACAGAGGACCGCCCGGCTGCTTTCGGGTGCCCCGTTACCGACCGCCGCCGCGGCCGGGGCCTGAGCTGTATTCGGGGTGCCCCGGTGCCCGGCTGCTTTCGGAGTACCCCGGTACCCGGCCGCCGCCGCGGCAGGAACCGGGGGCCGAGGCCCGGCGGCCCTCCCCCACAGAGGACCGCCCGGCTGCTTTCGGGTGCCCGGTGCCTGGCCGCCGCCGCGGCCAGAACCTGAGCTGTTTTCGGGGCCCCCGATACCCGGCTGTTTTCGGGACGCCCCGGTACCCGGCCGCCGCCGCGGCCGGAACCGGGGGCCGAGGCCCGGCGGCCCTCCCCCACAGAGGACCGCCCGGCTGCTTTCGGGGGGCTCCGGAGCCTGGCCGCCGCCGCGGCCGGAACCGGTGAGTTCGGCCTACCGGCCTCAGACGCCCTGGGCCGGAAGAGCCGGCAGGACCGGCAGGACCGACAGGACCGGCAGCGCCGGGATGCCGGCCGCGCCGGTCAGGTCACCGGGCACGGCCGGGACTGCCTGCGCCGGGGCCGCGCCCCGGACACCGGCGACGGCCTGGGTGACGGTGGCCTTGCCGTCGGTCACGACGTCGGTGACCCGCTGCGTCAGCTGCTCTGAACGGGTGCCGGCACCGGCCAGCCCAGCCAGCCCGGCCAGCAGGTTGTCGGCGGACCCGGGGGCCTTGGGCAGCGCCGGGGTCGAGGGAACGGTGGGCAGACCGCCGGGCAGCTCCGCGGCGGGTACGCCGGGAGCGGCGGACAGCGCCGGGACGCCGGGCAGTGCCGGGGCGGCGGGCAGCGCCAAGGCGGCGGGCGGCGTGCCTTCCGTGAGGCGGCCGGTCGCGCCGAGGTCCGTGGCGCCGGCGGTCTTCTTGGCGGCCCTGAGGGCCTTCTTCGCCTGCTTGGCCTTCGTGGCCTTCGTGGCCTTCGTGGCGTGCTTGGGCTGCTTGATCTGCTTGGTGGGCTGCACGTCGGCGGCCTTGGTCAGCAGTCCGGTGCCGGACGTGGGCAGGCCCTGGGTGGGCACCCCGCCGCCGAGGACGCCGGTGGCCTTGCCCGCCACGTCGCCAACGGTCTTCTGCGCGGTGCCCGCGGGGGTGCCGGTCGCGGTCGCGGTGGCGGTGGCGGTGCGCGCGGCCTTGGTCGCCGTACCGGTCACGTCACCGGTGGGCAGCTGCTGAGTGGCACCGGTCACCGCACCGGTGGCGGGCAGCTTCGAGGTGCCGACGGGCAGTTCGGCCGCGTTGGCGGCGACCGACCCGAGGGCCCACAGGCCGGTGGCGGCAGCGGCGACGACGACCGCACGACGGATGTTCGTACGCATGAAGGTGAAGTCCTTTGAATTCAGGAGGGTGTGAAGGGCAGACCTGTCCCGCCCCCGCGCGGCAGGTCCAGTGGAGACGCGGAGCGGTCTGCCCTAGCCCGGGAATTCGAGGATTTCTTCGGCACGGCGACGCGTCGGGGCGCCGTCGGCCGTACGGACGCCACCGGGCAGCAGCCGGAAGCGCGGTGCGTCCGCCGGTGCGGCGGCGTGCTGGTCCCCGCCGCGGGGACCCTGCTGGTCGCCGGCGGAGTGCGGAGCGGGCGCCGTCGGCCCCTGCGGGAACTGCTGCTCCGGCAGGCCGCGGCGGTCCGCGTCGCGCTGACCGGAGACGGCGGACGGCAGGTCCGGGGCGGCCTGCTGGGCCTCCCCCCGGACGCAGTGCGTCGACGGGACGACGCGGAAGCCGCCAGCCGGAGCCCCGGTCCGCGCACCGGACGGCCGGTCGCCGCCGGTCACGCCACCGCCGGCCAAGCCACTGCCGTGCGGCAAGCCACCGCCGTAGCCGGGCCGGCCCGGGCGCTCGACGGACGGCAGTTGCACGGGCAGCGCACCGCCGAACGCGTCGCCGATCTCGCCCACGGCACCGGTCACGGGGCGGGTAACCCTGCCGGCGACCGGCCCGGCCTGCTCGGCGGCGGGCCTTACGCCGTCGGCGAGTTCGCTGCCGGCGCTGCCCGCGTGCCCGGTGATCCGGGCGCCGGCTGCGGCGCCCTCCTGCTCGACGGCCGTACCGGACGTGCCGGACGTGCCAGACGTCCTGGACGTACCGGAGCCGGCCGAGCGGTGCGCCCAGGACTCATGGCCCGCGCACTCGGCGGACCCGTACCGGGTGGCGGCCCGGTACGGGGTCGCCCGGCCCGCGGTCGACCGGTCCGTACTGGTCCGGTCTGCGGCGGCCCGGTCAGTGGTGCCCGCGCTCCGGCCCTTGGCGGTCCGGGCCGCGGTGGTCCGGTCCGTAGCCGTCCGGTCCGTGGTGGTCCGCTCGCGGGCGGTCGGCGCCTGCGTGTGCGTGCACGTCTGCGTCTGCGTCTGCGTCTGCGCGGGCATCTGCGGGTGCGGGTGCATCTGCGGGTGCGTCTGCGCCGGGGAGGTGGCTCCGGACGGCACCGGCGAGCTCGCACGGTCGTCGGCATGGGCGCCGGGTCCGAAGGCGAAGCCGAGCACGGCGAAGCCCATCAGGAAGAGCCCCGCCAGCAGCGCGCGCCGCACGGCCACCGTGCGCGACAGGCGCACAGGTCCGGGCAGAGCGAACGCAGCAGACAAGGAGGGGCCTTCCCGTACGGATGCGGGGCTGGAGGTACCGCCCAGCGCTAGCTGGTGGGAGGGACACCCGGGCATAAGCCTCGGGGTCACCCACATCGCGGGCGATCGAGCGATGTCCTGATCCTTGCATGAATCGCCAGGTGCCCTGCAACTCCTTCCGGCGCGCCTGTCACCGTTGCTCCGTCATGTCCGGTATGGGCAGCGGGCGTTTCTCCAACGCAGCCGCCATCACGTCCGGAAACCGATCAGGCGTACAGGCGAACGCCGGCGCGCCCAGGGCCGCGAGGGCCACAGCGTGCTCCCGGTCGTAGGCCGGCGCGCCCTCGTCGGACAGCGCGAGCAGCGTCACGAACTGCACCCCGGACGCCTTCATCGCGGCGACCCGCTTCAGCATCTCGTCCCGGATGCCGCCCTCGTAGAGGTCGCTGATGAGTACGACGACGGTTTCGGCGGGGCGGGTGATGCGGGACTGGCAGTAGGCGAGCGCGCGGTTGATGTCCGTACCGCCGCCGAGCTGGGTGCCGAAGAGGACGTCGACCGGGTCGTCCAGCTGGTCCGTGAGGTCGACCACCGCGGTATCGAAGACGACCAGCCGGGTGTCCAGCGCCCGCATCGACGCCAGTACCGCCCCGAACACCGAGGCGTAGACGACCGAGGCGGCCATCGAACCGGACTGGTCGATGCAGAGCACCACGTCCTTCTTCACGGACTGCGCGGCCCGTCCGTAGCCGATCAGCCGCTCGGGGACGACCGTGCGGTACTCGGGGAGGTAGTTCTTGAGGTTGGCGCGGATCGTGCGGTCCCAGTCGATGTCGCGGTGGCGCGGGCGGGCGATCCGGGCGGAGCGGTCCAGCGCGCCGGTGAGCGTGGCGCGGGTGCGGGTCGCGAGCTTCTTCTCCAGTTGCTCAACGACCTTGCGGACGACGGCCCGTGCGGTCTCCCTGGTCGTCTCCGGCATGACCTTGTTGAGCGAGAGCAGGGTGCCTACGAGATGGACGTCCGCCTCGACCGCCTCCAGCATCTCCGGCTCCAGGAGGAGCGCGGAGAGCCCGAGCCGGTCGATGGCGTCCCGCTGCATCACCTGCACCACGGAGGACGGGAAGTACGTCCGGATGTCGCCGAGCCAGCGGGCCACCCCGGGCGCCGAGGCACCGAGTCCGGCGGTGCGCCGGCCGCCGTCCGGGGCGCGGCCGCCGGGAGCCTTCTCACGGCCGTAGAGCGAGGCCAGCGCCCCGTCCATCGCGGCATCCCGCCCGCGCAGCTCATGTCCCGTACCGTCCGCGCCGCCGCCCCCGAGCACCAGCCGCCAACGACGGAGCCGTTCGGCTTCGGAGGCGGGGGCGGAGGCGGAAGCGGGAGCGGAAGCGGAAGCAGGGGCCGGAGCCGAGGGTGAGGCCGCGGTGGCTGCTAGGGCGGTTGCCGGGGTGGCTGCCGGGCTGGCTGATGGGACGGTTGCCGCGGTGGCTGATGGGGCGGTTGCCGGGGTGGTTGCCGCGGTGGCTGATGGGGCGGTTGCCCCGGTGGCTGCCGCGGTGGGGGTTGATGTGGTTCCGGCCTGGGGGCCGGGAAGTCGGGCGGTCAACTCATGGCTCCTGTCAGGTCGTTGCGCGCGTTGTGCGTGCCGGGGCGCTCCTCGTCGAAGTCATCAAAGTCGTCGAAGCCGTGTTGTTCGATGCCGAGCAGCAGGCGGAGGGTGGGCAGGACGGCGGCGGCGCGGTCGCGGTCCAGGCCGGGGCCGAAGCCGGGCGCGGGCTCGGCGTCGGTGGCGGGCCCAGTGGGGCCGGGCGAGGGTGCCGTGGGGCCGCGGCGGATCAGTTCACCGAGCGTGCGCCGCACCCCGGACTCGTACTCCGCGAACGTGCGGCGCAGCAGTGGGAGTACGTCCGTGAACGCGGTGTCCGGCACGCCGGTCAGCCAGCGGTCGACCAGGGCGAGCAGCCGTTCGTCGTGGACCAGCAGCATGCCGCCGTCCCCGCCGGACCCGCTCCCCAGGAACCCTTCGATCCAGCCGGCGGCGTCGGTGGGCGGGGTGCCGGGCGAGAGGGCGAGCCCCATCAACCGCTCGGCCCCGTCGGCGCCCAACGGGCCGTCGTCCAGCAGGAGTCGGGCCGCGCGCCCACGGATCAGCCCGGGAACCGCCTCCCGCCCGCTGACCGCCCGCAACACCCCCGCCCAGCGCCCCCGCAGCCCGCCACCCTCCCCGCTCGCGGATTCCGACCACACCTGCGACGCCGGCGCAAAGCCCGGCGCCGACGTGCCCTGCGACTCATGCGCAGAGCTCGGCCCGGACGCAGCGTGCGCCTGGGCGAGCAGGGCGACCGCGCGGTGCGTGGCGTCGAGGTGGGTGCGCATTTCCGCGGCGGCGTCGGCGTCCAGGCCGAGGCAGGCCGGTGGCAGGCCGACGAAGACCCGCTCGGCCAGGCCGAGGGCGACCTCGCGGAGCGCCCCGGCGTCCGTGCCCCGCACATCGCCGTACCGCACCGACCGGACGAGGGCGGGCAGCGCCTGGGCGAGGTGGCCGACGTCCGCGTCGAGCGCCGCACGGTCCGACAGCACCCGCATCACCACCGGCAGGGCGTCCGGGAGCCCGGCGAGCAGGCAGCGCTCGGCGAGCGCGGTCACCTCGGCGAGCGCGGCCGCCCCGGGCGCCTCGGTGGCGGCCTTGGCGGTGGCGGCGGCGCGCACGGTCGTGCCCCAGACGCCGGCCTCGGCGACCCGCACGGCCAGCTCCGGTTCCCAGCGCAGCCGCCAGGTCTCCCGGAAGGTGCCGGTGCTGCCGCGGGAGCGGACCGGCTCGCCCCAGGGGACGCCGAGCAGTTGCAGCCGGTGCAACAGTCGGCTGCGGCCGCCGTCGGTCTCCTTGCGCAGGTCCAGCTCCAGCTCCCGTTCCAGCGCCTCCGGTTTGAGCCGCAGGGTGCGCTGGCTGCGGGCCAGGTCACGCTGGAGGGGTACCGCCGGGGCGTCCTCCGGGACCTCGCCCAGCACCTCGCCGACCACCAGCCGGTCGTGGATCAGCGCGGAGGGCGCGTCGGAGCCGTCGCCCATCACGGCCCGGACCGCGTCGTCCAGTTCGGTCAGCCCGGCCAGCGGCCGGCCGCGCACCGTGGCCAGCCCCTCCGCGAGCCGCACCGCCTCGATGACGTGTGCGGACGAGACCGCGTAGTCCTCCTCGCGGAGCAGGCCGGCGACCTTGGTCAGCCAGCGTTCGACGGGGCGGTCGGGGGCGCTGAAGAGGTGGCCGTACCAGCCGGGTGAGGCGATGCCGGCGCCGTAGCCGCTGCGCCGGGAGAGCCGCCGGTGCGTCCAGGGGACCCAGGTCACCGCGGTCTTCACCTTGGGCAGGCCCTTGAGCAGCCGGCGGTCGGCGGTCACCGTGCTGCGGCGACGCAGCGCCGGGACGTGCCAGGCCCCGCACACCACGGCGACCGCCTCACCGAACTCCCGTCGTGCGGCGCGGAGTTGGAGCCGCATATGGGCCTCGCGCACGGGGTCACGGTCATGGCCGCCGTCGCCGTACGTCTCGCGCAGCGCGCCCATCGCCTCGGCCAGCGCCGTGAACGGGGCCAGCGCGTCCGCTTCGGGGCGTCCCGGGCGGGCGGCTCCGGTCCCGGCGCGGTGCTCGACCACGTCCTCCCACCAGCGCTCGGGGTCGTCGTACCCGGCGGCCTCGGCGAGCACCCGGATCGGATCGACCCGCACCTGGTCCTGGTCCTGGTCCCGGTCCCGGTCCCGGCCGCGGGCCTCCTCCCCCGACAGGTCGCGCTCTACGTCCCCTTCGCCTTCACCGTCGGTCTCACCCATCTCACCCGTCTCATTCGTCTCACCCATCTCACCCGTCTCGCCTGTCTCGTCCGTCATCGCGAGGGTGTGCGCCGCGGGCAGGTCGATGAACCGGACCGGGACGTCGTGTTCCAGCGCCCAGCGCAGCGCCACCCACTCCGGGGAGAACTCGGCCAGCGGCCAGAACGCGGCGCGGCCGGGATCGTCCTGCACATGGGCGAGCAGGGCCACCGGCGGCCGCATGCCGTCCCGTGCGGCCAGCGGCACAAGGTCGTCGGCCTCCGGCGGGCCCTCGATCAGGACCGCGGCGGGCGCGCACTGCTCCAGGGCGGCCCGCACCGCGCGCGCCGATCCGGGGCCGTGGTGCCGCACCCCCAGCAGGAACGGGCCGCTGCCGTCCGGCGGGGCCTTCGTGCCGTGCGTGCTCATGCGCTCACCTCACGGCAGGCGCGGTAGAAGTCCTTCCAGCCGTCGCGCTCACGCACGACCGTTTCGAGGTACTCCTGCCAGACGACCCGGTCGGCGGCCGGATCACGGACCACCGCGCCCAGGATGCCCGCGGCCACGTCGCCGGCGCGCAGCACACCGTCGCCGAAGTGGGTGGCGAGCGCCAGGCCGTTCGTCACCACCGAGATGGCCTCGGCCGTGGAGAGCGTGCCGGACGGGGACTTGAGCTTGGTCCGGCCGTCGGTGGTGAGGCCGTCGCGCAGCTCGCGGAAGACCGTGACGACCCGGCGGATCTCCTCCAGGCCCTCCGGTGCGGGCGGCAGCTCCAGCGAACGCCCTATCTGGCCGACCCGCCGCGAGACGATGTCCACCTCGTCGTCCGGTGTCGCGGGCAGCGGCAGGACGACGGTGTTGAAGCGGCGGCGCAGCGCGCTGGAGAGTTCGTTGACCCCGCGGTCGCGGTCGTTGGCCGTGGCGATCAGGTTGAAGCCGCGGACGGCCTGCACCTCCTGGCCCAGCTCGGGGATGGGCAGGGTCTTTTCCGAGAGGACCGTGATGAGGGTGTCCTGGACGTCGGCGGGGATCCGGGTGAGCTCCTCCACCCGTGCCGTCATGCCCTGCGCCATCGCGCGCATCACCGGGCTGGGCACCAGGGCCTCCCGGCTGGGGCCGTGGGCGAGCAGCCGGGCGTAGTTCCAGCCGTAGCGGATCGCCTCTTCCGGGGTGCCGGCGGTGCCCTGCACGAGCAGGGTGGAATCGCCGCTGACCGCCGCCGCCAGATGCTCCGAGACCCAGGTCTTGGCGGTGCCGGGCACACCGAGCAGGAGCAGTGCGCGGTCGGTCGCGAGGGTCGTCACGGCGACCTCGATGATCCGGCGCGGGCCGACGTATTTGGGTGTGATGACCGTGCCGTCGGCGAGCGTGCCGCCGAGCAGGTACGTGGCGACCGCCCACGGCGAGAGCCGCCAGCGCGCCGGACGCGGCCGGTCGTCGGCCGCGGCGAGGGCCTTGAGTTCGCCGGCGAAACTGTCCTCGGCGTGCGGGCGCAGCACTTGGCCACCCCCGGCCCCCTCCGCCGTCGTGTGCGTGTCGTCCGTCGTGTCGTTGATGAGCTCGGACATGGGTCCCCCTCGTCGCAAGAATCCGCGGCCGACGCCCGGGAAAAGTCCCTCCGGCCGCTTGCTGTTCCCAGCCTGCACCACACCACTGACAACGCCCCGAAAACCGTCTCTGAGCTGCGAGTTCACCGCGCAGGAAGGGCATTGTCAGTGGGCCGTCGTAGCGTCGGAGACATGAATCCGCAGGGGGAACGCTGGACGACGGATCAGGTGCTGGCACTGGCGCCTGACGAGGCATCACGCAAGGCGGGCGGCAAGCTCGCGACGCCCGGGCCGTGGTCGGAGACGGGCGCGGACGGCAGCGCGGTGTGGGGGCTGTGCAAGGGCAGCGGGAAGAAGCCGTACCAAGCGGTCGTGGACGTCAAGGGACCGGCGTTCAGGTGCAGTTGCCCGAGCCGTAAGTTCCCGTGCAAGCACGCCCTGGGGCTGCTGCTGCTCTGGGCGGGGGACGAGGGCGCGGTGGCGGCCGGCGAGCCGCCGCAGTGGGCCGGTGAGTGGCTGGCCGCGCGCCGGGAGCGCGCGGAGCGGGCGGCGGCCGGGCCGTCCGGCGCCGCTGCCTCGCGCGGGCCCGCCGATCCGGAGGCCGCCCGGCGCCGGGCGGAGCGCCGGATGCAGCGGATCGGCGCGGGCGCCACGGAGCTGGAGCAGCGGCTGGCGGATCTGCTGCAGTCCGGTCTGGCCGCGGGCGGCCGGGAGGGTGGCGGCGCGCCGGGTGACGGCGGCGGGGGACGCTCGTGGGAGGAGACGGCCGCGCGGATGGTCGATGCGCAGGCGCCCGGTCTCGCCTCCCGGGTGCGGGAGTTGGGCGCGGTGGTGGCGTCCGGCGCGGACTGGCCGGCCCGGCTGCTGGAGGAGTGCGCGCTGCTGCACCTCCTCGATCAGGGCTTCCTCGGCATCGACCGGCTGCCGGCCCCGCTGGCGGCCACGGTCCGCGCGCGCGTCGGGCTGACCACGGACGCGGCGGAGCTACTGACCGGCCCCGACGCGGCGCCGGTCCGGGACCGCTGGCTGGTGCTGGCCCAGCAGGACAGCGACGACGGCAGGCTGACCACCCGCCGGATCTTCCTGCGCGGCGAGCGCACCGGCCGGATGGCGCTGCATCTGTCGTTCGCCGGCACCAACCGCCCGCTGGAGCCGGCCCTGCCGCCCGGTCTGGTCCTCGACGCGGACCTCGCCTACTACCCCGGAGCCCGCCCGCTGCGCGCCACCCTGGGCGAGCGGTACGCCCCGGCCGTCCCGGGCCCGGTGCCGCCGGGCTGCGGTATCGACGCCGCCCTGGCCGCGTACGGCGATGCGCTGCGCGACGACCCCTGGCTGGACTCCTGGCCGGTGGTGCTCGCCGACGTCACCCCGATACCGGGCCGCGACGGCCGGGGCTGGCAACTGGCCGACGCGGACGGCGAGTCGGCACTGCCGTTGGACCCGCGCTGCCTGGGCGGTACGGGCGTCTGGCAGCTGGCCGCCATATCGGGCGGCGCGCCGGTCACGGTCTTCGGCGAGTGCGGCCACCGCGGCTTCCTCCCGCTGACCGCCTGGGACCCGTCCCCGGTGTCCCTGTGACCCCGATTCCCGGCCGCGCCGGAGCGCGCGCTCCCGAGGACCCCATCCATCACCGATGCCTGGAGGACGGGCATGACGACCACCACCAGCCCTGAGCCCCACCCGACCGCCCCGACGACCCCGATGCCTCCGATGCCTCCGGCGACCGCCCCGGCCCCCTGGCCCGATCTGGTGAGCGCGGCGCTGCTGGGCACCGAGCGGCGGCTGCCCCCGGTGACCGTACGACCCGGGCAGAGTGCGGCGGCGGCCCTGCTGGACGCGGCCGCGGTGAGCACGGTGCGGCGGCGCGGCGCGCTGCGCCCCGCCCCGGCCGGTGAGCGGCCGGCCCCGGCACCGGACGACCCGCGGCCGCCGCTGCCGGCCGCGGCGCGCCGCAGGCTCGCCCTGCTGCTCGCCGACCGCGGCGGTACGGGAGGCGGCAGCCGCCGCGGCGCGGCCCCCGACCTGACCGAACTGCTGCCCCAGTGGCTGGCCGCCGCCGACGAGTACGGCTACCGCGCCCCGGAGGCCCTGCTGCCCGCGCTGCTCGACGCCGCCCGGGCCCGTACGGACCTGCGGCCGGCCGCGCTGGCGCTGGCCGGGCCGCGGGCGCGGTGGCTGGCGCGGCTCAACGACGCCTGGAAGTTCGCGCTCCGGGGGATCGGCGGCGCGGCCGTCCTGCCCGAGGGGGAGGCCCCCGAGGAGATCGCGCGGCGGTGGGAGGAGGGGCTGTTCGCGGAGCGGGTGGCCCTGCTGACGGCGGTCCGCCGCCGCGCCCCGGAGGCGGGCCGGGAGCTGCTGCGGACGACCTGGTCCACGGAGCGGGCCGAGGACCGGCTGATGTTCCTCGACTCGCTGCGCGAGGGGCTCACGGCGGGCGACGAGCCCTTCCTGGAGCAGGCGCTGTCCGACCGCAGCCGCACGGTCCGGGCCACCGCCGCCGAGCTGCTCTCCGCGCTGCCCGGTTCGGCCCTCGCGGCCAGGATGGCGCAGCGGGCACACGTCTGCGTGACCCTGGATTCCGCGGCCGGCCAGGAGGCGGTGATCCGGGTCGAGCCGCCCCAGGAGTGCGATGCGGGGATGCAGCGGGACGGCGTGGTTCCCAAGCCGCCCTCCGGTCGGGGTGAACGGTCCTGGTGGCTGGGCCAGTTGGTGGAGGCGACCCCGCTGGGCGGCTGGGAGGAGCGGTTCGGCGGCCGCGGTCCGGCGGAGATCGTCGCGCTCCCGGTGGCCGACGACTGGCGGACCGAGCTGCACGACGCCTGGTGCCGGGCCGCCGTGCGCCAGCGGGACGCCGCCTGGGCGCGGGCCCTGCTGGGTGTGCCGGGCGCGTCGTCCCGGACCGGCGAGGTCGCACCGGCCGGCTCCACACGGGACCTGACGAAGCTGCTGACCGTACTGCCGGACGGGGAACGGGCCGGCTGGGTGGCGGAGTTCATCGCCGCACACGGCCTGTCGGACGCGTTCCGGATGCTCGGGGTGTGCGCGGTCCCCTGGGCGGAGCCGCTGGGCCGGTCCGTCGTCGACGCGCTGGACATCGCCCGGGACGCCGGCAGCTATCCGTGGAGTTTCAGTGGGGTGATGGGCCTGGCCGAGCGCTGTCTGGACCCGGCGGCGGCGGACCGGCTCGCGATGCTCACCGCGGTCACCGACGAGCCCGAGGGCGCCTCGCCCGGCTCCGGCGGCTACTGGTCCGAGGCGTTCCAGCGGCTGGTCGGCACGCTCCGGCTGCGCGCCACGATGCGCGCCGAGCTCCTCCCGCCGCCGGACGCCAAGGCCGCCGGCGGCATCGGCCCGACCACCGCCGATGCCGCTGCTGCCGCCGATGTCGATACGGCTGCCGACGTTGATACGGCTGCCGATGCCGCTACGGCGGCCCCGGACGACGGGTCCGCGCCATGATCACTCTCGTCGCCCCGGGGGCCTCAGACCGCCAGTGGGCGGACGTTCGCGTTGACCCACTCCACGATCGAGGCGGTGGTCGCGCCGGGCGTGAAGATCTCGGCGACGCCCTGGGCCTTCAGCGGGGGAATGTCGGCCTCGGGGATGATGCCGCCGCCGAAGACCTTGATGTCCGCCGCGTCGCGCTCCGCCAGCAGGGCGATGACCTTCGCGAAGAGGGTGTTGTGCGCGCCGGAGAGGATGGACAGCCCGATCGCGTCGGCGTCCTCCTGGATCGCGGTGTCGACGATCTGCTCGGGGGTCTGGTGCAGCCCGGTGTAGATGACCTCCATACCGGCGTCGCGCAGCGCCCGGGCGATGACCTTGGCGCCCCGGTCGTGCCCGTCCAGCCCCGGCTTGGCCACCACGACACGGATCGGCCCCGACCGGCCCGCCGCGCCAGGGGTCCCCGCCTGCGCTCCGTCCTGCCGAGCCACACTCATCACTGCCTCCAAGCCCTGCACGGCACGGTGGTGCCGCAAAGCCGACAATCGGGCGCGCGACCGCGATCCGGCGGCCACGACGTGAACGAACGTTATCGCCAGCATCCAGTATCCAGCCGTTTCGTGACATCCGGCGAGGGGGAAATCACACCTGGGACACGTTCGCTACGCGCCGCGTTCCGTGCGTCGTGCCGCCAGGGCCGGGCGGAGTGCGCGCGGGCCGGGCGTCCGGGGAGCCGCAGCCGGGCCGCCGCACCATGGATCGTCACGCGCATCGGGACGAGTGCGCCCGTGCGCCGCCGCTCATGGCTTCCCACGAGGGCATCGGGGGTCAGCGCCGCCTGCCGCATGCCGTTCGGGAGGTCGGTCATGCAGACCCTGCCCTGTCTTCGCACCACGCTCGTGGACCTGGCGGTCCTCGCCGGGCATCTACTCCTCTATCCCACCGGCATGTCCCGGGAGCGTTCCGTGCCACGGCCGCCCCACGCGACGGAAGACGCCCCTCCGCTCCTCCCGACCGAGGGCCGGGCGCATCCGCCCGTCCTGCTGCTGCACGGCTTCATCGACAACCGCTCGGTCTTCGTGCTGCTGCGCCGTTCGCTGCTGCGCCACGGCTGGTGCCACGTCGAGGCGCTCAACTACTCCCCGCTGACCTGCGACCTGCGGAAAGCGGCGGAGTTGCTGGGCCGGCATGTGGCGGACGTCTGCGCGCGGACCGGTCACCGCCGGGTGGACCTCGTCGGGCACAGCCTGGGCGGTCTGATCGCCCGCTACTACGTCCAGCGGCTCGGCGGCGACGCCCGGGTCCGCAGGGTCGTCACCCTCGGCACCCCGCACGCCGGGACCCGTATAGCCCCCTTGATGTCGGCCCACCCCATCGTCCGCCAGATGCGCCCCGATTCCGAGGTGATAGCGGAGTTGTCGCTGCCGGCGCCGAATTGCCGGACGCAATTTGTCGCTTTCTGGAGCGACGCGGATCAGGTGATGATTCCAGCCACCGCGGCCAGAATCGATCACCCGGATTTGCTCGCCCGTAACGTCCATGTCGCCGGTGTCGGACATCTCGCCCTCCCGGTGAACGGCACCGTCGCGGCCGGCATACGGGAGGCACTGGCCGCGGCGGACCCGGCAGCCGAAGAGGAGGCCGACGGAGCCATATCCGTGGCCTGAGGCCGCTCCGCTCCGTGACGGGCTATCGAACAGCCATCGAACGGGGCGCCAAGAACTCGCATGGCCTCTGCCGAAAGGCGGCCAAATGCCCGGTCTCGCGCAGCGTAAAACCCGTGGAAGATTGTCGCCGTCGTGTACCGCCGGGTACAGTCGCCGCTAATTCTCCTGCTGCCGAGGCGAAAGAGAAGTTGGTGAACGACCGTCACCCATCGGAGGCCGCGCTTCCGACCGGCTCCGCTTCCGACGCCTCGTATGCGCACTATCCGGCCTACGAGTCCTACGGGCAGCAGCATTCCCCGGCCGGTGGTGCCGAATACGGCGACGGCGACCCCCTCTTCGGCTCGCTCCCCGGCGCGTACGACACCGGTGCCCACGCCACGGGCGGTTACGACACCGGCGGCTATCCCGGCGGGACGTACGACACCGGCGCCTACGACATGAGCACCTACGGCACGGGCAGCTACGGCGCCGGCGACTACGGCACGGGGACGTACCCGACGGCGGGCGACGGCTACGCCACCGGCACGTACGACACCGGCGGCTACCCCACGGCGCAGTGGGACACCGGCGCCTACGACCCGTACGCGCACACCGCCTACGAGACCCCGGCGCAGGACCCGAGCGGCTACGACACCCACGGCGCCACGGTCTACGGCGTCGGCGGGTACGACACCGGGAACCACCCCACCACCGGCTATGACACCGGCAGTTACGCCGTCGGCGCGTACGAGGCGTACGGGACGACCGGGGCCTACGAGACGCTGGGCACGCAGGAGCCCGCCGGGACATACGGGACGACGGGCGGCTATGACGCCCTCGGGCAGCAGGCCCCCGCGGTCGAGGAGACCGCGGCCTTCGACAGGGCGGCCTTCGACACGGCCGCCTTCGAGATGGCGAACTTCGAGACCGCCACCTTCGACACCATCGGCGTCGACGCACGGCACACGGACCCGCTCGACACCGCGAGCTACGAAGCCACCGCGATCTGGTCCACCACCGACCAGCCGCTGATGGCCGGCATCCCCGCCCAGCCCGGCCCGCCCCCGGCCGACTCCGCCGCCTGGGACGACCACGACGACACCGACGTCACCGACGAGGCCCCGGGCCAAGGCGCCGCCGCCGTTGCCGAGGCCCCGACCCAGGCGATGCCGGTGACCTCTCCGGCCCCCGCCCCGGCCGGCCGGCGGGTCACCGGGCCCGCCGCCGGGAAGCCGGTCCGCGGCCGCGGCCGGCGCCGCCCGGCGAAGCGTTCGGCGCTGCTGACCGTCGCCGTGCCGTCGGTCGCCGCCATGGGCGTCTGCGGGGTGGCCGCCGCGTCCGTCGCCGGTCTCGGCGGCAACGACAAGGACGACACCACCACCCAGGCCACCGCGCCCGACCCGGGCGGCGTCCAGCGGGCCGCGGCCAACAAGAAGCTCGACACCCAGCTCGCCGGACTCAGCGCCGGCGCCGACGACTTCCGCGACCGGGCCAGCCGCACCCAGGAACGGCTCGACCTCAAGGAACGCCAGGCGCAGGAGCGCAAGCGGAAGGCGGAGGAGGCCGCCCGCAAGGAGGCGCTGCGCCCGAAGTTCGTACTGCCCGTGACCCAGCACGGACTCAGCGCGCTCTTCGGCCAGGCCGGCGTGAACTGGATGTCCGTGCACACCGGAATCGACTTCCCGGTCAGCTACGGCACCCCGGTCATGTCCGCCACCGACGGCACCGTCCGGACCCAGTGGAACTCCGCCTACGGCAACATGGCGATCGTGACCGCGCCGGACGGCACGGAGACCTGGTACTGCCACCTGAGCAGCACCAAGATCCGGTCGGGTTCGGTCAAGGCCGGTGAGCAGATTGCCTATTCGGGCAACTCCGGCAACTCCACCGGCCCGCATCTGCACTTCGAGGTGCGTCCCGGGGGCGGCGCGGCGGTCGACCCGATCCCGTGGCTGCGCAGCCACGGCCTCAACCCCAACTGACGCCCGGCGCACCGTTCCCGCAGCGCCGGCCACCGGCCGGCGCCCAGGACTCCGTCAGAGCTGCCAGGCCTTTGTCAGAGCTTCTCCACCGGCGCGTACCGCAGCAGCAGCCGCTTGGGCTTCTCGCCGCCGAAGTCGATCGTCGCCTCGGAGTTGTCCCCGCTGCCCTTGACGGCGACGACCGTGCCCAGCCCGAAGCTGTCGTGGGTGACACGGTCACCGACGGCCAGCGAGACCACCTGGCGGTCATTGGTCCGGCGGGTGGCGAAACCGCTCGGCCCCTTGGCGCGGGACGAGGAGAACGACGAGCCGATGCCCCCGCCGAAGCCGCCACCGCCGGCCCGGGACGACAGCCCGCCCATCGACGCGGACGGCGTCGCCGGGCCGGTCCGCTTCCACTCGACGTAGTCGTCCGGGATCTCCTCCAGGAACCGCGACGGCGGGTTGTACGACGGCTGGCCCCAGGCGCTGCGCATCGTCGAGCGGGTGACGTACAGCCGCTCGCGGGCGCGGGTGATGCCGACGTACGCCAGCCGGCGCTCCTCCTCCAGCTCCTTGGTCTGGCCCAGCGCGCGCATGTGCGGGAAGACGCCGTCCTCCATGCCGGTCAGGAAGACCACGGGGAATTCCAGGCCCTTGGCGGTGTGCAGCGTCATGAGGGTGACCACGCCGCTGCCTTCCTCGTCCTCGTCGGGGATCTGGTCGGAGTCGGCGACCAGCGCGACCTGTTCGAGGAAGTCGGAGAGGGTGCCCGGATTCTCCTCGCCACGGTCCTGCTCGAATTCCAGGGCGACCGCGGCGAGTTCCTGGAGGTTCTCGATCCGGGTCTCGTCCTGCGGGTCGGTGGACGCCTGGAGTTCGGCGAGGTAGCCCGTGCGCTCCAGCACGGCCTCCAGGATCGTGGCGGGCCCGGCGCCGGACTCCACGATCGTCCGCAGCTCCTCCATCAGGACGTTGAAGCGCTTGACGGCGTTGGCGGAGCGGGCCGCCATGCCGTACGCCTCGTCGACCCGGCGCAGGGCCTGCGGGAAGGTGATCTTCTCGCGGAGCGACAGGGCGTCGATCATCGCCTCGGCGCGCTCGCCGATGCCGCGCTTGGGGACGTTCAGGATGCGGCGCAGCGGGACGCTGTCCTCGGGGTTGGCGAGCACGCGCAGGTACGCGAGGACGTCGCGGACCTCCTTGCGCTCGTAGAAGCGCACTCCGCCGACGACCTTGTAGGGCAGCCCGACCCGGATGAGGATCTCCTCGAAGACACGGGACTGGGCGTTGGTGCGGTAGAAGACGGCGACGTCGCCGGCCTTGGCGTCGCCGGCGTCGGTCAGCCGGTCGATCTCGTCGGCGACGAACTGCGCCTCGTCGTGCTCGGTGTCGGCGACATAGCCGTTGATCTTGGCGCCGGCGCCGGCGTCGGTCCAGAGGTTCTTGGGGCGGCGGTTCTCGTTGCGCTCGATGACGGCGTTGGCGGCGGACAGGATCGTCTGCGAGGAGCGGTAGTTCTGCTCCAGCAGGATCGTGGTCGCGTCCGGGTAGTCCTCCTCGAACTGGAGGATGTTGCGGATCGTGGCGCCGCGGAAGGCGTAGATCGACTGGTCGGCGTCACCGACGACGCACAGCTCGGCGGCGGGGATGTCGGCGGTGCCGGTGCCCACGAGCTCGCGGACGAGGGTGTACTGGGCGTGGTTGGTGTCCTGGTACTCGTCGACGAGGACGTGCCGGAAGCGGCGGCGGTAGTGCTCGGCGACGTCCGGGAAGGCCTGGAGGAGGTTGACCGTCGTCATGATGATGTCGTCGAAGTCCAGGGCGTTGGCCTCGCGCAGCCGCGCCTGGTACATCGCGTACGCCTCGGCCAGCGTCTTCTCGAATCCGTCGGCCGCGGTCCCGGCGAAGGTCTCCTCGTCGATGAGCTCGTTCTTGAGGTTGGAGATCTTCGCGCTGAAGGACTTGGGCGGGAAGCGCTTGGGGTCGAGGTCCAGATCGCGGCAGACCAGGGACATCAGGCGCTTGGAGTCGGCGGCGTCGTAGATCGAGAAGGAGGACGTGAAGCCCAGCTTCTTGGACTCGCGGCGCAGGATCCGCACGCAGGCGCTGTGGAAGGTGGAGACCCACATGGCGTTGGCGCGCGGGCCGACCAGCTGCTCGACGCGCTCCTTCATCTCGCCGGCGGCCTTGTTCGTGAAGGTGATCGCGAGGATCTGGCCGGGGTGGACGTGCCGCTCGGCGAGCAGGTGCGCGATGCGGTGGGTGAGCACCCGGGTCTTGCCGGATCCGGCGCCGGCGACGATCAGCAGCGGGCTGCCGGTGTGCACCACGGCGGCCTTCTGCTGGTCGTTGAGCCCCTCAAGCAGCGCGGCGGGGTCGAGGGCCGGGCGGGCGGCGCCGTCGCGGTAGTACGCGTCCCTGGGCACGGGCGCGTCGAACCGCCCGCCGAACAGGTCGGCGGGGATCTCCTCGGGGACCGGCCCGTGCTCGTCCTCGGGGGGCGGCGGGGGCTCCTCGTCCTTGTGGCCGAGGTCCGCCAGGAAGCTGTCGTCAAAGAGGCTGCTCATCGCCCACCGAGTCTAGGCCGCCGCACCGACAGCGTGCCGGGGACTGTGGACAAGTGGCCGGGACGGCCGGAGAACGGGCGTTGCGGACGGCGGCCGCGCACACCGCCCGAAAGCGGAACGATATCGCTCAGGTCACGAAAAGGTTTCGGGCATATCGAACATCAGCCTTCACAGGAGCCACACGAGTTGGCTAACGTCCTCGCTCAGGCAGCCCGCCTCCCCGCGAACGACAGCGTCCGCACGGGCCGCCGACGCCGAGTCCGGCCCTGCCCGCGACGTGTCCCTCCGGTCACGCCCGGGTCACCCGGAGCCGGGGACCCACCAGCAACACCGGGGTGAATCGATCCGTCCGACCGACGCCAGCGGACGTACGGACCGTAGGGCACGGCCTTCCGTCAGCGACACCGCCCGAACCCGACAGCTAACCCGGTAGGCGGTCCACGGAAGGAGTTGCCGGCCTTGGCGTCCCATCGCAAGCCGCGCACCAGCGTTCTCACCTCGCCCGGGAGCCGCCGTACGGCGGCCGGGCTCACCACCGCCGCGCTCGCCTCGGTCACCCTGCTCTCGCAGACCGCCGACGCCGCCGCCCCCAGAGCCCCCCGGCCCACCATCGAAGACGTCAAGCAGAAGGTCGACGGCCTCTACCGGCAGGCCGAGGTGGCCACCCAGAAGTACAACGCCGCCAAGGAGCGCGCCGATCACCAGCGCGAGACCGTGGACGGGTTGCTCGACGCCGCGGCCAAGCGGGCCGAGAAGATGAACGCGTCCCGGCGGGAGCTCGGGACGTTCGCCTCGGCGCAGTACCGTACCGGCGGGATGAACCCGACCGCGCAGCTGATGCTCGCCAAGGACCCGCAGCAGTTCTTCGACCGCAGCCACCTGATGGAGCGGCTGACCGGGCGGCAGCAACAGGCCGTCAGCGACTACCAGCAGCAGGCCGCGGCGGCCGCCCGGCAGCGGGCCGAGGCGTCCCGCAGCCTGGATCAGCTGCAGAATTCGCAGGCCGCCCTGAAGGAGTCCAAGCGCTCCGTGCAGCAGAAGCTGGCCGAGGCTCGGCAGCTGCTGTCCCGGCTGACCGCCCAGGAGAAGGCGCGGCTGGCCGAACTGGAGCGCCGGAAGGAGGCGGCGGCCAAGCGCCGGGCCGAGGAGGAGGCGCGCAAGCAGCAGGAGCGCGAGCGGCAGCGGCAGCACGACGGCGGCTCCACCGGCGGCCGGACCGGCGGGGACACCGGCGGCTCCACCGGGGGCTCGACCGGAGGCTCGCAGTCCACCAAGGCCGAGAAGGCCCTCGCGTTCGCCCGCGCCCAGATCGGCAAGCCGTACGTCTGGGGCGCCACCGGGCCCTCGTCCTACGACTGCTCGGGGCTGACCCAGGCGGCGTGGAAAGCGGCCGGGGTCGTTCTGCCGCGCACCACCTGGGAACAGGTCAAGGTCGGCCAGCGGGTGGCGACCAAGGACCTGCAACCCGGTGACCTGGTCTTCTTCTTCGACGACATCAGCCACGTCGGCATGTACATAGGCGGCGGCAAGATGATCCACGCACCGCACCCGGGCGCGAACGTCCGGGAGGAGTCGATCTACTACATGCCGATCTACGGGAGCGTCCGCCTGGGCTGACGCCCGGCCCCGCTCCCCCTTGGCCCACCCCCCACGGAAACCCCCCACACGCCACCGCGCGGCCCTCGCCTCCGGATCCCGGAGTGCGACGACCGCGCGGTGTGCTGCTGTGGGGGCGCCGTTGCCGGGCCCTGGGCACTAGGGGCCGGGGTCGGCGGCCGGCGTTCTCAGGTCCGGCCGGCGTTCTCAGGTCCAGAGGACGGCGATGAAGATGTTGGCCATCGTGAGGCCGCCGACCGCGCCGAACAGCGCCTTGTCGATCTGCTCCTCGTCCCGCTTGACGTAGACCAGTGCCAGGATCACCACCAGGACGGCCATCTTGATGCCGATCTTGATGTTGTTGACCGGGTGGTCCTGCGCCTGGTTGAGGCCGACCAGCACGATGCCCGTGACCAGCATCGTCAGCGCGCCGTGCAGCATGGCCGGAACGAACCGGGCGGTGCCCGCACCCATCGCCTTCATCTGCGTCAGGAAGCCGCCCAGCAGGGAGGCGATGCCGATGATGTGCAGGCCGACGAAGATATTGATGACTACGTCCATGGGGCCGGATCGTATCCGCCGCATAGCACGCCCTTTTCGGCAGGGCGTCCACATTCGCCGCTTCGGTCAGCGCGGAGCGGCCCCGGCGACCGGGCGATGACGCTCCGGTCAGCCGCGTTCGGGCAGCGGTCGAAACCGGACAATGCCGTGCAAGTGAGCCCATCCCCGTGACAGCCGGGCTTAGCGTCCTCCTCCAGGCGGCCGACTCCCGCCCCGCCGCAAGGGAAGGAAGTGACGGCCACCGTGGCCTCGCACCGCAAGCCCAGGCAGCATCCGCTCGCCTCGCTCACCGGCGGCTCGCGCACCGCGCGCACCGCCCGTACGGCCGCCACGCTGGCCCTCGCCGGCGCCGCCACCGCCACCGCCTTCGACGGCACCGGCCAGGCGGCGGACCTCTCCACCCCCGCCCAGGTCAAGGGCCGGGTCGATGCGCTGTACCAGGAGGCAGAGGTGGCCACACAGAAGTACGACGGCGCGCAGGAAGCCGCGGAGACCGCACGCGAGGAGCTGAGCAGACTGCAGGACGAGGCCGCCCGCAGGACCCAGAAGCTGAACACCGCGCGGGCCGGGCTGGGCGCCCTGGCCGCCTCCCAGTACCGCTCCGGCGGCGTGGACCCGACCGTACGGCTGCTGCTGTCCGCCGATCCGCAGCGCTATCTGGAGGGCGCCGCGGTGCTGGAGCGGACGGGGGCCCACCAGGCGAGCGCGGTGGCCGGGTACGCGCGCCGGCTCGGCAGCGTGCGGCAGGTCCGGCAACGGGCCGAGGAGACCGCGGAACGGCTGACCCGGAACGAGTCCACGCTGAAGAAGCACCGGGTCACCGTCGTCCGGAAACTGGACGCCGCGGAGCAGCTGCTGGCCCGGCTGACGGCGGAACAGCGGGGCCGGATGGCCGGACGGGACGGCTCCCGGGCCGGGACGGCGGGCGGCCGGGCGGACCGCGGGGGCGGCGGGCGGGACGGCGGTCTGCTCGGCGGGATCCCCACCGGCTCGGCGGCCGCGGCCACCGCCTCCGCGCAGCAGGCGCCCAACGCGCGGGCCGCCCGGGCGGTGGCGTTCGCCTACGCCGCGCTCGGCAAGCCGTACGTCTGGGGCGCCACCGGGCCCGCCGCGTACGACTGCTCGGGGCTGACCCAGGCCGCGTGGCGGTCCGGCGGGGTCGCCCTCCCGCGCACGACCTACACCCAGATCAACGCCGGCCCGCGCATCGACCGTTCCCAACTGGCGCCCGGGGACCTGGTGTTCTTCTACACGGCCGTCAGTCACGTGGGGCTCTACATCGGCGACGGGAAGATGATCCACGCACCGCATCCGGGCGCACCGGTGCGGATCTCGCCGATCGACCAGATGCCCTTCGCGGGCGCCACGCGGCCGGCGTAGGGGCCACACGCCCGGCGCCGGGGGTACGTCGCCCGGCGCCGGTGGTCGGGGGCCGGTGCTCGGAGCCCGGTCTGCTGGCTCAGGCCCGCAGTTGCAGGCCCAGCCAGCGGAAGATCTCCGGCACCTGGTTGCGCCACACCACCGTGGTGTGGCCGCCGGCGTTCGCCGCTATCTGGTGCACGGTGACCGTCGTCGGGCGCTTCGCGAGCTGCCGGAGGCCGAGGCCCGCCTGATAGCCGTCGCCGGCCGCGCCCGACACGTACAGGGCGGTGCGCGGCGGGCGGCCGGCCGCGTTGGCGGCCTTCAGGATGTGCAGCGGGTTGGACTGCACACGCAGCGCGGGGTCCTTGCCGGCGAGCGAATCGGGCTCCAGCGCCGGGTCGTTGTAACCGGACATGGCGACCGCGGCGCGGTAGCGGTCCGGGTGGGCCAGGGCCAGCTTGGCGGCGCAGTGGGCGCCGGCCGAGTAGCCCGCCAGGGCCCAGGAGTGCGGCCGGTCGCCGGCCCGGAAATTGTCGACGATCATCTGGCGGACGTCGACGGTCAGCCAGCTGTCCGCGTTGACCTTGCCGGTGATGTTGACGCAGCCGGTGTCGGCGCCGGTGAGGAGGGTGGTGCGCGGCGCCACGAGGATGGCGGGCTTGATCTCGCCGCGCTGCATCTTCGGGCCGAGCTGCTCGGCGACGTGCAGTGCGCCGAACCAGGCCTTCGCCGACCCGGGGTACCCGGGCAGCAGCTCGACGACCGGGAACTTCTTGTTCCGGAACGCGGGGTCGTTGTACTGCGGCGGCAGCCAGACGTACACCTCGCCGACCACGCCCGAGATGCGGCCCTTGAGGTTGGTCATCTGGACGCCGGGGCCCACCTTCGGGTCGTCCGCGGGCCGGAACTGCTGGATCTGCCGGGGCTGGTTCTTGATCTGCCGGCCGCCCATGCCGTCCGGTCCGAGGTCCTTCGCGACCGCGACGTGGCTGTCGGTGCCGAGCAGGTCGCCCCAGGTGTCGTAGAGGTTGTTCGCGTTGTTGACCAGGACGAACACCACGGTGATGGCGGTGATCTGGGCGAACAGCAGCATCAGCAGCCGCGCGAGACCACGCAGCAGCGGCGGGCCGGCTATCCGGCTCCAGATGGCGAGCGGCAGCACAACGGCGATGACCAGCAGCGCGATCGAGGTGAGGAAGAAGGGCGTGCCCGTCAGGCTCATCGGGAACTCGCTTCCAGGAACGCATGACGCGAAGGACGTGGGGTGGGGTGGTTCGGGCCCCGCCTTCGGCAGTGAGCCTCTCCGCGCCCTTAGATGGCGATCCGCGTGGTCCTGGTTGCCCGTCTTTGGTCCTTCTTTACGCCCTTCTTCACACCCCCCTTCACGTCCCGTGTGGTGCGTGTGGGGTCAGTGTGACCTCCGTCCCACCGTCCCCGCACCGCCCGCCCGCCGTGCCTGCTGCCTCCCGGGCCGGCCCCTCCGTCAGACCAGGCGGCGGGCCGCGGCCCAGCGGGTCAGCTCGTTGCGGTTGGACAGCTGGAGCTTGCGCAGCACCGCCGAGACATGCGATTCGACCGTCTTCACGGAGATGAACATCTGCTTCGCGCACTCCTTGTACGCATAGCCGCGGGCGATCATCCGCAGCACCTCGCGCTCGCGCTGGGTGAGGCGGTCCAGGTCCTCGTCGATCGGCGGGGCGTCCGTCGAGGCGAAGGCGTCCAGGACGAAGCCGGCCAGCCGCGGGGAGAAGACCGCATCGCCGTCCGCCACCCGGAAGATCGCGCTGATCAGGTCCGTGCCGGTGATCGTCTTGGTGACGTAGCCGCGGGCGCCGCCACGGATGACGCCGATGACGTCCTCCGCCGCGTCGGAGACCGACAGGGCGAGGAAGCGGACCGGCTTCTCGGGGTCGGCCATCATCGTGGCGCTGCGGCGCAGCACCTCGGCGCCGCCGCCCCCGGGGAGGTGGACGTCCAGGAGGACGACCTCGGGGCGGGTGGCGGTGATGACCGTGATCGCCTGGTCGACGTCGGCGGCCTCGCCGACCACCTCGACGCGGGTCCGCCCGGTCTCGCCGATCTCGGCCTGGACGCCCGTACGGAACATCCGGTGGTCGTCGACCAACACCACCCGTACGGTGCGGTCGCCGTCCTCCGCGCCGCCGTTGCCGTCCTGCTGCACGCCCTCGCTGCTCATGTCTTCCGTCCGTCCCTCGGTGTCTGCCCGGTCATCATCCCGTGTCCTGCCCGGCCCGGTCATGCGTCGGACTCCTGCGCGGTGCGCTCCATCTCCAGCTCGACGACCGTGCCGCCCTCGGGGGCGGAGCGCAGCCGGGCGGTGCCGCCGTGGCGCTCCATGCGGCCGATGATCGATTCGCGGACGCCCATCCGGTCGGCGGGGACGGCGTCCAGGTCGAATCCGGGACCGCGGTCGCGCACCGAGACGAAGACCGATGAGCCCTCCACCTCGGCGAACACCTGGACCGCGCCGCCCTCGCCGCCGTATTTGGCGGCATTGACCATCGCCTCGCGCGCGGCCTGCATCTGGGCGCCCAGCGCCTCGTCCAGCGGGCAGTCGCCGACGACCACGACCTCGATCGGGACGCCGTGGTGGTCCTCCACCTCGGCGGCGGCCTTGCGCACCGCCTCCGCGAGCGTGGCCGGCTCCTCGTCCTCCTCCTTGCCACGGCCTTCGGGTTTGTAGAGCCAGGCGCGCAGTTCGCGTTCCTGGGCCCGGGCCAGCCGCGCCACCTCGCGGGGGTCGTCGGCGTTGCGCTGGATCAGGGTGAGGGTGTGCAGCACGGAGTCGTGGACGTGGGCGGCGACCTCGGCGCGCTCCTGGGCGCGGATCCGCATCAGCCGCTCCTCGGAGAGGTCCTGGGCCATCCGCACCAGATACGGGCCGGCCAGCAGGGCGATGCCGACGAGGACGGCGAGCGCGGCCTGCAACACCGAACCGAGGTGCCGCACCGAGCCCTGGAGCACCACGATGCCGGTCACGCCGACGCAGACCAGCAGCACTCCGGCCGCACCGCGCAGCACCGGCAGCAGCCCCTTGCGGCGGCCGAGCTCCAGCCACTGGGCGCGCCGGGAGTTGTCCGCCTGGCGCCACACCAGGGCGACGCCGGCGCCGATCAGCAGCACCGGCCAGAGATAGCCGTCGGCCTGGCCGAGCTGGAAGCGGGAGGCGACCACGGCCGCGCCGATCAGCAGGGCGATCAGCGCGAAGACCTGCCCCCGGTCGGGCCGGCGGGCCAGCCGCCGTCGCTTGCCGTCGCCGGGGGCGGGCTGCCGGTGCTCCACGCCTCCGACGCCCAGCGGGACGAAGAACCAGAACGCGGCGTACAGCAGGGCGCCCATGCCGTCGGCCATGAAGAGGGCCACGAAGACGATCCGCACCCAGGAGACCGGCAGGCCGAGGTGCCCGGCGAGGCCGCGCGCGACGCCGCCGAGCAGCCGCCCGTCGGCGCTGCGGTAGAGCTTGCGCACGGGCGGCTCGTCGGGGTCCGGCGCCGGGGCGTAGATCGTCTCGGCGCGCGGTGGTGCGGTGGTCATGTCCCCGATCGTCACACGCGCCGGGCGCCCGGGGCATCAGGGTCGACCCTGAACCGGCCCTGAGGTTCCCCTGAGCCGGTCAGGGGGTCAGCTCTTGGGGGCGACCTTGCGGAAGCCGTCCTTCATGTCCGAGAAGACCTTCTCGAACTTCGTCCAGTTCGCCGCGGGCGCGGAGACGTAGATCGCGTACTCCTTGTCGCCCTCGCGGCCGAAGCCCAGGTCGATCCCACGGTACGTGCGGGCCCGGCCGCCGAACGTGAACTCCCAGATGGCCGCGGGGTCTCCCTGGAAGACCGTGTCCTGCAGGCGCAGCCTGCTGTACACCGGGTACAGCTTCCTGAAGTCGGCCTCGACGTCCTTGAAGTGCTGCACCTGGTCGGCCGAGGAGAAGTCCAGGACGCTGACGGTGAGCTGGGCGAGCTCGGCGTCGGAGGCGTAGACGATCTGCCGGCCGCCGTCCTTGACCTGGCGCCGCCATCCGTCGGGCACCGGGAAGGTGACACCGAGCCCGCGTTCGACGGCCTTGTGGTAGCCGGCCGGGAGGGGCGGCGGCGGTCCGATGCTGCTGCTCGGCACGCCCGGCATCACGGGCACCTCCTTGTCACCCGCCGCCTTGTCGCCCGTCACCTTGCTGGCCGCGGCGGGCTCCTCGTGCTGCGTCAGGTACCAGGCGGCTCCCGCGCCGCCGCCGGCGACCAGCGCCCCGGTGATGCTCAGGGCCACGATCCGGCCGCCCCGCCGCTTACGGGACGCGGGGGCGCCGCCGTCGGAGAGGGCCACCCGGCCCGTGACGCCGCCGTCGGCGGGCAGGCCTCCGGTACCGGTGGTTGCTCCGGCGCGGCCCGGGCGGGTCGGTACGCCACCCGTGTGCGGCACCGCGCGGGTCGTCGCCTCCGAGTGCTCGTCCGGTGCGGCCGGTTCCTCGCCCGCCGACCCGGGGGCGAGCGGCGGCCAGCCGAGCAGCGCGGTCTCCGCGTCGCTCTCGGCCGCCCGCAGCGCCTGCTCGACGACCTCGGCGGTCGGCCGGTCCTCCGGCTCCTTGGCGAGCAGCGCCTCGACGAGCGGGGTGAGCGGCCCGGCGTTGCGCGGCGGGTCGAGCGGGTCCATGGCGATCGCGTAGGCCGTCTCGACCGCGGTGTTCTTACGGAACGGGGGCCGTCCCTCGACCGCCTGATAGAGCGTCGCGCCCAGCGCCCACAGATCGGAGGCGGGGCCCGGGGTGCCGCCCTTGACGCGTTCCGGCGCCAAGTAGTCGATGGAGCCGACCAGCTCGCCGGTCTTGGTGAGGGTGGAGGTCCCGGAGGCGACCGCGATGCCGAAGTCGGTGAGCACGACCCGGCCGTCCTGGCCGAGGAGCACGTTGCCGGGCTTGACGTCGCGGTGCAGCACACCGGCGGAGTGCGCGGCCCGCAGCGCGGCGATCATGCCGCGGCCGATCCGGGCGGCCTCGCGCGGGGTGACCGAACCACCGGTCCGCGCGGCCTCCTTGATGGCGTCGCCGAGGGTCGTGGAGGGGACGTACTCCATGACGATGCAGGGCAGCCCGGCGTCGTCCACGACGTCGTGCACGCCCACGACGTTGGGGTGGTTGATGCGCGCCGCGGCCTGCGCCTCACGGGTGGTGCGCTCATGGCGGGTCGCCAGTTCGTCCGCCTCCAGTTGCGGCGACACATGCAGGCGCTTGACGGCGACCTGACGCCCGAGGAGTTCGTCCCGGGCCCGCCAGACGGTGCCCATACCGCCCTGGCCTATCCGCTCAACCAGGCGATACCGCCCGGCGACCAGTCGCCCCTCGTCCACCGACGCCGCCTCCGTCACCGCACGCCCCTCCGGAAACCCGTACGTATCCGAGGCGCAACGATAGTCTCCGGCGCCGGCGGTCAGCCCGCGGCCCACCGCAGGCCGGCTCGTGTCCGCCGGTCCGGGCGGGAGCTCGTGGCATATGCCCGCCGGCGGGGGATTTCCGCACGGCCCTGAGAGGTCTCGGGGATCCCCGCGACGGATCTCAGGGATCTGCCAGGGTTTTCACGGATGCCGCGGCCGCGTGGATCTTGTCACCATGGGCCCATGAACGAAGCAGCCCCCGTCGCGGAGCCGGCACCGTCCGACCCCGCCGGCCCCACCCCACCGCATCCGCCGCTGCGCCGCAGCCGGCGGCACAAGGTCGTTGCCGGGGTGTGCGGCGGGCTGGGCCGGCAGTGGGACCTCGACCCGGTCATCTTCCGGATCGTGCTGGCCGTGCTCTCCGTCGGCGGCGTGGGCCTGATCCTCTACGGCTTCGCCTGGCTGGCGATCCCCCTCGACGGAGAGGAGGAGAACGAGGGCCGCAGGCTGCTCTCCGGCCGCGTCGAGGGTTCCGCGCTGACCGCACTGCTCTTCGCGCTGGTCGGCTGCGGACTGTTCCTGACCACGCTCGCCAAGGGCAGCATGATGTCGTTCGCCATCATGCTGCTGCTGGCGGTGGGCGGTTCGGCGTACTGGTCGCGGCGGCGCCGGCAGGCGGCGGCCCAGGGCCCGGAGTCGATGGACGCCGCCACGGCCCAGGCGGTCGCCGACGCCCCGCCGGAGACCAAGGCGCCGCCGGTGCCCGCCAGTCCCTCCTGGTGGCGCGACCCGCGCTCGGGCGGCGGCTATCTGTGGGGCCCCGAGACCACCCCGCTCCCCCTGGACCTCACCTACCGCTTCAGCCACGGCGCGGGCGCGGCCACCGCTTCCGGCCAGGGCGCCTGGTCCGGCGCCGGCCGGCCGCCGGGGCCGCACATGCCGGCGGGCGGCGCCCACCCTGCCCGCAGCCCGCGCAGAATCCGGCGCGCCGGCCGCCCGATAGGTGGCTGGACCTTCCTGCTCGCCCTGCTCGGCGGCGCCGGCACCGCCCTCGCCCTCGCCCGGCACCACGCGTTCGTACCGTCCGTCCAGGCGGGCCTGGCCGCCGCGCTGGTCGTCTTCGGCCTGGGGCTGGTCCTCAGCGCCTGGTTCGGGCGGACCGGCGGCGGCACGGTCTTCCTGATGGTGCTGACGGCCCTGACGCTGGCCGGCGTGACCGTGCTGCCGCGCACCTTCACCGCCGACTGGCAGGACCGCAGCTGGGCCCCGACCACCGTCGCCGCCGTGCAGTCGCACTACGCACTCGGCTCCGGCTCGGGCGAGTTGGACCTCGGCGCGTTGTCCCTCACGGGCGGCCGTACGGTCCACACCGGCGCCGAGGTGGGCGCCGGCCGCCTCCAGGTGATCCTGCCGCCGGGCGTCACCACCCGTCTGCACATATCGGTCGGCCTGGGCGACATCCGGCTGCCCGGTGAATCAGCCGAGCACGTGGAGCTGCTGGCGGGCGGTCAGGACAAGACCATCACGCTGCCCGCCGACGGCCTGAAGCCGGGCGAGAAGCCGCACGGGGTGCTCGACCTGGACCTCAGCGTCGGCGCCGGCCAGGTCGACATCCAACGCGCCACCCCGGTTCCCGCCCCCGCCCCGTCGGCGTCCGTCTCGTCGACGCCCGCCCCGCCGGCCGGCCGGCCCACGGCATCCGCCGCCCCGCGACCGGCCGCGGCACCGGCCACCCCGACCCGCGAGGGAGCCCCCCAGTGAAGCGCCACCCCTTCGAACCGGCCCGGTTGATCTCCGGCGTCACCGCCCTCACCCTCGGCGCGGGCTACGGCCTCGACGCCCTCGATGTCTGGGATGCGCCCGGCCCCTGGCTGCTCCTGGCGCTCCCCGCCGGCCTGCTCCTCTCCGGCATCACCGCCGCCGTGTGGGCCACGATCCGCCGCCACCACGCCGACCACGTTGACCGCACCGACCGCACCGAGGAGGCACCCACGACACAGCACCCATAATTCCTTGGGCCCGACGGGCGTCCCGACCAGTGTCCCGACGTGTGTCTCGACGTGTGTCCCGACGTGTGTCCCGACCGGTGTCCCGACCGGTGTCCTTAGCCGAACAGCTGCGCACCGTGTCGTTTGCGGCGGTTGGCGAGGGCCGCGTCGAGGGAGAAACGCGGTGTGCCGGCCAGCACGAGCGGCAGCCAGGCCACCAGGTAGGCGAGGTCGTTGCCGTAGTAGTACGGCGTGGTCGCCCAGCTCACGGTGAGCCACAGCGTCAACGAGATCAGCGCGCCGCCCAACGCCGCGAGCCGGCCCAGCAGTCCGACCAGCGTCCCCAGGCCGACCGCCAGCTCGCCGGCGGCGATGGCGTAGCCGAAGCCCACCGGGCTCTTCTCTGCCAGGTCGACCAGTTGCGGCAGCGCCGCCACGTCATGGACCTGACGCAGCATCTCGCCGAGCGAACCGGACCCGCCGGCCGCCAGGAAGGCCCGGTCGGTCAGCTTGTCGATCCCCGCGTAGAGGAAGGTGACGCCCAGGAAAAGGCGCAGTGGGAGCAGCGCGTGGCGCGCCAGTGGTCCGCGCAGTCCGGCGGCAGGGCCGTCGGTGCCCGAGCCCGCCAAGTCGGCACCGATCGTGCGATTCGCGTGAACCATGACGTCCGCCTCTCCGTTGCCACCGGGAGCGACGATTGTGCCCGCACCCGCGCCTCAGAGGGAGGTACGTACGCACCTGCGCAAGAGGTTCAACGGACCGCTGCACTTCCGGCGACTGCCGCACACAGAATCGACACCCGGGAGCTCAGTCCCCACGTCGATCGGCCGGGAACCCACACCACACCTCTCGGCCTGGGACACCCGTCGATGGGCCGGGGACCCACCTCGATCGGCCATGGACCCACGCCCATCGGCCGGGAGCCCACGTCGATCGGCCAGGGCCACACGTCGATGGGCCCGGAACCCACACCCCACCGATCGGCCAGAGACACACGTCGATGGGCAGGGACCCACACCCATCGGCCGGGAACCCATATCGATCGGCAGAGACCCACGCCCATCGGCCGGGAACCCACGGCAGTCGCCCGCCTCGACCGCTCAGTCCACCACGTCGATCGGAAAGGCCGCCGTCTCGACTCCCGCCGCCGTGATGACCCGGACCTCCACCCGGCCCGGTTCGACGTCGACCGGGACCGGGACCGTGAGCACGCCGTCCGTGGGGTTGGCGAAGCCGCCGGCCACCGGAACCAGCGGCACGGGGACGTGGACGGCGCCGATCCGTACGACGGTGCGGGCCAGTCGGTCGGGCGTGGTCGCTCCCGGGGGAACGAAACCGGCGCCGCGGATCTCGATGTCGTCGCCGGTGCGGACCGGCGCCGCGAGATCACCCAGTTCGCGGGCGCGGACCACCGAGAGGATCACCGGCCGTCCGCCGGTCACCAGCTTCCCGGCGAGGTACGCCACCCCCGAGACGCCGGCCAGGGCCACCAAGCCCCAGGGAAGTCGCGGCAGTTGCTCCGGCTGCCCGGCCAGCCGGACCAGGGCGAACGCCAGCACCGCGGCGTTGACCAGGACGTACTGCACGTCCAGGAAGCTGCCGCGGCCGGCATCGTCCGTCAGCAGATCGGCGCCCCGCGGCCGCTCCGCGGGCACCTTCTGCAGCCACCCGGTCCGTACCCGCACGGCCACCAGCCCGTACGCCAGCACCGCCACCCCGCAGACGAGGCCGAGCAGCCCCAGCGCCGTACCGGAGTGGACGAGTGCCAGGCCCTGGAGCAGGCGGTGCCGCTCGTCGGGGCCGGTCGTGAACGCCAGCCGGACGGCCATGATCAGCACGGCGTACAGCACGACCGCCGCCCAGGCCGCGGCCACCGTCCGCGAGGTGGACAGCCGCCCGTCCTCCCCGATCAGCGGCGCCAGCGCCCCACCGTGCGACCGGTGCAACCAGGCCGCCGCCGTCACCCCCAGCGCCAGCAGGACCGCCGCGAGCAGTGCCGCCGTACGGAACGCCGTCCAGCCGGCACCGATCGCGGTCAGCGCCTCGCCGACCAGCAGGGCCACCACCGCGCCCCAGACCACGAGCAGGGTGCGCCACCGCACGGCGGTCAGCCAGGCGACGCCCTCGGCGGCGCCGCGCCTGGCCAGCTCCTGCGCCGACAGGGTCAGTTCGTCGGACACCCATTGCCGGGCGGCGCCGGCCGAGCGCGCGAGCCCGGCAGGGACGCCGCGCCCGGCGGCGAAGTCCTCGCGCAGCGCGACGAACGCGGCAACCGCCTGCCGGTGGCCCGCCCGGGCGCCGTGCGGGCACCGTCCGCACCGGCACTCGTCACCGTCGGCACGCTCCGCGCCGCCCTCCGGCTCGCCCGTTCCGGCCATGCTGCCCGCCGTATCAACCGACACGTCCGTTACCGTCCCGCCACCGCTGCCATCAACTGGTCCTGTGTAAAGGCGAATTGTGCCTCAATCGGCGACGCCGACAGCAAACGTCCAGCTGGCGCCGGGTGGTAGCGACATCGGTACGTTGACGCGGCCTCGGTACGTTGACGTGACATCCGTACGCCGACGCGGCATCGGTACTTCGGCGCGGCCTCGGTACGTCGGCGCGGCCTCGGTACGTCGCCCCGCCGCCGCGCCCCAGCCCACACCATGCCCCTTTCCTCTCCTCTCCTCTCCCTCCCCTCCCCTCCCCCGGCCCGGCTCCCCCGCCCCGCCCCGCCTCGCCTTCCGCACATCCGCTCGGCGAGCGACCACGGAAAGCCGACACTTCCCCTATTCGGGCGAACCGGGGCACGGTGACGGCTGAGCCGTTCGCCGGCTGCGCAAGCTCTCGCCGTGTGCCAAATACACGAAACTGCACCACCGCACCGACACCACCCACCACGACACGGACCGGACCGCCCGAGGGTCAGGCAGGCGGGTTGCCTGGCGGCCGCGGCCGCCGCGGCCGCCGTCCTGCTGACGGGGATGGTGGCGCTGTTCGCCGCCGCGGCCCCGGTGAGCGCCGGTGAACCGGCCACCGCCGGTGGACGGGTGACCGTCCAGGACCGGCACGAGGGCCGACACGAGGACCGGTACCAGGGCCGGCAGGAGAGCCGGTACCAGGACCGGTACCAGGGCCGGCAGGAGAGCCGGTACCAGGACCGGCACGAGGGCCGGCACGAGAGCCGGTACCAGGGCCGGCACGAGAGCCGGCACGAGGGCGGGTACGGCCGCCCGGCTGCCGGCGACAATTGCGCCTTCGCCGGGACCGCACCGCCCGTGGACGTACCGACCGGCTTCCCCATGCCCCACGGCTGGCACTTCCCCTGCACCAAGACGACGCGCCCACCCGCTCCGTCCCGCCCGCCGGCGCCGCGCCCGCACCACCCCAAGCCCGCCCCGCCGCCACCCGCACCCCGACCGACGCCACCCCCAACACCCCCGCCCCCACCGCCTTCACCGTCACCACCGGCACCGCCGCCCCCTCCGCCCTCACCGGCCTCCCGCACACCCGCCCCTGACCCGCCGCCCTCACCGCGGCCGGAACCCCGCCGCCCCGCCTCGCCCGCGCCCGTGCTGCCCCGCAACTACGCCCGGACGTACCACAAGGCGCACGGCGGGCGCTCGATCGTGACCACGACCCTGCTGATCACCGCCCCGGCCGTGCTGGCCGGCGCCGCCCTCCGTCCCCGTTCGAGCTCCTCGTCCGGTTCCGCCGGGCGCCGTTCCTCGTAGGAGGTCCCCATGTCGCAATGGCTGGTGCTGGGCATCGCCATGGCCGCGGTCTGCGGCGTCGTCCTGATCATCACGGTCCTCAAGGAACGCCGGATCGCCGACGACCACGACCCGACCGAAACACCCGATGTGATCGAGTACCTGACGATGATGGTGGGGGTGGTCTACGCGATCGTGCTGGGCCTGGCCATCGCCGGCGTCTGGGAGGCCCGGAGCGCGGCCGAGGACACCGTACGGACCGAGGCGCAGGCGCTGCACGAGGTCAGCGCGCGGGCCCGGGCCTATCCCGCGCCGGTACGGGACCGGATCCGCTCGGACGTGGAGGCCTATGTCTCCTATGTCGTCCACAAGGAGTGGCCGGTCATGTCCGACCAGGGCCAACTCACCCCGAAGGGAGCGGAGTTGCTGACGAAGGTCCGTGCCGACGTGACCGACTACCACCCGCGCAACGACTTCGAAGGGCAGTCCTACCAGCCGATGGTCGACCAGGTCTCGGTGGCCGACGGGGCCCGCAACGCCCGGGCGGACGCGGCCGATTCGACGCTTCCGGGAGTGGTGTGGTTCGGGCTGATCACCGGCGGTGCGATCTCCGTGGGCATCATGTTCACCCTGCAGATCCGGCGGTCGGGCCGGGAGATGCTGATGGCCGGCCTCTTCAGCGCGCTGATCGCCTTCCTGCTGTTCCTGGTCTGGGACTTCGACTCGCCGTTCAGCCGCGGCATCTCCGCCGGCGCGGACCCGTTCCGGGACCTCTTCCCCCACCTGTGACCGCGCCTTGCACCACGCTTTGTGCCGCGCCCCCAACCCTGCGGCTGACCGTATGGCGCGAGCGCTGCTCGCGGTGTCCCCCGGGCGACGTCCGGGGGACACTCACGCGTCGGGCTCCTAGTCGAAGAGATCCGGCTCGCTCCGCGTGATCTGCTGGTACAGCGGCTGGTAGTTGATCCACGCGACCAGGTCGTTGCCCAGCTGCTCGCGGGTGTGGACGGCGTTGTGGTGGTCGATCAGGACCGGCTTGCCGGCGGCCTTCGCGGTCAGCTGGACCTGGCAGGAGCGTTCCATCGTGATGAACCACCACGCCGCCGCGTCCACCGAGTCGCCGACCGTCAGCAGCCCGTGGTTGCGCAGGATCACCGCCTTGTGCGGCCCGAGGGCGGCCGCGATCCGGCGGCCCTCCTCCTCGTCCACCACGACGCCCGTGTAGTCGTCGAAGAGCGCGTGGTCCTCGTAGAACGCGCAGACGTCCTGGGTGATCGGCTCCAGCAGCTCACCGAGGGCCGACAGTGCCCGCCCGTAGGTGGAGTGGCTGTGGGCGGCCGCGATGACGTCCGGGCGGGCCTGGTGGACCTGCGAATGGATCGCGAACGCCGCCTGGTTGACGTGGTAGCGGCCCTCGACGACCTTGCCCTCGGCGTTCACCAGGATCAGGTCGCTGACGGTGATGAGCTTGAAGGACATCCCGAAGGGGTTCACCCAGAAGCAGTCGGGGAACTCCGGGTCGCGCGCGGTGATGTGCCCGGCGACGCCCTCCTCGAAGCCGAAGCGCCCGAAGAGGCGCAGCGCCGCGACCAGACGCTCCTTGCGGTGGCGTCGCTCGTCCTCGACGGTCTGGTGTGTCGGCGGCATGGCGAACTGCAGCTTTTCGGTGGGTATCGGCGTCGGTTCGGGCATCGCCGTTCTCCTTCTGGCATGTACCTGGCTCGTGCGGCTCGATGCGGAAGCTACCCTCCGCTACCCCAGGTAACCAGCCCCGCGACGTGCCCGAATGGTGCCCACCGGCATGATGGGCGTCCGGACGTGAGGCACCGGGCGGGTGTCGGCGACGGTCGCCGGACGGCGTCGGTGCAGGGGGTGGACGATGACGGCCCACAGGACGCTGTCGGTCAGCAAGGACATCGACGCGGCACCGGAACGGCTCTTCGCCGTCCTCCGGGACCCGGCCCGGCACGCCGCGCTGGACGGCTCCGGAATGCTGCGCGGCCGCCCCGAGGGCCCGTCGCCGCTCGGCCCGGGCGACCGCTTCACCATGGGGATGGCCCAGGGCCCGATCCCGTACCGGTCGGTGAACGTCGTGGTGGAGTACGAGCCGGACCGGCTGATCGCCTGGGAGACCTGGGGCGAGCTGCGCGGCCGCCGGCTCGTCGGCGGCCAGCGCTGGCGCTACGTCCTGACGCCCCTGGACGGCGCCGCGGACGGCCCCGCCGCCACCCGGGTCACACACACCTACGACTGGTCCCACGCCCGCTTCCCCCGCGTCGTGGTCGAACTCCCCGGCTATCCCCGCCGGATGGGCCCGGCCATGACCACAACGCTGGAACGCCTGGCAGCGGCCGTACGGGACGACGACGGAAACGGCTGAGCACCGCCGGCGCCCTTGCGGGACGACGGGAGCAACTGCACCGCCGCCGGCGACCGTACGGGACGACGACGGAAACGGCCGAGCGCCGCCGGCGAACCGTACGGGCGGCGGGCGCCGAGGTCGGGGGCGTTACGGGTTACGCGTCACTCCCCCTGCTCCCGCCCGTAGCCGCTGAGCAGCTCGACGCCGCGGAGCAGCGCGGAGTGGTCCAGGGCGCCGTCGCCGCGGGCCACCGCGGAGGCGATCAGCTGGGCCGCTACGGCACCGGTCGGCAGCGTGGCACCCACGGTGCGGGCGGCGTCGGTGACGATGCCCATGTCCTTGTGGTGCAGCTCCAGCTTGAAGCCGGGGGTGAAGTCGCGGGCGAGGATGCCGTCCTTCTTGCGGGCCAGAACGGTGGAACCGGCCAGGCCGCCGCCCAGGACCTCCAGCGCGGCCCCCAGGTCGACCCCGGACTTCTCCAGGAAGACCACGGCCTCCGCCAGGGCCTGCAGATTGACCGCGACGATCAGCTGGTTGGCGGCCTTGACGGTCTGGCCGGCGCCGTGCGGTCCGCAGTGGACGACGGTCGCGCCGACCGCGTCGAAGACCGGCCGGGCCGCGTCGAAGTCGGCCGGCGCACCGCCCACCATGATCGACAGCACGCCCTCGACGGCGCCCGCCTCACCACCCGAGACGGGGGCGTCCAGCACCCGGATGCCCTTCTCGGCGGCGGCCTTCGCCAGGTCGACGGAGGTCTGCGGGGTGATCGAGGAGTGATCGATGAAGAGGGTCCCCGGACGGGCGTTCTCCAGGATGCCGTCGGGTCCGTAGGCGACGGCTTCGACCTGCGGGGACGCCGGGACCATGGTGATGACGACGTCCGCGTCCCGGACCGCCTCGGCGATCGATCCGGCCTCCTTGCCGCCCGCCGCGACCAGCGCGTCCGCCCGGCCCGGGCTGCGGTTCCAGCCGACGACGGTGTGCCCGGCCTTGGCGAGGTTCACCGCCATGGGGCTGCCCATGATGCCGAGCCCGAGGAAAGCGATCGTGCTGGTACTCATTGCTGCGCCCACTTACTTCCATATAGCGGATTCAGACTGCCGTAATACGAAAGCAATCGTCCGCCGTGGGCCGCATGCCGTCAACCGCTCCCCCCAGCGCTGCTTCTCGGCGCCGCTTCTCAGCGCCGCTTGTTGATCGCCGTGAGATCGATGTCGATCGCGAAGGGGACGGAGACCTTGATCCGGTCGTGGTAGATGCCGGTGGGCGTGTACGCCCCGGTCGCCGGGTCGAGCTCATAGACGTAGACGACCGGGAGGCCGTTGCTCTTCTCCACCCGCCAGAAGTGGGGGACGCCGGCGGCCGCGTACTTGCGGGGTTTGACGTCCCGGTCACGGGCCTCGGAGTCGGGCGAGACGACTTCCACGGCAAGGACGACGTCCTCCGGGCGGTACCACGTCTGGTCTGCGTCGTCCGTGATGCCCTCCTGACGGAAGGCCACGATGTCCGGTTCCGGTTGATTCTTGGCATCCAGCCGCACTGCCATCTCCCGGTCCACGTCCAGGTGGTCCGGGGCTTGAGCCAGGAGTGCGTTGTCCAAGAGGCGCATGGTGCGCGAATGGAACCGGGTCTGTGCACTCACGAAGACGAGACTCCCGTCGATCAGCTCCGTATGCGGAGGAAGGTCCGGAAGCCGGTCGAGGTCGTCCGCGGTCCAGCCGCCCGGGGGCGGGACGGGGTAGTTGTACTGCTCGTCCAGCTCGAACTCGGGTGCGGCGCTCATGATTGCTCCCATACGACGCAGTCTCGCCTGTGCAGTCAGCGTACCGAGGGGGAACGACAACGCCGCCGCCCAAAAGCATGAGCGACGGCGTTGCGTTGACATCAACGGGAGATCAGACGATCACTCCCACTCGATGGTCCCCGGCGGCTTGCTGGTCACGTCCAGGACCACGCGGTTCACGTCCGCGACCTCGTTGGTGATCCGGGTCGAGATGCGGGCCAGCACCTCGTACGGCATCCGGGTCCAGTCGGCCGTCATGGCGTCCTCGGAGGAGACCGGGCGCAGCACGATCGGGTGGCCGTAGGTGCGGCCGTCGCCCTGGACGCCGACGGAGCGGACGTCGGCCAGCAGGACCACCGGGCACTGCCAGATCTCGCGGTCCAGACCGGCCGCGGTCAGCTCCTCGCGGGCGATCGCGTCGGCGTCGCGCAGCAGGTCGAGGCGCTCCTTGGTGACCTCGCCGACGATGCGGATGCCCAGGCCGGGGCCGGGGAACGGCTGGCGGTGGACGATCTCCTCGGGCAGGCCGAGCTCGGTGCCGACCGCCCGGACCTCGTCCTTGAACAGCTGGCGCAGCGGCTCGACGAGCTCGAACTCGATGTCGTCGGGGAGGCCGCCCACGTTGTGGTGCGACTTGATGTTGGCGGTGCCCGTGCCGCCGCCGGACTCGACGATGTCCGGGTAGAGCGTGCCCTGGACGAGGAAGGCGACTTCCTCGCCGTCGGCGCCGGCCTCGGCGACCAGCTCGGCCTGGGCCTGCTCGAAGACGCGGATGAACTCGCGGCCGATGATCTTCCGCTTCTGCTCGGGGTCGCTGACCCCGGCCAGCGCGTCGAGGAAGCGCTCCTCGGCCTCGACGACCTTCAGCTGGACGCCGGTGGCGGCCACGAAGTCCTTCTCGACCTGCTCGGACTCGCCCTTGCGCATCAGGCCGTGGTCGACGTAGACGCAGGTCAGCTGGTCGCCGATGGCCTTCTGGACGAGGGCGGCGGCGACCGCGGAGTCCACGCCGCCGGACAGGCCGCAGATCGCCCGCTTGCTGCCGACCTGCGCGCGGATCGCGGCGACCTGCTCCTCGACGACGCTGTGGGTGGTCCAGCTCGGCTGGAGGCCCGCGCCGCGGTAGAGGAAGTGCTCCAGGACCTGCTGGCCGTGCGTGGAGTGCATGACCTCGGGGTGGTACTGGACGCCGTAGAGCTTGCGCTCGTCGTTCTCGAAGGCGGCGACCGGGACCATGTCCGTGGACGCGGTGACCCGGAAGCCCTCGGGGGCGGCGGAGCAGGCGTCGCCGTGCGACATCCAGACCGACTGCTCGGCGGGGGTGCCCTCGAAGAGGGTGGAGTCGGTGCGGGAGACGGTCAGGGCGGTACGGCCGTACTCACGCGCGCCGGTGTTGTCGACGGTGCCACCGAGGGTGGTGGCCATGAGCTGGAAGCCGTAGCACATGCCGAAGACCGGGACACCGGCCTCGAACAGGGCACGGTCGAGGCTGGGGGCGTCCTCGGCATAGACCGACGACGGCCCGCCGGAGAGGATGATCGCCTTGGGGTTCTTGGCGAGCATTTCGGCCACCGGCATGGTGGACGGCACGATCTCGCTGTAGACCCGGGCCTCACGGACGCGGCGGGCGATGAGCTGGGCGTACTGTGCGCCGAAGTCGACTACGAGGACGACGTCCGGGGCAGCGGCAGGGGGCGCTGATGGCACTTCGGCGGCCTTCCGGCGGTGTGGAGCGGGGTTGGACTTTCGATTCTAACGGGCTCATACTGTGGCCCATGTTCCAGCAGCTGACCTTCGTCTTTACCTATGGCACCGGCCCGTCCGGCTGCCATGGTCGTGCTGCTTGATCCACTGACGAGCAACTTCCCAGGCGCCCCGGGCCGACAAGGTCCGGGGCGCCTGCGTCTGTCCGGATCTCGATCATCGGCTCCGGGGCCTCACCCCCAGGAGATACGGACATGAGCACCTCGACCGCCGGCCCGGCCACCCGTCCCACCACCGGCCGCGCCACCACGACCTCATCCTCACCGTCACCCGCCCCGACGCCCGATACCGGCGCCCATACGCCGGAGGCCGCCGGGCTCATCGCCGACGCCCGACGCCGGATCGACGATCTCGACGGCCGGATCATCGGTCTCGTGCAGGAACGGATGGCCGTCTCGGCCGTCATCCAGCGCGAGCGGATCACCTCCGGCGGGCGCCGGGTGAACCTCTCCCGCGAGATGGAGATCCTCGCCCACTACCGCGACCAGCTGGGCAAGCCGGGCACCGCACTGGCGATGACCCTGCTGGAGCTCTCCCGGGGGCAGATCTGACCCGGCCGGACCGCCTGCGACTGCAGATGCGACCGCCGGTGGCCGGTTTCGTGCGCCGAAGGGGTCGATTCCGGTCGGCGGACGGCCGGTGGGCGGTCGGTTCGGGGCGGTACGTGATCACCGTTGGGCCGGTGTGACGCCGGTTCCGGGCGTTGCGGGCGCAGGCGGGGCGCATGGCAAAGGAGTGTGCGCCCGGCGCAGCTGCCGCATCTGAGTTCGGTTGCCGACTCACCCGTACGGCGCGTGACCGGGCGCCGCGGGGCTTCGTTGTTCCCGGTGCCACGCCAGCCAGGTGCGGCCTGCAGGACTACGCGTAGACGCCGCCCCACGGGCGGAAGACCGGAGCGATGAGACGCCGGCCGCCTTCCGCGGCCCGCGTCGTGGGACCTCGTTCCGGTGCCGTGACCGGTCAGCAGGGGACAGCAGCCCGGTCACAATCCGATGGGGTGGTCGGTCCTGGGGACGCCCGGGACCGACCGCATCCGGTCGAAACGGTTGCGCCAGGTGAGGCGTATCCAGGACGATGCTTGACGAACGACATACCGCGCCTGGTATGGACTTTTGCCGTGCTGCGTGTCCGCGAACCGCGACGACCCGGCATCGGCATCGGTCCGGACCACCGCGCGCACCGCACCATCGAGCACCACGCACCACCCCTGTAAGCCAGCGGCGCTACCCCCCCCCCAGCGCCGCACCTCGGTGCCGGCGCTGCCCTGACGCCGGCACCGAAAGCCAAGGGCCCCGTGGCCGTCCGCACCCCCCTCGCGGACGGCATCCGGGGCCCTTCGCTATGCGGTCGGAAACCCTCTCCAGGGGGGCGCACGCCGGGCGCACGACCATCCTCGGCCGGTCCGTTCCGCCGCTGCCCGCAGGCCCCCTCCGCCCGGCGACTGTGTGACGCCTGTGGACCGGCTGTGCGGCGGCTGTGAGCGATGTGACCGGCGTCACCGTAAGAATTCGGTTCGAGTGGGCAACCTTTTTTGGCCATGGCCGGTCATGTACGTGAAATCGCACGGCCATACCGCGCCCCCCAACGCGACGGCCAGCTATCAACTGGTGCCGACCACGGCACATTGGACCCCGAGAGGTCTTCTCGATGAAGCTTCGCCGTGCCTTGACGGCTGCCGCTGCAACGGCCGTCATAGCCCCTGCCGCCCTGATGGCGGCCCCTGCCGCGTTCGCCACCGGCGCCGACGCCGAGACCACCGCGAGCGCCGAGCCGACGCCGGGCACCCCCGGTCCGGACCAGACCGACGACACCACCACGCAGCCGGAGACGCCGGCGGGCGGTGACGAGACCACCCCGGGCGACGAGACCAAGCCCGGCGAGGAGACCGGTGGCGAGACCGCCACCGGTGGCGAGACCGGGAACGGTGGCGAGACGGGTACCGGCGGCGAGACCGGTACCGCTGGTGAGACCGGCAACGGTGGTGCGGACGGGTCGGGCGGCCCGGGCACCCCGGGTGACGACACCAAGCCCACCAGCGACCCCAAGCCCACCACCTCGGCCAAGCCCACCGCGAAGCCGAGCGGGAAGCCGACCGAGGACACCTGCGCCGAGCAGTCGGACGAGACGGCGATCAGCACCGAGCTGCGCGGTCTGCCGAGCAAGGTCGTGGCCGGTTCCGGCTGGAAGAACTTCACCTTCCGCGCCACCAACACCTCCGACAAGTCGATGAAGTCGGTCGACGCGTACGTCGCGCTGGGCGCCATCAGCACCCACAACTTCGACGACGTCTCCAAGCTGCTGACCGTGCAGTGGTACGACGAGGACTCCCACGCCTGGGAGGCCATCACCGACGAGGACGGCTACTTCGCGTCCGTCGACGGTCTCAAGCCCGGTGAGTACGCCGACGCCAAGCTCCGCCTGAAGGTCGACGCCAAGACCCCGGGCAGCTACGGCTTCGCGTTCACCATCGGCGCGTACCACAACGAGGACGACGTCTGCGGCTTCTCCGACGTCGCGGAGTACGACTTCGACGTCCTGGTCGCCGGCAGCAAGCCGGGCAGCGTCCCGCCGGCCAAGAGCAAGCCGGGCAAGAACCAGCCCAACAAGCCGGCTCCGCAGGGCGACCTGCAGGAGCTCCCGGTCACCGGCAAGCTCGCCGAGACCGGTTCCTCGTCCGCGCTGCCGACCGTCGCCCTCGTGGGCGGGGTCGCGATGGTCGTGGGCGCGGGTGCGCTCTTCGTCGTCCGCCGTCGCAGGACGGACGGCGCGGCCGCGTAACCACGGGTCGTACACCACAGGGCCGTTGGGGAGCTTCTCCCCAACGGCCCTGTGCCGTGCTACGCCAGGGACTTCTTCGGCGGTACCGACGGCACGGCCAGGAACGGCAGCTTCAGCGCGCCGTGGGCCTTCTCCGGGACGGCGGGGTGGAGCGGCTCCACGGGGGACAGCCGCTCGTAGGCCCGCCCCGGGGCGGGCCGCGGGTCCGCTTCACCCTTGTTGGGCCACAGCGACATCGCGCGTTCGGCCTGTGCGGTGATGGTCAGCGACGGATTGACACCCAGGTTCGCGGAGACCGCGGCGCCGTCGACGACGGAGATGCCCGGGTGCCCGTACAGCCGGTGGTACGGGTCGATGACGCCGGTCGCCGCCGAGTCGCCGATCGGGCAGCCGCCGAGGAAGTGGGCGGTGAGCGGGGTGCCCATCAGCTCGCCGACGTTGGAGCCGGCGAAGCCGTTGATCTCCTCGGCGAGCAGGGTCGCCGCCCGCGTGGCCTCCGGGATCTGGTTCGGGTTGGGGGCGCCGTGGCCCTGGCGGGCGGTGAGCAGGCCCTTGCCGAGGCCGCTCGGCTTCCGGTACGTGGTCAGCGAGTTGTCCAGGGACTGCATGACCAGGCCGATGATGGTCCGCTCCGACCACCGCCGGTTGGAGAGGGCGCGCAGGGCGAGCCAGGGGTGGCGGGCCATGTTGGCCAGCCAGCCCCGCACCCGGCCCGCCGGGCGGTACGGCACCTGGAGGATCGTCAGCCCGCCCATCGAGTTGGAGCCCTTGCCGTACCTGACCGGTTCGATGTGGGTGTTCTCGTCGGGGTGGATCGACGAGGTGATCGCGACGCCCTTGGTGAAGTCGGCCTTCTCCGCGCCGTGCCGCTTTCGGTAGCGGCGGTTGTCGGTCTGGGCGCCCACCAGCGCCTCGGAGTTGGTGCGGGTGAGCGCGCCGAGGCGGCCGGAGACGTACGGGAGCAGCCCGCTGTCCTTCATGCGGTGCAGGAGTGTCTGCGTGCCGTAGGTGCCGGCCGCGAGGACGACGCGGCGGGCGGTGAACGTCCTGCCCTCGCCCTTCTTCTTGTCGTCCGTCGGGAGCGTCCGGACGGCGAAGCCGCCCCGGGAGTCCTCGGTGAGCGCGACGACGGACGTCATCGGGTGGATCACCGCACCGGCCTTCTCGGCGAGGTAGAGGTAGTTCTCGTTGAGGGTGTTCTTCGCGCCGTGCCGGCAGCCGGTCATGCACTCGCCGCATTCGGTGCACGCCCTGCGGGCCGGTCCGGCGCCGCCGAAGTACGGGTCCGGCACCTCCTCGCCCGGTTTCGCCCGCGCCGTGCCGTCGGAGTCGTCGCCGTCGCCGAAGAACACCCCGACCGGCGCCATGTGGAAGGACTCCCCGACGCCCATCGCCTCCGCGGTCGCCTTCAGATGGACGTCGGACGGCGTCATCGTCGGGTTGAGCCGCACCCCCAGCATCCGCCGGGCCTGGTCGTAGTACGGCTTCAGCTCCTCCTGCCAGTCGGTGATGTCCTTCCACTGCGGGTCGTCGAAGAACGGCTTCGGCGGGACGTAGAGGGTGTTGGCGTAGTTCAGCGAGCCGCCGCCCACGCCGGCGCCGGCCAGCACCATGACGTTCCCGAGCAGGTGGATGCGCTGGATGCCGTAGAGGCCGAGGGCCGGCGCCCACAGGTAGTTCTTGAGGTCCCAGGAGTTCTTCGGCAGCGTCTCGCGGGTGAAGCGGCGGCCGGCCTCCAGGACGCCGACCCGGTAACCCTTCTCGGTCAGGCGCAGGGCGGAGACCGAGCCCCCGAAGCCGGAGCCGATGACGAGGACGTCGTAGTCGTAGCCGTCGGTCCGGGTGCCGTCCGGGTCCTGGCTCTGGGCAGAGTTCTCCTGGGGCACTGGCTCTCCCTGCTGTTCGGGGCGGAGGGGCGGGGCTGCCGTGGGGGGTCGTTACCTCAGCCGGAACGCCTTCATGGCGCGCAAGCCGGCGGTCATGAACCGGGCGTACTTCTCATCGGTCAGCCCGAAGGCCGGTGCGAGCGGCATCACCCGCTGGTGGGCGACGGTCTGCGCCTCGGTGTACTTGAGGATGCCCTCGGAGCCGTGCCGGCGGCCCAGGCCGGAGTCCCCCATGCCGCCCATCGGCGACTGCACGCTGCCGTAGCCGGCCGCGTACGACTCGTTGACGTTGACCGTGCCCGTGCGCAGCCGGGCGGCGAGGGCCCGGCCGCGTCGGCCGTCCTTGGTCCAGACGCTGGAATTCAGCCCGTACGGCGTGGCGTTGGCGAGCTCCACGGCCTCGTCCTCGTCACGGAAGCGGTAGACGGAGACGACCGGGCCGAAGGTCTCCTCGTCGCAGACGGCCATCGGGGCCTGGACGCCGTCGAGGATGGTCGGTTCGTGGAAGAACGGGCCGATGTCGGGGCGCGCGCGGCCGCCGGCGACCAGCTCGGCGCCCTTGGCGACGGCGTCCTCGACGTGCCGGACGACGGCCTGGAGCTGGCGCTCACCGGCCAGCGAGCCCATGTCGGCGCCGTAGGCGAGGGCGTTGCCGAGCCGCATGGCCTTCGTGCGGGCGGCGAAGCGGGCGAGGAAGTCGTCGGCGACGGATTCGTGGACGTAGAGCCGCTCGATGGAGATGCACAGCTGGCCGGCGGAGGAGAAGCAGCCGCGGACCGCGCCCGCCGCGGCCTTGTCCAGGTCGGCGTCGCGGAGCACCAGCATGGCGTTCTTGCCGCCGAGTTCGAGCGAGACGCCGACCAGGCGGGCGGCGGCGCCCTGGGCGACCTCGCGGCCGGTGCGGGTCGAGCCGGTGAAGGAGACGTAGTCGGCGTGCTTGACGACCTCGGGGCCGACCACCGGGCCCTCGCCGATCACGACCTGCCAGACGTCCTCCGGCAGCCCGGCCTCGATGAGCTGCTCGCGGGCCCACAGCGCGGTCAGCGCGGTCTCGGTGTCGGGCTTCATCACCACGGCGTTGCCCGCGACGAAGGCCGGCAGGGCGTCGCCTATGGAGAGTTCGAAGGGGTAGTTCCAGGGGGCGATCTGGCCGACGACGCCGCGCGGGTGGCGGAGTTCGGTGACCTTGGTGAGGGTCGGGACGACGCCGGTGTGGCGCTTGGGGCCGAGGTAGGCGGGGGCCTTGCGGCCGTAGTGGCGGGCGGCGACGGCGACCGCCTGCACCTCCTCGTGGGCGTGCAGCCGGGCCTTGCCGGTCTCCAGCTGGATCAGGTCGAGCACCTCGGCCTGGCGGCGCAGGACGAGGTCGTGGAAGCGCAGCAGGACCGCGGCGCGCTGCCGGACCGGGACCCTGGCCCAGCGCGCCTGCGCGGCCCGGGCCCGTTCGAAGGCGGTGGCGACGTCCTCGGGGGTGGACTCCGGCAGGTCGGCCAGCTTCTCGCCGGTGAACGGCGTGTGGTTGGCCGTACGGCCACTGCCGAGCACGCCGCGGGTGAGCCGGGCGGCGATCTCGGGGGTGACCACCTCGGCGGCGGTGCGGCTGCCTGCGGGTGCGGGCGCGACCGGATTGCCCTCGGTCGGCGCTGCGGGGGCCTCGGCGGGCGCGGGGGCCTCAGGGGCGTCGGGGGCCTCGGCGGCGGTGGAGGCAGCTGTTCCGGTGTCCTGCGAGTCCGTCATGTCGGCGAGGGTATTCCTCCCCGGACGCTTTGTGTACCCGGCAGTAACGGCTTTTCACCGGCCGCCCACAAACGCGCCAGCGTCCGCTGGCCATAAGGGCTCTGGTCAGGGACGACCGCGGGTCCGGCGGCCCCGGGGCGGATCTTCGGCCGTCACGTCCCGGTCAGCCGGAAGGCGTCGAGGGCGGTGTCGAAGTGACGTTTGGCCTCGGTGCGCGAGCCGACCGGCGAGGAGATCCACACGTCGATCATCCGGCCGTTCTCGTCCCAGCTGAGGTCGTAGGTGTAGCGCGAGCCGCCGTCCGCCGCGCTGCCGTTCCAGACGAACTCCCAGAGTCCCGCCTGGAGTCCGTTGTGGGTGGTCTCGGTGACCTGACCCGACCGGTAACCGCGGTAGTTGGCCGGGCCCTCGGCGTCGGCGGTGCGCATCGCGCCGATCGGCCCCTCCGGCACCCGCTTCTGCAGTTGGACGCCGATCCGGAACCGCCTGCCCTGTGAGGAGTAGTAGACCCGGTCGTGCTCGTAGGAGCGGGTGAAGCCGACCGGTACGGCGAGCGCGAAGCCGACCGGATCCTTCACGAGGCGGTAGCCGTCCGGGACCCCTCCGGTGGCACCCGGGGAGGGCGCGGAGGTGACGGTGCCCGTGGGGCGGGGCGTGCCCGGCCGGGCGTTCTTCGTGGGGCCGGTGTGCGAGGCCTGCTGGGAGTGGCCGGGGCGGCCACCCTGACCGGCGGCCTCGTCGGTGCCGCCCTGCCGCATCAGCAGGGCCGTGATGCCGGCGCCGGCTCCGGCGACCACCACGACGGCGAGCGCGATCAGCAGCGCCGTACGGGTCCGGCCGGTGTGCGGGCGGGCCGCCGCGGCCAGCGCCCGCTCGTCGAGGGCGTCGCGGATCGGCAGTCCCGGGGCCCGCCCGCCGGGCCGCCCGCTGCCGGGACCGCCGGAGGCGTGGCCCAGGGGCGGGGCGGCGGCATAGGGCTCCTCGGTGGGCGGATGGGCCCCGGGCACGGGCTCGCCGGGCAGTGGCGCACCTGGTACCGGCGCACCGGGCGAGCCGCTGACGAGGCGGTCGTGCGGCGGAGTGGGGGAACCGGGGCCGCCCGGCGTCGGGAGGGGCGGGGTGCGGGGAAACGGCGTACCGAGGGCCTGCGCGCCCGGAAACGGCGCCCCGGGGACGGCCGGTGTGCCCTGGCCTGCCGGTGTGCCGGGGACGGCCGGGCCGGCCGGTTCGCGCTCCGGGGCGCGGCCCGAGTGGAGGTAGCCGCGCAGCAGCTGCTCCGTCTCCGTCAGTCCCATCCGGCGGCCCGGGTCGCGCTCCAGCAGGCCGCCGAGCACGGCCTGCAACGGGCGGGCGGGCTCGGGGAGTTCGATCTCGTCGTAGACGACGGCATGCAGCACCCCGCCCAGGGAGTCGCGGCGGAACGGCGACTCCCCGTTGAGCGCGGCGCACAGCAGCACGCCCAGCGACCAGAGGTCGGCCTCGGGGCCGGTCTGCCGGCCGGCCATCCGCTCCGGGGCGGTGTACTCCGGCGAACCGACGAAACCGCCGGCGTCGGTCAGCGTGGTGACACCGGGGACCTGGGCGATGCCGAAGTCCGTGAGCACGACCCGGCCGGTGCCGGACTCCATCAGGACGTTGGCCGGCTTGAGGTCGCGGTGCAGCACTCCACGGGCGTGCGCGGCGCGCAGCGCGCCCAGCAGCGCCACGCCGATCCGGGCCGCCTCGCGCGGCGCGACCGGGCCGCCGCTCTGCAGCCGGTCGGCCAGCGACGGGCCCTCCACGAGCTCCATCACGATCCACGGCCGGCCGTCCTGCTCGACGACGTCATGCACGACGATCACGTTCGGGTGCTTGATCCCGGCGACCGTACGCGCCTCACGCATCGCCCGCTCGCGCTGCACCCGCACCTCGGGTTCGGCGGTCGCCTCGTCCAAGTGCAGTTCTTTGACGGCGACTTGGCGACCCAGTAGTTCGTCGGTGGCCCGCCAGACCGTGCCCATGCCGCCGCGGCCCAGCCGTATACCCAGACGGTACCGACCGCCGATCAGCCGGCCCTCGCCCCCGAAGATCCCCATGCCCCCCTATCTTGCCGCACCGCCCCCCGCCCGGCGGGAGCGGCTCCCCACCGCGGCGACGACATCCGTCCACCCCGCCCCTGACCTGCACCGACCGACCGCGGGGCCGGCCCGCGGGCACCCGCTGCAGAGCCCCCGCATGATCAACTTCCGCTGCGCAGGCAGCCGTTGTACGCATCGCAGCCGTCATCGACACCCTGCCGGTTCCGGCATCACCCACGACGTCCGGAAGCGGGCCGCCGAACTCCCCCGGATCCGCGACCGGGTGTCCTCCGGCGCCTCCCGCGCCATGCGGTCCGCGACCCGCCGGGGCGCCCGGGACTTCGTCGCGGCGACCGCACGACAAGTGCGCTGAACACACCAACCGGCCCGCACGACACACGGGGTGGAACCTCCACCGGCTCTCCCACCGTCCTTGACACAGTGAGGCTGCCGTACGGGAACGGCCGGTACGGCGGCTGCGGCACGCGGAGCGGGGGTCGGTCAGCATGATGCAGGACGGCGGAACGGTGGACGTCCGACCGGGCACCGACCCCGGCCGCGCCGCTCCCGAGCACAGCGGCGCCTACCTCGCCACCGCACTGTGCCTGGCGCTCTACGGAGGCGCGCTCGCCGCCTGGACCGTCTACGGCATCGTCCAGTCGGACGGCACCCTGGGCGACTTCCTGGAGGGGCTGTTCAACCCGGGCGCCTCCCCCGTCCTGCAGATCCTCGGCCCCTACGAGTGGTCCCTCACGGTGGTGTTCCTCGTGGTCGCGGGTCTGGCGCTGGCCCAGCGGCGGGTGGCCCGCTCCGCGGCGCTGCTCTCCGGCTTCCTGCTGCTCGCCCTGTCGCTGCGGGAAGGCGTGGGCCTCTTCGACACCGCCTACCGCGACCAGTACCGCAACGACCCGCTGGGCGGCTGGACGCTGGCCACCCGCGGGCTGGGACTGGTGGTGGCGCTGGTCGTGCTGGTCGTGATGTTCCCCGCCACGGAGCGGCGCAGGGCCGGGGCGGGGCCGCGGGCCGCCGGCCCGGACCCCGCGTGGCGCCGCCCGTCGCAGGTCTGCGGGGTGCTGTTCCTGCTGATGGGCCTGGCGCGACTGGGCTGGACCGGGCGCGATCTGACGGCCGGCGGGACGGACGTGGTGCGCTATCTGCGCGGGGTGGTGGACGGGTCGGTGCACGGCACGCTCGACCTGGAGGCATCCATCGAGTTCACCACCGTCGGTTCGGTGGCCGTGCTGCTGGTTCTCGGGGGGCTGGCCTTCCGGGGGCGGCACGACGTACGGGGCGCGCTGCTGGTGTTCGCGGCGGTCGAGCTGTATCTGACCGTACGGACGGTGGTGTGGCTGACCGTCACGGGCTTCTTCAACCGGTCCTTCGAGACCACCGAGGGCGCGCTGTCGATGGCGACCACGGCGTACGGCTTAGCGGCGATGACGTCGGTGGTGGTGCTGGCGACCGGCCGCGGCTTCGGACCGTACGGCGGCCTGCGGACGGAGGGCCTCCGGGCGGCGGGGGCGGGACGCCCGTAGGGGGTCCGGCGCAGGGGTTTCGGTGTAGGGGGCCCGGCGCAGGGGTTTCGGCGTAGGGGTTCCGACGCAGCGGGTTCCCCGTAGTCCCCCGTACTCCTCGTAGTTCCCCGTAGCGAAGGGTGCCCGTAAGGGGCATGAAGGGCGCAGGGGCGTCGTCAGGGACGTCGTCACGGGCGTCAGAAGCGTTCGGGGCGGGCCTTCCGGCGGTGCGGGGGAGATCCCCCTCCGAACCGCCCCCGCACGCCATGCAGCGGCCGCCGCGTGTGGGGGTCGCGGCGGCCGCCGATGTGAACTGCAACGCGTCCTGGGCTTGTGGCCTCTTCAGTGGTGCAGCATGTGGACCACTCTGCCCGTGAGGGGCCCCGCATGGCATCCTCCCGAGGTCCCGGGCTCACCCCCGCCGCTCGGCGGGGGTCCGGGTCCGTCGAAGGGCGGGGACCGGGACAGAGCTACGGAGTCGCGCAGCGCCGGGCGGTTCCGCGGGCTCGGGAACGGGTGTGAACCAGCAGAAGGCAGAAAGGGGCGGCCGGTGATCCGGGTCGCTGTGGTGGACGACGAACGGCTGGTCAGATCCGGACTCCGGATGATCCTGGGGACCGCCCCGGACATCGAGATGGTCGCGGACTGCGGGGGCGCCGAGGCCGTGGAGACCGTGCTGCGCTGCGCGGCCGAGGTGGTGCTGCTCGACATCCGGATGCCGGACGTGGACGGGCTGACCGTGCTGCGGCAGTTGCGCGCCGCGCCGGAGCCGCCGGCGGTGGCGATGCTGACCACCTTCGACGCCCAGGAGTACCTGACCGCGGCGCTGCGCGAGGGCGCGGCCGGCTTCCTGCTGAAGGACTCGGATCCCGAGCAGCTGGTGCGGGCCGTACGGACGCTGGCGGCGGGCGGCAGCGTGCTGGACCCGGGCGTGACCCGGGCCGTGATCGGCGGCTATCTGACGGCCGAGGACCAGGCGGCGGCCGCCCGCGCGGTCAGCGGGCTGACACCGCGGGAGTCGCAGGTGCTCTCGCTGCTCGGCGAGGGGCTGGGCAACGCCCAGATAGCCGGGCGGATGGGCCTGGCGCCCAGTACGGTCAAGGACCATGTCCGCGCCGTCCTGGGCAAATTGGGGGGCATCAACCGCATCCAGGCGGCCATCGTCGCCGACCGCGCGGGCCTGGTGTCCGGGGCTCCCCGGGGGGCGTGGTGAGGTCCGGCGGCGGGCGGCCGCTCGCCCGCGCGGCGGCCCGGTGGCGGGCGTTCGCGGCCGGGAGGTGGGGGCGGCGGCTGCGCCGGATCGCGCCCGTGGTCGTACCGGTGCTGCTGGCGATCGCCGACGCGGTGCTGGTCAACGGCCTGGAACTCGCCCTGGAGCTGGGCGTTTCGGTGCTCGCCGCGGCCGCCCTGCTGCTCCGCCGGCGCTTTCCGCTGCTGGTCTTCCTCGTGACGCTGCCCGGCCTGTACATCGGCTACATCTGGTTCGCGCCGATGATCGGGCTCTACACCCTGGCGGCCCGGCGCCCCGGCCGGCGGCGGCTGGGGATCTGCGCGGTGCTGCTGATCGCCGCGCACTTCCTGCCGTACCCGATCTCCGACTTCGAATTCACCGCGTACCGCGAGAACACCCTGGTGCTGATCGACGCCTGCGTCACCTCGGCCGCGCCGATCGCGCTGGGCCTGCTGGTGCGCACCCGCCGCGAACTCGCCTCCCGTGTCGAGGACCTGACCCGCAGCCTGCGCCGCGAGGACCGGCTGCTCGCGGACCGGGTCAAGACCACCGAACGCGCCCGGCTGGCCCGGGAGATGCACGACGTGGTGGCCCACCAGGTCAGCCTGATCAGCCTGCAGGCGGGTGCCGTGCAGGTCAGCACGGAGGACGAGGCGGCGCGGGCCGGCGCCCGGACGATCCGTGAACTCTCCGTGCGGACGCTGGAGGAACTGCGGCACATGGTGGGGGTGCTGCGGGCGGACGGCGGGGACGGCGGCGAGGCGAGCGGACTGGCGCCGCAGCCCGACCTGGAGGAGCTGCCGCGGCTGATCGAGATGAGCGCGCTGGACGTCACGTACGAGGGCGGGGTGGTGGCCGGTACGGGCGGCGCGAAGACGGTCGAACGGGCGGCCTTCCGCACGGTCCAGGAGGCGCTCACCAACGTCCGCAAGCACGCGCCGGGGGCGCGGGTGCAGGTCCGGGTCGATCCGGCGGACGAGGTCTGCGGGGAGGCGGGGCCAGGGCTGCGGGTGGAGATCCGCAACGGGCCGCCGGACGCGACGGCGACCGCACCGGTGCTGCCCGGCGGCGGGCACGGCCTGGTGGGGCTGCGCGAGCGCGCCCAGAGCCTGGGCGGAACGCTGGAGGCGCGGCCCACCTCCGACGGCGGCTTCATGGTACGGGCGGAATTCCCGTACGGGGCGGGGTGAATGGGGAACGGGAGACGGGGAGAACGGGGGACAGGGAACGGGGGAATGAGGGAGAGCGGAAGGCGCGAAGGGCGGAAGGCGCGAAGGGCTGAAGGCGCGAAGGGCTGAAGGCACGAGGGGCTGAAGGCACGAAGGGTGGTGGCCGGGCGGGCCGGGGCGGGGCGGGCAGCGCCGTTCTGTCCCCTGTGCGCTTCCGGGGCTGAGGCTTCGGGGCCGAGGCTTCGAGGCTGGGGCTGGGCTTCAGGCGGAGAGCGGTGCGGCGGCCTCGTCGACGGCGGTGGACAGGTCCGGGTAGACCTCGAAGAGCCGGCGGACGCCGAGTGCGGCCAGCACCCGGTTGACGTGCGAGCCGTCGACGGCCCCCTGGGCGGGCAGGATCAGCCGCAGCCGGCCCTGGCACGAACGCATCAGCCGGCGGGCGGCGATCAGCACGCCGACCCCGCTGGAATCGCAGAAACGGACCTCGGAGAGATCGAGCACGAGGGATCTGCGGCCGTCGGCCACCGCATCGTGCACGTGCTGGCGCACCGCAGGAGACGTGACCAGGTCCATCTCACCGGAAACCTGGAGTACGGCCCAGGGGCCCTGTGCGTCCTCTGCCACCTTCAACGACACGCGCTCGAAGCCTTTCGCTCGCTTTCGGACTGGATGTGCCCGGTTACATCCGGAACTCATCCTTCCCCGGCTCGACTGCCCGGCCTCGATGTCCTGAAACTCATCCTGGTTCCCGGCGGTAGCCGTGGGACGTAACAGGCCGTTCACGCCCAAGGCTATGCCCCAAGGGCGGCAACTTTCCGCCCACCTCCGGTCACACCCGGATAACACATCGCCTCATACGCGCACGAACGATCAGCAAAAGGGCAACTTCGAGCGCCCCCCTACCGCCCCCGGGCGCCTCCCGAGCGCCTCCCGAGCGTTGTGACAGGTCCGCTCCTCGCCGGGCCCGGGCCGTCAGCTCCTTACCACCCGCATCCCCCTCAAGGTTCGATTTGCCGCAAAGGAGCGTGTGTTGTCAGACCCGCGCATTACATTCGAGGCACGGAGGTTTCCGTGATCGTGCCCACCCTTGCGGGCATGAAGGTGTACAGATGCGCAGGAGTGACGGCTGAGGTGTGAGCCCGCAGGCGACGGGCAGGGATGGGGGTCCGATGGGACACGATGCGCCACCGCGCTGGGACAGGCGGATGCAGCAGCGGCTCGCCCGCGGCGAGGCGGCCGCGCTCGGCGAGCTCTACGACCGCTTCGCCTCGCTCGTGCACAGCCTCGCCTACCGCGTCCTGGAGGACGAGGACGCCGCCGACCGCATCACCCGCGAAGTCTTCGCCGCCATCTGGGAACACCCGGATTCCTACGACCCCAAGCAGGGCCCGCTGCGCTCCTGGATCGCCGGCCTCACCCGTCATCAGGCCGTCCAGCGGCTCCGCCAGACCGAGGCCGCCGGCGCCCGCGACGGCGGCGACACCCCGGCGCAGGCCGATATGGAGCAGAGGATCCGCGAAGCGTCCACCGCGGCCCGCGCCGACTACATCGTCACGTCCATGCCCGCACCCCTGCGGGCCGCCCTGGAGCTGGCGTACTTCCAGCGCCGGGACTACCGCCAGACCGCCGCCGACCTCGGCGTCACGGAGGACGAGGCCCGCCGCCGGCTGCGGCTGGGCCTGCAGCTGCTGTCCACCGCCCACAACGCCACCGCCCTGCCGCCCACCCGCCGCTCGGCCTACGCGTCCGCCGCCCCCGGCACCGCCGCCCCGCCCGGCCAGGGCCACGGACGGGCACTGTGAACGGCCCGGACGAGTGGGACGGCCCCGAGCTGCCCAGCGGCCCCGGTGAACGGCCGCGGATACCGGCACCGCGCCCCGCCGCCGAGGACCACGGCCCGCTCCCCGACGTCACACCGGCCCCTCCCCCACCCTCCGACCCCTTCGTACCGCCTGTGACGCCCGTAACCCCTGTGCCACCCGTAGTGCCCGCACCGCCCGTACCGCTCCACGACCCGGCCGCCGAAGCGCACAGCGACGTCTCCGACGGTCCGGCCGCGGATCCGGTTGCCGATCCGGTTGAGGATCTGGTTGCCGATCCGGTTGAGGATCTGTTTGACGATGCAGGTGATGGCGCAGGTGGGGGTGGTGCACGCGCCGATGCAGGTGACGCAGTCACCACAGACAGTGCGGGCCATACGTGCCATAGCCATACAGGCAGTACAGGCCACACAGGCGCTGCGGGCGGGCCCACGGACACCGAAGCCCCGCCCGCGGAACCACCGCGCGCAGACGCCCCGCGCGAGCACTCCTCGCGTGCCCCGGAAGCCGAGTCCATGACCGACCCCGTCGCCCCGCCCGCCCCGCTCCCGGGCCCGGCGCCCGCCCCGCCGCACCGCGTCCTGAAGTCGCTGCTCGGCGCCTGGGCGCTGTCGGCCTGCTCCGCCGAGGAGACCGCCGCCGTCGAGGCGCATCTGACCGACTGCGCCTCCTGCGCCGACGAGGCGGTGCGACTGCGGGACGCGGTCGGCCTGCTGCATCCCGCCGACAGCCTCGACCTCGACCCGTTGCTGCGCTCCCGGGTGTTGGAGGGCTGTCTGGGCCGCCGTCCGGCGCGTATCCCGGTGCCCGAGTGGGCGGCGCCGTACGACGCGGAGACCGCCAAACTGGACGCCCTGCTGCGCGACATGGGCGAGGCGGAGTGGCGCGCACCGGTGCGGCTGCGCTGGTTCGAGGGCGAACGCCCGGTGGAACGGCAGACCACGGTCGCCGGGGTCATAGGGCATCTGATGGTGGTGGACGGCCTGGTCGCGACCGCGCTCGGGCTCCCCGACCCGCTGGGCACGGCGGCCCCGCCAGGCACCCCGGACCCGCTGATCCGCACGGAGACGCTGTGGCGCGGCTGCAGCGGCACGGGCAGCCCGCTCGCCACCCATGAGCCGTGGCGCGAGCAGAGCTACTCCCTGATGAGACAGGTGTCGTTCGCCGGCGGCAAGGTCGCCGAACTCGCCGTTCCCTACGGCGACTTCCAGCTCGCGCTGCGCGACGCGTTCCTGGACCGCGCCTTCGAGTGCTGGGTGCACGCCGGCGACATCGCGGACGCGGTGGACTATCCCTACGAGGCCCCGGCCGCCGCGCACCTGAACCGCATGGTCGACCTCGCCGCCCGGCTGCTGCCCAGCGCGCTGGCCGACCGCCGCCGGGCCGGGCTGGCGTCCCCGCCGCAGCGGCTGGTGGAGGCCGGCGCCCCGGGCCGTACGCTCCATCTGGAGGTCGAGGGCAACGGCGGCGGCCACTGGTACATAGCGCTGGACTCACCGGCCGCGCTGGGCACGCCCGACCACACCGTCGCCCATATCGCCCTGGACAGTGCGGAGTTCTGCCAGCTGGCGGCCGGCCACATCTCCCCCGAGGACGCCGCCGCCGGCCAACACGGCGAACGCGACGCCATCCGCGAGGTCCTCTTCGCCACGGCGTCCCTGTCCCGCCTCTGAACCACGACCGGGAGGAAATCTCCGATGGCGCGGGCGCGCACGGGAAGGCACGCGCCCGCGCCTACACGTAGGCCCACACGTAGGTCTACGCCTACGCCGGTGCGGCCGGGCTCTGGGAATGCCGGGCCCGGGAATACCGCGCTCCGGGAATGCCGGGCGCCGGAAATACCGGGCCCAGGGATTGCCGGCCCCCGGGAATACTTCCCCGCCCCGCCACGTTGTGGCCCCAGCAGGGGGCCCGTCGAACCCCTACGGGATCTGTTCGACTCTCCCCTAGGTGAACACCAACGGCCCCGCTCAGGCGAAGACCACCGTTACGCGCACCCCACCGTTACGCGCACCCCACCGTTACACGGCCCCCGCCGTCACGCGGCCCCCACCATTACGCGAAGACCGCCCCCTTACGCGAAGACCACCGTCCGGCTGCCGTTCAGCAGCACGCGGCGCTCGCTGTGCCACTTGACGGCGCGGGCGAGGGCCTGGCACTCGACGTCCCGGCCGATGGCCACGAGCTGGTCCGGGGTGACCTCGTGGCCGACCCGTTCGACCTCCTGCTCGATGATCGGGCCTTCGTCGAGGTCGGCGGTCACATAGTGCGCGGTGGCCCCGATGAGCTTCACGCCGCGGGCGTGCGCCTGGTGGTACGGCTTGGCGCCCTTGAAGCTCGGGAGGAAGGAGTGGTGGATGTTGATGATCCGGCCGGACAGCGCCTTGCACAGATCGTCGGAGAGCACCTGCATGTAGCGGGCGAGCACCACCAGTTCGACGCCCTCCGCCCGCACCAGCTCCAGCAGCTTCGCCTCGGCCTGCGACTTGGTGTCTCGGGTGACCGGAATGTGGTGGAACGGGATGTCGTACGAGCCGACCAGCTCCGCGAAGTCCGTGTGGTTGGAGACCACGGCCGCGATCTCGACCGGCAGCGCGCCGATCCGGGAGCGGAAGAGCAGGTCGTTGAGGCAGTGCCCGAACTTGGACACCATCAGGACGACCCGCATCTTCTCGTCGGCCCGGTGGATCTGCCAGTCCATGCCGAAGGAGTCGCCCACCGCCGCGAAGCTCGCCCGGAGCTTGTCCACGCTCACCGACGCGTCCGCGCTGAAGTGGACGCGCATGAAGAACAGCCCGGTGTCGTGGTCGCCGAACTGCTGGCTGTCCTCGATGTTGCAGCCGGTGATGAAGAGGTAACTGGACACCGCGTGCACGATCCCCTGCTTGTCCGGGCAGGACAGGGTGAGCACGTACTGATCGTTCCGATCGCTTTGATCGTTCCGACCGTTTCGACCGGGCTGGGTGGGCTGCGACTCGCTCATGACCTCATAGGGTCCCATACCTGCGGAGCAGGTCAGACCGGGGCGTCCGCGCCGCCGGTCATGATGGCCAGCACCTCCAGCGAGCGCGGCGGCGCATCGGGGTCCTCGCCGTCCGCCGTCGCCATGTGCACATGGGCCGCACGGGCCGCCTGTACGGCCTCGGCCCAGCCCTGGTGCGCCAGGTAGGCGGCGACCGGGGCGTCCGCGCCGACCTGGTGCATGATCCGCAGCACCCTCAGGACGGCGGCGTCGACCAGCTGGGCCTCCTGGGCGTCCCGGAAGATCGTGCCGACGTACTTGTCGGCGGACCAGTTGTCCAGCCAGGTGTCCTCGACGAGCCGGTAGACGGCGTCGGTGACGTCTCCGTACCCAGGCCGTCCGGCCAGCCAGGTCTCCTGGTGGAACTCGGGGTCCGAGAGCATGTGCAGCGCGGAGCGCACATTGCAGCGCCAGCGCCACCACGGCATGTCATTGAGTGGCATGCCGCCCATGGTGGTCGAGCGACGGCCGCGACGGGAAGACTTCTCCGAACCTTGCACAGCATTCGATCGTACGTTCCGCGCGAACGATCTCGCACGGCCCCCCGGAGTTCACCGCTACGTCACCATCCGTTGCTCCTTCGTCACTCGGGCGTTCCGGGCAGGACGGAAGGCTGCGGTGTCATGACCGGACGGCGACGCTCCTCCCCCCGCCCCTTGTTGCCCCACGCTCCCGCGGTCAAGATCGCCGCGGCGGTGACATGTACGGCGGCCATCGCGTCGCTGCTCTCCGGTTGCGGCTCCCTCCCCGGAGCGGGGAATTCCGGGGAGCGGGAGCCGGTCACGGTCATGACCTGGGCACCGGAGGACACCCGAGCGACCAATATGCCGGGAATGCCGGCCATGGCCCAGGCGTACGCCCGCTCGGTCAACGCGCGCGGCGGCATCCGGGGCCACCGGCTACGGGTGCTGACCTGCAACGAGCGCAACGACTCGGTGGCCGCTGCGCAGTGCGCCCAACGGGCGGTGGACGAAGGCGCGGTCGCCGTCGTCGGTTCCTACAGCCAGTTCGGCCGCTCGTTCATGTCCCCCCTGGAGGTCAAGGGCATCCCGTTCATCGGGGGCTACGGCGCCTCCGACGAGGAGTTCCAGAGCCCGCTGTCGTACCCGGTGAACGGCGGCCAGGCGTCCCTGCTCGCCGGCAACGGCCGCCAGCTGGCGGCCGACTGCAGGCGCGTCGCGCTGGTCCGCCCGGACACCATCCAGGGCGACCAGATGCCGTCCCTGCTCGACTCCGGCCTGCAGAGCGGCAGCCGGCACCCCGCCAAGGACATCAAAGCGCCCGAGGACGGCACCGACTACTCGCCGCAGGTGACCCAGGCCCTGCGCCAAGTGGGCGCGGATCCGGCCGTCTACGGGACGGCCGAGGCCGGCGGCAAGGCCCCCGGCGCGTGCGTGGCCGCGTCGCTCGGCGACCACACGGACGCGTTCTTCGACGCCTTCCGGCGGCTCCAGGAGGACAGCCCCAAGGTGCGGGTCGCGTCCGTCCTCGGCAGCGTCGGCCAGGCGCTGGTGAACCGCTCCGGCGGCACGTCGGGCCCGCTGGAGGGCGCGGACATCACCGGCTGGTACCCGGTGGCCGACGATCCCCGTTGGCGGCCGATGCGGAAGGTCATCACCGACTACGCCTTCGACGACAACCGCATCGACCCGGCCGACCAAGGGGTGCAGACCACCTGGATCGCCTATACGGTGCTGCACTCACTGATCGAGCAGCTCGACGACGCGGGCGTGACCGACATCACCGCGCACAACCTCCAGGCCACCCTCGACCGCGGCGAGCACACCGTCGACACCGGGGGCCTGACCCCGAAGCTGCGCTGGCGCGACGACGACATGCTGGCCGTCCAGGACTTCCCGCGCATCGTGAACGGCATGGTGACGTACCAGGTGGTGCGGAACGGCGAACTGGTCTCCGCCCAGGACGGGTTCGTGAACGTCACCAGGACCTTGGAGCGCCGTCGGACGGACGACTACTGAGCGCGCACGTGCAGCTGACCTCCGACGTGCCACTGAGCGCGCACGCGCTGTCGGCCTCCCACGTGCCACTGGGCGCGCACGCGCATTGACGTCAGGCGCCGTCCCGCGCCGTCCCGCGCCGTCCGCCGGCTCAGAGCTGTTCCGGGCGGCGCTCCGTCAGGCCGTACTTCTGGGCGAGCGGGTTCCACAGCTGCGCCGCCTGCTTCTTGGCCTGCGTGGCCTGGCTGCTGGCCGCGTTGCCCTGGACGGCCTGCTTGGTGCCGCGGGCCCGCCCCTTGTGGCAGCCCTTCTTGCCGCCGAGCTGGCCGGCCCAGGCCGCGTAGTGGTTGTCCGCGGCGGCCGAGGACTGCCACGCCTTGGTCAGCGCCGCGGTCAGCCGGTCGTGGTCCGGGATCTTGTCGACCGGCAGCTGCTGCAGCCGCTTGACCAGGTCGTTGCGCTGTCCGGCCGCGGCCCGCAGGTCCTTCGCCGCGTTGCCGAGGTTGCTGCACGACTTGATGTTGTTGACGGCACCGATCACGGAGGACCGGCTGTTGTTGCTGTCTCCCAACAGGGCGTCCAGGCCCTTCGCCTGAGCCTCCGCGGGGTCCGCGGTGGCCTTCGGCGCCTCCGACTCCTTGGCCGCCTTGGTGCTGCCGCCGCCGGAGCCCTGCTTCTTCGCCGTGTCGTCGCTGCTGCCGCCGCTCAGCGCCCAGCCGACACCGAGGCCGGCGCCCGCGAGCGCCACGATGACGATGCCCACGATCGCCATCGGGGCCAGCCGCCGGCGCCGTCCGCCGCCGTCCTCGTCGTACGCGCCCTGCGGGTCGTAGGGGCCCTGCTGGTCGTAGCCGCCGGACGGGAACTGCTGGCCGTACCCCTGGCCGCCCTGGCCGCCGTACGGGGGCCGGCCCGGGTCCTCGAAACGGGGCAGCTGCGCGGTGGCGTCCGGCGCACCCGCCGGGGCCGCCGCCGGCCCGTCACGGAACAGGCCGTCGAACTCGGCAGGTGTGGGGCGGTCGCCGGGCGCGCCCGGACGGACACCGAACGGCGCGCCAGGAGGCGGGGTGGGCACACCGGCGCCCACCGGGGGGATGAGCTGGGTGGCCTCGGAGTCGCTCCCGCCGCCGGCACCGGGCATCGCGGCACCGGGCATCGGCTGGCCCTGCGGCCTGCCCTGCCCCGGCTGCACGGCCCGGAGCATCGTCGTGGACTCGTCGGGGCTCTCCGGACGGGACGCCGCCTCAGGAGGCAGCGGGGCGGCGCCACCGGGGGCGCCGGACCGGGCGTCGAACGGCGGGATCACCGTGGTGGCCTCGGCGTCTCCCGAGGCGGGCGGGAGCGGCGCACCGGCCTGCCGGGTGGCCCGTACCAGCTCACCGGAGGACGTCGGGAGCTGCCCGGGCTGCGCCTGGGGCTGGCCCTGCTGCGGGAGCTGCTGCCCGTAAGGCTGCTGGTCGTACGGCTGCGGGGCGGGCGGCTGGCCGGGCGCCTGCTGCGGAGGCAGCTGCGGGGCGGGCGCCTGCTGCGGCATCGACGGCGGCATGGGCGGCAGCGGGGGCTGGCCCTGCGGCGGCGGAAAACCCTGCCCGCCGGGCTGCTGGGGCGGCAGGGGAGCCTGCGGTGCCTGCGCGCCCGGAGCCGGTGCACCCGGAACCGGTGCCCCGGCATCCTGCGCCGGCGGATACCCGTAGCCCTGCGACGGCGCCTGGCCGTAGTTCTGCCCCGGTTCCTGGCCGAAGCTCTGCCCCGAGCCCTGGCCGTAGCTCTGTCCCGAGCCCTGGCCGTAGTTCTGTCCGGGGACCTGGCCGTAGTTCTGGCCTGCTCCCGGCTCCTGTCCGTAGTTCTGGCCCTGGGCAGGTGCCTGCCCGTACGGCTGCTGGGGGGCGGGGGCGCTCTGCTGTGCGGGCGCGGCCTGCTGGCCGGGACCCCAGGGCTGGCCCCAGGGTTGCCCCGCCGACGGAGCGGCCTGCTGGTCGGGGATGTACGGCTCACCGTTAGCGGGCAGCACAATGCCCTCTCGCGCGGGACCGGCCGCAGAATTCTGCGGGTCGTGACCCTGTCCGCTCTGCGTCACCGTGACTCCTACCAACGTGCAGACCTACGGAATCGTCGGCTGCACGCTACCGGGTCGCAGCAACGTTCGACCACGTCCCCTGGTCACCACCCCCTTCCGCCCCCACCGCGCCCCGGACGGGACGGGGCACGTAACGGACGGGAACGAGGCGCACACCGGGCGGGCCGTGATCGACGACCCGCCCGGTGCCTTACGCGAAACCGGCGACCACTACGGCGACGAACCCGGTGACGCACCTGGCGATGCGCATGGCGACGAACCCGGTGACGAATCCGGCGACAAACCCGGCTCCGTCCGACAAAGCAGTCCCCGCGCCGTAGTGGACGCGCCCCGAGCGGGGATCACGCCGCCGCGGCCCGTAGTTCCAGCCGTGCACTGAATTCCCTTACGACCGGTTCGTCCCGGTACGGCTCCAAGCGCAGCTGGAAGTCCTCCAGATACTCGGCGCCCCGGTCCGACCGCAGCCCGCTCAGCAGCTCCACGGCCTGCGTGCCCGTATGGCAGGCCTGCTCGACCTCGCGCTGCTGCGCCTGCGCGCCGGCCAGCAGCAGCAGACCGATGGCGCGGCGCCGCGCCCGGCCCTCCGGATGCCCGTTGAGCGCCTCCGACGCCCGTTGGGCGGCCGGGCCGGGCTGCCCCAAGTCACGGTGGCAGTGCGCGAGTTCGTCGGCCAGATACGCCGGGTCGAAGTGGGTGATCCACACCGGATCGTCGCCCGCTTCGGTGGCCGTGTCGGCACGTTCCATCGCGGCGAGCGCCCGCCCGGCCACCGCCTGGAAGGCCCGGCCGTCGCCCATCAGGGCGTGCCCGCGCGCCTCCGCCGCGAAGAACATCGCCTCGGTGCGCGGGGTGACGTGACCGCGGGCGCCTTCCTGTGCGGCGCGGGCGAGTTGGGCGATCTCCCGTGGATTGCCGAGCGAGGCGGCGAGGTGGCTCATGCTCGCGGCGAGCACATAGCCGCCGTAGCCCCGGTCGCCGGCCGCCTGGGCCAGCCGCAGCGCCTGGATGTAGTAGCGCTGCGCCAGGCCGGGCTGACCGGTGTCGACGGCCATGTAGCCGCCCAGTTCCGTCAAACGCGCCACGGCGGCGAAGAGTTCCCGCCCGACGGACTCCCGGTACGAACCGGCGAGCAGTCCGGACACCACGCTGTTGAGGTAGTGCACCACCACGGGCCGTACGTGCCCGGCGCCGAAACGGTGGTCGAGTTCGCTGAGCGCCGTGGTCATGGCCCGTACCGCCTCGACGTCCGACACCCCCACCCTGGCCCCGGCGTTCCGTGCGACCTGACTGTCGGCACCGGTGATGAGCCAGTCACGGCTCGGCTCCACCAGGGCCGAGGCCGCCACCGTGGAGCCACTGAGGAAGTCACGGCGCCCGACATCGCTGCGCCACAGCTCACAGACCTGCTCGATCGCCCCGAGGACGGTCGGCGAGAACTGCAGCCCCACCCCGGACGCGAGGTTCTTGCCGTCGGCCATCCCGATCTCGTCGATGGTGACCGTGCGCCCCAGTTTGCGGCCCAGTGCCTCCGCGATGACGGCGGGGGCACGGCCCCGCGGCTGCTGTCCGCGCAGCCAGCGGGCCACCGAGGTCTTGTCGTAGCGCAGGTCGAGGGCGTGTTCCGCTCCGCACATGTTGACGCGGCGGGCGAGCCCCGCGTTGGAGCACCCGGCTTCCTGAATGAGCGCCTGCAGCCGTTCGTTGGGCTGCCGCGCGACGAGTGGCCTGGCGGCCATGCTTGTACCCCCTGGTTTGCTGCGCGTTCACCGTGGAACGCCGTTCCCCGGGATCGCTTCCCCACGGATATCCCGGATATCCGAGAGATCCGGGATACGCGCGATAGGAAGGATCTGAGCGATACACGCTTTGCAGGCGGATGCCGGATGCTGTGCGGTTTGCGCGCTATCCGGAGCACTTGCGTGCGAAGCGCGGTTTCACGAGACGTGCTTCGAAATCGTGCACGAAGTCGGTTTCCGAAGACCTTCTCCGGAGACGCATCCCGGGATCACGAGCCTCGGCCACAGGATTCGGTCACGAGTTTCGGTCACGGGTTCCGGGAACGGGATTCGGTCACGCTTGTCCGGTCACGAAGTCGGTTCACGAGACGTGTGCTGCTGGTGGGGAATGGCGCGGCGGTGCCCGTGCACTCGTAACGGCGCCGCCGTGCAGGGCTCCCCTGGTGCACCGCGGCCTGCCGTCGGGCGGCCTCTCCGCCCGTCGCACAGGTGGCTACCCAGCCACCGGCCCCGGTCCGCATACGCGCCCCCACCGGTGCACCCATGCGCCCCACGTGCAAGAACGATGCGCCGGGCAGGTCATCCATTTGGCCGTAACCCTTGGTGACAGGGGGAGTTGTCATCTGCGTGGAAGAGACCATCGGAGTCACAGGAGCCCCGCAGATCCCCAAGCAGCGCGGCGAGCAGCTGCTCGAAACTGCGGTGCGTTACGCGGAAGAACGCCACTGGGACGTGTTCCCCGGCGCATGGCTGGAGCACGACGGTGAGACGCCGCGCTGCTCGTGCGACGCCGACGACTGCGCCGTGCCCGGTGCGCACCCGATGGCGCCCGGCTGGGCCGGCCTGGCATCGGGCAGCGCGACCGCCGTCCGCCGTATGTGGAGCAAGCAGCCCCGGGCGTCGATCCTCCTGCCGACGGGGCGGACCTTCGAGGTACTCGACGTGCCCGAGACCGCGGGCTGCCTGGCGCTGGCCCGTATGGAGCGCATGGGGCTGACGCTCGGGCCGGTCACCCGCACCCCGGACCGCCGGATGCTCTTCCTCGTCCTTCCCGGTGCCGCGGCGAAGGTCCCCGACCTCGTACGGGGCCTCGGCTGGGCCCCGGCCGTGCTCGACCTGATCTGCCGGGGCGAGGGCGAGTACATCGCCGCCCCGCCGACCCGGGTGGGGGCGCACGGGCTCGTGCAGTGGGCGCGCCGCCCCACCGCCACCAACCGCTGGCTGCCGGACGCGGAGGAACTGATCAGCCCCCTGGCGTACGCCTGCGCACGGGACGCGGTGGCGGCCCGGGGGCGGTGAACTACGGGGGCTGAACTACGGGGACGGTGCACCGTGGGGGCGGTGAACTACGGGGACGTGCACCGTGAGGGCGTCGAAACAGGGGGCCGCGAACCAGGGCAACGTGAACCGTGAGGGCGGGTCGTCGAACCCTCCGGGCGAGCCCCGCACGGCCGGTCGTTGCCCGGCACGCCCTCCGCCCGCCGGCTTGTCAGTGGCCGCTCGTATCGTGGGACGCGGACGGGGGTCAAGGCGGCTCCTGCGGGGACGTCGGAGGGCAGGACCGGTGGGCAACGAGCCGGAACACAACGAGGTGCGGGCCGGTGTGGCGCCGCCCGAGCAGACATCGGCCACTTCTCCGGGCGGGCCGTCCGCGGCCCCGAGCACCATGGACGGGGCGCCCGCCGTCCGTATCCAGGGCCTGTGGAAGAAGTTCGGCGAGCAGATCGCCGTCCACGGCATCGACCTGACGCTCCCCGCGGGCCGCTTCATCGGGCTGGTCGGCCCCAATGGCGCGGGCAAGACCACCACCCTCTCCATGGTGACCGGTCTGCTGCGGCCGGACTCGGGCGTGGTGGAGATCGGCGGGCACGACGTCTGGGATGACCCGGTCGCCGTCAAGTCCCGGATCGGCGTGCTGCCCGAGGGACTGCGGCTCTTCGAGCGCCTCTCCGGACGCGAACTCCTCGCCTACATGGGCCGGTTGCGGGGGCTGCCGGGCGACGAGGTCGACAAGCGGGCCGGCCAGCTGCTGGACGTCCTCGATCTCGCCGGCTCCCAGCACAAGCTGGTCGTGGACTACTCCACCGGTATGCGCAAGAAGATCGGCCTCGCCGCGGCCCTGCTGCACAACCCGGAGATCCTCTTCCTCGACGAGCCCTTCGAGGGCGTCGACCCGGTCTCCGCGCAGACCATCCGCGGCGTACTGGAGCGCTACACCGCCTCCGGTGCGACCGTGATCTTCTCCAGCCATGTGATGGAGCTGGTCGAGTCGCTGTGCGACTGGGTCGCGGTGTTGGCCGGCGGACGGATCCGCGCGGACGGCCCGCTCGCCGAGGTCCGCGGCGCCGCACCCACGCTGCAGGACGCCTTCCTCGAACTGGTCGGCGCCAACGACCGCAGCGCCGGGCAGAGCCTGGACTGGCTGGGCGGTGGCGGCGCCCGATGAGCACCGATTCCGCCGCGGTGGCGGCGCGCCCGGCCGCCGCACCGAACCTCACCGCCGTCTTCGTACGGCTGAAACTGACCCTGCTGCGCAACGGGCTCCGCCAGTCGACCGGGCGCACCGTCGCGTACGTCAGCTCGATCCTCGTCGGCCTGCTGTTCGCGGCCGGCGCGGTGCTGGGGCTGATCGCGCTGCGCGGCAACGTCCATGTCGGCGCGCTGGCCGTGCTGTTGACCGGGATCCTCACGCTCGGCTGGGCGGTGATGCCGCTGTTCTTCCCGACGGGCGACGAAACGCTGGACCCGACCCGCCTGGTGATGCTGCCCCTGCGGCCGCGCCCGCTGATCGGCTCCCTGCTGGTGACGTCCCTGATCGGCATCGGCCCGGTCGTCACCCTGGCGCTGGTGACCGGCGCGGTGGTGGCGCTGGCGGACGGCCCGGCCGCCGCCCTCGTCGGCGTCCTCGCGGTCGTCCTGGTGGTGCTGGTGTGCGTGGCGCTGGCCCGCGCGATCGCCACGGCGTCGGTACGGCTGCTGACCAGCCGCCGCGGCCGTGATCTCGCCGTCCTGAGCGGCCTGTTCATCGCGCTCGGCGCCCAGGCCGTCAACATCGCCGCCCAGAAACTCGGCCGCCCGGACGGCCTGACCGTCCTGGAACCGCTCGGGGACGTCCTGCGCTGGCTCCCGCCGGCCTCCGCGATCGGCGCGGTCGAGGCCACCGGCCAGGGCGACTACGGGCGCGCACTGGCCGGCATGGCCCTCGCGGCGATAGCCCTGGCACTCCTCCTGTTCTGGTGGCAGCGCTCGCTGACCGCCCTGATGACGTCCCCGGACTCCTCCACCCTCCAAGCGGTGGAGAAGGACAGCGCACGCCGGTCCGGCGGCGGTGAGGGCAGGCTCGGGCGCCTGCTGCCCGGCGGCCGCACGGGCCCGGTCATGCTCCGTACGCTGCGCTACGCCTGGCGCGACCCCAAGTCGAAGATGTCCTGGGCGACCGCCCTCGGTGCCGGCCTGCTGGCCCCGGTCATCTCCTCGATCCAGGGCAACGGCAGCATCTACACCGCGTTCTCGGCCCCGGCACTGCTCGGGATACAGATGTACAACCAGTTCGGCCAGGACACCTCGGCCTTCTGGATGGTCGCCTCCACGATCGCCACCCCGCGCGATGCCTACCAGGAGCTGCGCGCCCGGGCGTTCACCCTCGCGCTGGTGGCCGTCCCGTACGTCACCCTCGTCTCGGTCGGCGCCGCCGCGTTCATCGGCCCATGGTCCGACTTCCTGCAGGTGTACGGCCTCTCCCTGGCCCTGCTGGGCGCGCTGATCGGAACCGGCGCACTGACCTCGGCGCTCTTCCCGTACTCGGTCCCCTCGGAGAGCAACAAGAACGTGGCCCCGGGCCAGGGTTCGATCGCCTGGTTCAGCCTCTTCGGTGGCTTCCTGGTAGGCGCCGTCCTGTGCGCGCCTCTCCTGGGCCTCACCATCTGGCTCCACCTCGCCGACCTCCACCACCTGCTGTGGATCCTGCTCCCCCTGGGTGTCCTCTACGGCACCGGCGCAGCAGAACTGGGCCTCCGCCTGGCGGCCCCACGCACCCTCAAGCGCCTGCCGGAGATCCTCGCGGCGGTGAGCAAGGGGTGAGGGAGGCTGAGGACGGCTGAGGGACGAGTGGGGACGGCTGAGGGACGGGGCGGCTTGAACCTGGGCTGCTTCGGCCGCTGGTGCCTGGCCGGGGCTGCTTGCACTGGCGTTGCTTGACTGGCTGCCCGGCATACGGTGTCTGGTTGCAGGCCATTGCCGGTTGCGGCTCGTTGCCTGGTTGCAGCCCATTACCTGTTGCGGCTCGTTGCCTGGTTGCGGCCCATTGCCTGTTGCGGCTCGTTGCCTGGTTGCGGCTCGTTGCCTCGCGCGCATCCCCCCACCCCCGAACCCACCCCCCGCCCCCTCCCCCGAAGGGGGAGAGGGGGAGGGGGCGGGGGAAGCCCCCGGCGTCGCCTCGGGCGCGACCAGCCTGCCGGCGTCGCCCCGCGGGCGAGGCCAAGCCCCCAACTCCGTCGCAGCAAGCCAGCCCGCCGGCGCCCCCGCTGCCTCGGGCACCCCGTCGTGTTGCCGCTGCTTCAGGCAGCCGCCGTGCTGCCGCTGCGCGCGAGCCGCCGGCAGACCGAAGGAAGGCGGCCATGGCTCAACCCCTCCCCCGCTGAGCTGCCTCCGCGTACGCAAAACCGCGTGATCGGGCAGGGCGGAGAGGCCAACGCGTGGGACTCGTTGACGGCCTCGTAGCCAGGTGCGTTGACGGCCTCGTCGGTGAGGCAGGGCACGGCACTCAGAGGCGGCGGGGCACGACGGCTGGGGCTGGTCGTGGAGTTATCCACAGGGTGCAGCGGACGACGGGCGGGGGCGGTAGCTTCATGGCATCGACACGAACGAGGGGTGGTGGGGGCGGTGCTGCGCGCCGGAGTTGTGCTGGTCATGGGCTGGTTGGCGGTGCTGTTCTGCGCCGGTGCGGTGCAGGCCGCGCCGGGCAGTGCCGACACCCCGACGCAGACCGCGTATCTCGCCGGGCAGTTGCGCAAGAACCCGGTCTTCATCAGCGACCAGATCCCGCGCGCCGTACCCCGGTCGACCGCGCCGGACTTCGCCAAGGAAGCCCGGCGGCTGGGCGTTCCGACGTACGTCATGATCCTGCCGAACACCCACTACGGCTCCGAGGCCACCGGCCTGCTCGCCGGAGTCCATGACCGGCTGGGCCGCAAGGGCCTGTACGTGACGCTGAGCCCCACAGGTCTGGACGCGGTGCAGACGTACGGGGTGAGCCTCGCCGGCGCCGAGGACGCGAGCCGGGCGACGCTGTACGAGCTGCCGTACGACGCCACTCCGCGCGAGGTGTTCCGGCATTTCGTCGACGTGCTGGCCTCCGGGCGTGCGCACCAGCGCGCCGAGGCGGCACACGCCAAATACGGCGACTCGGTGGACGAGTTGCCTCTTCTGCACACCGACCAGACTGCCCGCGAGGACCAAAGCTTCGCGACCGGCCTCGCCGTCACCGGCATCCCAATGACGGCCCTGCTGCTCACCCTGTACGCCTTGCGGCGCCGCCGGATACGGCGCGCTGAGGCGGCAGGCGATCCCCTGAGCCCCGGCAGGCGGCCTGCCACCCCCAAGAGGACGGCATTTGCGAAGCGAAGCCCGGCCGGGAGCAGGCCGAAGGGCACGCGGGCAAGCAAGACGACAAGCAAGCCCGGAAGCAGGACGGGGAGCGAGAAGGGCGGCCCTGGAGGGAGCGCGTCCGGGCAAGGCGTGAAGACGACGGGCGTCGGGGAGTCGGGCGGGCGGCGTGTGGGGATGCTGCCGCTGGTGGCGGCGGCCGTAGCCCTGGGCGGCCTGGTCGCGTTCACCGCATCGCAGGTTTTTGACGACACCACCAGTGGGGATGGTTCGCGTCCCACCGCCGCCGATATGCGGGCGAGGATCGATCGGGTGGCCTCGGGGCTGGGCCGTGACCCGTTGTACGTCGACCCCGAAAGCCCACCCGCGCTGGACGCCGCCGAGCGCAGCCAACTGCGCGCGAAACTGCGGGCGCTGCGCATCCCGGTGATGATCGCCGCCGTTTCCAGCAATCCGGACGACGAGTCCGACGGACAGAAGGACCTGCTGGTCAAGGCGCTGCACGACCGGTTGCACCGCGATGTCCTGATCGTGCTGGCCGAACCCTCGGACGGCGGAATCGAGGTCGTCAACTACGGCACCCGCGTGGACCCGACGTATCTGATGAACCGGCCGCATTACCTGGAGTACCCCGAGTCCGCCGACCCGGCGCTCGGCCGTCGGCTCGATCAGTTGCTGACGTACCTCGGCAAGGCCCCGACCAGCAAGTCGGACGCCCCCCAGTCGGATCCCCTGGCCTACGACCCGCCGCCTGCGGTTGATCCGGTCAAGGAACAGGCGCTGCCCGGTCTGTTCACCGGGGACTTCCATCCCGGCCTGACGCTCGGCGTCTTCGCCGCGCTCCTGGTCACGGGGCTGGTGGTGGCCGGTTGCGGGACGATACGCGTGATCGTGACGGCCCGGCGGCGGCGTTACGGGGCCGGGGGCGGCCCAAGGGCCGCCCATGGCCCGCACGCTCCGGAGCGACCTTCGTTGGGATGGCTGCGGCGGGCCGCCCGTCATGACCTCGACACCCTCACCGCAGCGCTGGAACCGATGACCGTGCGGGAACCGACGGTCGGAGTGCCGGAACCGGTGGCTGCGCTGCCGGCGGACGCCCAGCGCCGGGCGTGGGAGTGTCTGGACGCGGCCGCGTTGCTGATCGACGGGGACAGCGACGGCCGGATCGACGCTGATGCCACCCCGGCCGTCCTCGCCTGCGCCATCGTGCTGGCCCGCGCGGGCCGCACGGCGATCGACGAGCCGACCGCGGCCCGCCACGTCTGCCACCGCAATCCGCTGCACGGCACCGCCCGTAAGCGCACAGAAATACGCCCGGGCGGCGGCAATCCCGGCGGCACAGCCGGCGGCAGCGCTCGCAGCACCGCCGACGCGGCCGGCACTCGCGGCACCGGCGATCCTGCCGGCACTCGCCGCGCTGCCGGCAGGACCCGTGCCGGGAGCAGGATGTGGTCGCTGCCGGTGTGCGAGGGGTGCCGGGTGACACCTGGGGCCGTACTGCGGCTGCGTTCCCAGGAGCGCAACGGGCGCGGAGCGTACGTACCGTATGCCACCCTGCCCGGACCGCTGGCCGCCCTCGCCGACGGAGTCGAAATAGATCAACTCACCCGCGATGTACGGGAGTACTTCGGTGTGCACTGACCCTCGCGACCCTGCCGGCGCGACCCGACGACAGGACCGGACCGCCCAACGCCGCGACGGGACCGCCCACCGACGCGGCCAGATCGCCCAACGCCGCGACCGGATCGCTCAGCGACGCAGCCGGATAACTGAACAGCGCGCCCGGCACGCTCACCACCCGGGCCAGGCTGCCCAACCAGGCCAGGCCGCCCAACGGGGCCAGGCCGCCCAGCTGGGCCAGACCACCCAGCGGCGGGATCCGATCGGCCGACCCGACGCCACCCGGGACGCACGGCCAGGCACCACGGTCCCCCGGCCAGGCACGCCGGCCGCACTGCCAAGCCCCCAGGCCGCCCGCCGGCTGTGGCCCGCGCTCTCGCTCTCGCGCACGCTCGTACTCGCGCTCGGGATATCAGCCGCCACCCTGCTGTGCGGTGCGGCCGCGCCCGCCATGGCTACACCCGCCATGACCAGGTCCACGGGGATCACTTCCGCTGTGGCCGCGTCCGCTGCCGCCAACGGGCGGGAGGGGCTGGCCAGCCACGGCCCGGCCACCCCGCCCAGCCCGGGGAAGAAGATCGCGGAGGCGTTGCGGGGTTCGCCCGTGTATGTGGATCCCTCGCTGGCGACGGCCGTTGATGCGGCGCAGAAGCGGGAGCTGGTCGCGCAGATCAAGGCAACCAAGCTGCCGATCCGCGTGGTGCTGGTGCCGCTGGTCGAGGGTGACAGTTGGGGTGGAAAGCCCGAGCAGCTCGCCGAGGTGGTGCACGACCGGATGGGCGGCGGCCCGTCCATCCTCATCACGCTCGGGGACCTGCCCGACGATATCGCCGCCCGGGAATGGCCCGAGGGCGCCCACCAGGCGATGCACGCCGCCGCGGCGGTCTTCTTCCAGGACGACATGAAGGGCGCGGGGCTGGCCAAGCGCGTCTCCCGGGCGATCGGCATCATCAAGGCGGGCAACGGCGACAAGGCGTATGAGGAGGCCACGGCCAGCCTCAACACGTCGAAACCCACGCCGTCGGGTGAGGCCGACGGGACGGGCAAGGACGCTGCGTCCTCCCGTGCGGGGAGCGGCGGGTCTCCTCTCGTACGGCTACTGAGCCTGGTTGTCGGGCCGGTGTTGCTGCTGGCCGCGGCGGGAATGTTGGTGCGCAGGCGTTCGCGACTGCGTGATCTCACGACGCCGTTCGCGCTGCCGCGCTCGGTCTTCGCCGCCGCCCGGCAGGCCGACGAGGCCGGGCTGCGTGCCCGGGCCGGCGAGGAGGTCGTGCGCCTGGGTGAGGAGGCACGCGCCGCGCAGGGTGATCCGGCGGCCGTCGAGCGGGCCCTCGATGCGTACGCCGCGGCCGGTACGGTCCTGGACCGTGCGCGCGGAGTCGTCGACCTGGCCGGGGTGTTCGCGCTGGTCGCCGAGGGTCGGGCGGCGTTGTCCAAGGCTCCGACGGCCCTCCCGCTGTGCTTCTTCCACCCGCTGCACGGGCCTGCTGTGCGCCGCATACCCTGGCGGCCGCTGGGCCGTCGTGAGCAACTGCGGGTGGCCGCCTGCGAGACGTGCCTGCGCGCGGTACGGACCCGGCGCGCCCCCGAAGTGCTCACCGACCGGCGGGACGGCCGGCCGGTCCCGTACTTCGAGATACCCGCCGAAGACAGCGTCTGGGCGGCCACCGGGTACGGCTCGCTGCTGAGCGGGGACGGTGACTCGCTTGCCGGCCGGGTCCAACGCGGTGACTCCACCCGGACGTTGGGCTGACCGACCCTTCCCGATTATCAAAGCAGGTGCGCGTCGAGACTACTTATCCAGCAAATGGAGAGAAAGCGCGGCTAACGTCGCGAATGCATTACACCCACACTTCGACCGCAACTCGACCGCGATAGACCGCACCTAGACCACACCTGAAGTGCACCTCGACTTTTGCGGAAATGGTCGCGAATCCACTGAAGTTGCTTGCGCGGGCCCTGCCAGAATCGTTTCGACAAGACTGTTGCATGGCCTTACGCTCCGCCGAAACAGCCGTTCGCCCACACTGGAATGGTGAATGGTGTGGGTGCACGGGGGAGAACGTCTGCTGGGAGAGCGTGTTGCTGCACACGAAGACCTTGGCTGCGCGTAGCCGCGCCCGTCGCCGTACTGGCGCTGACCTTGACCGCCTGCGGCGACAAGAAGGGCACGTCCGCCACGCAGGACGACAAGAAGAGCAATGCCGGCGCTGGCACTCCCAAGATGGAAAAGACGTCGGACCCGGCCGGCGGCGGTAAGCGGAAGCCGGGTCAGACGGGCACCGGGCGGTTCAAGGAGGAGAGCGGGAATATCACCTACGAGGTCGTCGCGCAGAAGGTTCACGTGGGCACCGAGGCGGAGGCCAAGAAGCTGGTATCGGACCCGAAGGACGCCAACGGGCTGGTGGCCGCGACCGCTTGGGTGAAGTTCACGAACAAGGGCGGCGGCGTCGTCAAGGAAATGCCGAAGGTGGGCAATGAGACCGAGCTCTACGGTGACGGCCGGCCCGGCGCCCTGCTGATAGGCGCGGCCGAGGACGGTCCCGGCTGTGAGGACACCATCGACATCGAGAACTGGAAGGCCGGGCAGAGCCATACGATCTCCCAGACCTACATGCTCCCGAAGGGCACCAAGTCCGTGGAGGTCCACTGGGCGGGCGAGGGCCAGAGCGTCTCCCCGTTCATCTGGAGGTTCAGCAGCGCGGGTTGACGGGCTCCTCGGCTCTTGGCTACTTGGCTACTTGGCTACTTGGCTACTTGGCCGATGATGGGGGTTTGTGGGCCGGGTGGTTGATGGGGGGGCGGCGAGTCCCTGGCTGCCCACCGTCACGAGCGCCGAGGAGCGTTGACGGGCCTGACGCGTCCGAGGGGCACTGACGAGCCCTGACGCGCCCGAGAGCACTGCCCCGGCCCAACAGTGCCGAGGAGCCCTGCCGAGCGACGACGAGTGCCACGGAACGCTGACGAGCACCGGTGAGTGCCGAGGACGCTGATGAGACCCGGCGAGTGCCGCGGAGCCCTGACGAGGGTGGCGCGAGCGCTGCGTCAGGGCCGGCGAACGGCTGGCGCGGTCGATCGGCGGCCAAACTCCCCTCAGCGGCATCTCGCCAGGCCGTCCAGCCTCCTCTACGCACTCACTCCTCTCCGCATGCGCATGCGCCACGCCACGGCCCTGTTGGCAGAGGCCGTGGCACACCTCCGCCGCCCGCCGCCCGCGTCTGCCGCCTGCTGCCCGGCGCCCGCTACCTGCCGTCTGTCGCCCCACGTCTGCCGACTACCGCGTACCGAGTGCCGACTGCCGACTGCCGACTGCCGACTGCCGACCGTGGCGCACGCGTCAGCTCTTTGCGGGCGGTTGCACCCGTCCGCTTATGGCGGGTGCACCTGCCCGTCGGTCGGTGTTTCTCGCGGCCGGGCCGGCCTCTTGCAGGCGATCCCCCGCTCAAGCCGGCAACGTCGCCGCCTGGAGGAAGGGTTCGATGGCGGCGCACCAGGCGTCGGGCCTTTCCCAGGGGAGGAGGTGTCCGGCGTCGGGGATCTCGGCGTAGGCGCCGCGCGGGAGGACGCGGACCATCTCCTGGGCCTCGGCGCGGCCCAGTTCGGCGTCCAGGCCGCGTACGACGAGGGCTGGGCAGGTCACCTGGGCGAGCTCTTCCCAGTGGGCGTCATGGACCCAGGTCTCGCGGGCGGTGAGCATCTGGCGCCGGGAGAACACCGGGCGCCAGCCGTCGGCGCGCTCGGCCATCACCTCGGCGAAGAACTCGCCGCGGGCCGGGCGCGGCCGCTCCAGCGTCGGATCGTCCTCGCCGAACCACTTGCGGACGTCCGCGAGCGTGGCGAACGGCACCGGCCAGGAGCGGAACCACTCGGTCCACTCGTGCTGCGAAGCCGCGCCCAGCGCGGAGGCTCGCATATCGCAGATCACCAGCGCACTGACCAGATCCGGGCGCCGGGCCGCTAATTGCCACGCCGTCAGCGCTCCCATGGCATGCCCGACGAGGGCGACCGGAGCCAGGTCGAGTTGCTCGATGGCCGCGATGGCGTCCTGGACGTACGCCTCGCGGTCGTACGGCCCGTCGGCGGGCTTCTCGCTGCGGCCGTGGCCCCGCTGGTCCAGGGCGACCGGGCGGTGCCGGGCGCCCAGCCGGCGGGCGGTGTCCGCCCAGTGTGAGGCGCGGCCCATCAGGCCATGGAGCAGCAGCACGCCGGGCCGCTGCTCGCTCCCTTCCAGCCCGCCGTCAATCTTGGGCGGGTCGGTGAATTCCCAGGCGGCGAGCCGTACGCCGTCGGCCCCTGTCACATCGATGCGCCGCACCATGTGCTCTGGCACCCCCAATCGTCCCTTGAGCAGCTCCACACTATCGAACCCCTATTCGAACGCACCGTTCCAGCGCCCAACACCCCTCGTTCGAGTGACCTCCCTCAAGGATTGGCCGCGCTCGTCACGGGGAGACATCTGCCGGGAGGCGGGCCCTACCGGGAAGGGGGCCCGTGGGGGAAGACCCTGAGAGCTCGGGGCTCCGGGTCTTGGGTGGGGGACATGGGGAGGCAGGGCCCCGGCTGCTCGCAGCGCCGGGGCCCTGACCGTCCCGCACTCAGTGGATGCATCCGATCCCCCTCCCCGGCCAGGACAGGCCCTCGCAGGGCCATGCGTCAGGGTGACACGCAACCGGCCGAACCGCACGGATTCGCACAAGTCCGTTCAACGGGCAATCACTTGCCGAGCCGCCGAACGATGCATCAGCACAGCTCAGCGGGCTCGTGAGGGGAGTCGACGGCGGGAGAGGGGAAGAAAATTCAGGGAGTCGGGGAGTTCGGGTAGTCGGGGAGTTCGGGGAGGTTGTCGAGAAGGGGGCGGAGGGGGAATTCCGCAGGCCGGGCGCGCGCCCGGCCTGCGGAGAGCGCCGTGCCCCTACGAGATTCGGGACATGAAGTGAGGGTGCGGTGCTCCGCGGCGGGGAGGCGCCGGGAGGGAGTGATCGGGCGCGCATTGGGGGGCGAGGCGCGCCCCGCCTTCGGGCCCCCGCCTATCCTCGGCGCCCGTCAGCCCTCGCACCCGCCGGTCCTCGGCCTCCGCCGCACCTCCGTCGGCCTCGCGGGAGCTCCGTCGCACCGAGACGGCTCGCGAAACGCCCGCCGAGCCAACCCGCCGAAGCCGCCGAAGGCCGCCGGCTCAGCTCGCCGAGACGGCCGCACAAGCGGTCCGTCGTCGTCCCGGCTCATGGCAGTCAAAACCGCCTGTCGAGACGGCCACCGAAAGCCCCGGACGCTCGGCGCGCCGCCGAAACCGGCCCGCACAGACAGACCGCACCAACGACCTGCCCAAACGCCCGCCAAATAGCCCGCGAGTCAGCCCGTCGAGTGAGCCCGTCGAAACGATCCGCTGAACCGCCGCCCAGAAAGCACGCCGACCGGGCCCGCCCAAACAGCCCGCCGACGCACCCACCAACGGTCCGCCGCAACGGCTGCCGCACGGTCGGTCGAAGATCCACCGAAACAGTTACTCGAGAGTCCGCCGAAACGGCTGCCGCAACAGTCGGTCGACGTCCCCGGAACAGTCGCTCGCAGTTCCCCCGCAACGGTCGGTCGGAGGCCCCCCGAAACAGTCGCTCGAAGGCCCGCTGAAACATCCGCTCGAAGGTCCCCCGAAACGGTCAGTCGGAAGACCCTCGAATCGGTGTCAGCGCTTGGCGACGAAGACGTGGGAGGCGATGTCGGAGGTCAGTTCGGCGGCCTCGCCGCTGCTGCCGACCAGGACGCCCGCCGGCGACTCGGTCACGCTCACCACGGCGCCCGGCTGCACGCCCGCGCGGCGGAGCGTGTACATCAGCTGGGCGTCCGCCTGGATCGGCTCACCGATCCGGCGCACCACGGCCGTCTTGCCGTCCGCCCCGGCGTCCAGGTCCATCAGGCTCACCATGCCCGCGTCCAGGAACGGGTCGGCCTCGGCCTTCTCCCCCAGCTCCTCCAGGCCCGGGATGGGGTTGCCGTACGGCGACTCCGTCGGGTGCCGCAGCAGCTCCACGACGCGGCGCTCGACCGCCTCGCTCATCACGTGCTCCCAACGGCACGCCTCGGCGTGCACCTGCTCCCATTCGAGCCCGATGACGTCGACGAGCAGGCACTCGGCGAGGCGGTGCTTGCGCATCACCCGGGTCGCCAGCCGCCGGCCCTCCTCCGTCAGCTCCAGGTGGCGGTCGCCGGCGACCGTCAGCAGCCCGTCGCGCTCCATGCGGGCGACCGTCTGGCTCACCGTGGGGCCGCTCTGTTCGAGCCGCTCCGCGATGCGGGCGCGCATGGGCACCACACCTTCCTCCTCCAGTTCGAGGATGGTGCGGAGATACATCTCCGTGGTGTCGATAAGTCCGGACATGCGTGCCCCTCGATGTGTGGTGCGGTGGCCCTGGACTCAATTCTGACGCATCCCACTGACATCGGTGCCCCCTCGTCCGCCCACCGGACCCTCACGGTGGTATGGCCCGGCCGTATTGACAGGGCACTGGTCCAGACCGCAACGTGATCCGCGCCACTGATCACGAGTGGGCGGGATGGGCGTAGTGGTGAGGGAGGCGCGGGGCTGTCCGTACGGAGCCGGGCGGCCGTCCACAGGCCGCGGGCGACAGGTCACGAGCCGCGGGTCACCCCCAACAGCACAGCCGAAGCAGCACCGCACCACCCCGCCCCGCCCCGAACAACACGCACCGCACCGAACAACACCGCACCAACAGCACGTGAACGCACACGAAACCCCCAGGAGAGGGAGGGCCCGCGGCAATGGCTGACAGCGACCGCAGTGACCGGCTGGCCGGGACGTACTTCGACGCCGCGATCGAGCTGCTCCGGCAGGTCCGCGACGAGGAGGGCGAGCGGATCACCGCGGCCGGGCAGCTGATCGCGGACACCGTAGTGGCGGGCGGCCGAGTCTTCTCGTTCGGCGCCGGGCACTCCTCGTTGCCCGCGCAGGACACGGTCTACCGTGCCGGCGGCCTGGCGATCATGAACCTGCTCTCCGTCCCGGGGGTCGTCGGCGTGGACGTACGACCGGCGACGCTCGGCAGCGCCCTGGAGCGCGTCGACGGGCTGGCGGCGGCCGTGTTGGACACCAGCCCGCTGAAGGCCGGTGATGTGCTGGTGATCATCTCGCTCTCGGGGCGCAACGCGCTCCCCGTGGAGATGGCGATGAACGCCCGGGCCCTCGGCATCAAGGTCATCGGCGTGACATCGGTGGCGTACGCGTCGGCCACCAAGTCCCGGCACGCGTCGGGCGGCTTCCTCAAGGATCACTGCGACCTCGTGCTGGACAGCCGGATCCCGGTGGGTGACGCGGAGCTGACGCTGCCGGGCATCGACGCGCCGTTCGCTCCGGCCTCGACGGTCGTCACCAGCGCGATCATGCAGGCCGTAGTGGCGACCGCGGCAGGCACGCTCGCCGAGCGGGGCATCGACCCGCCGTTGTTGCGCTCCGGCAATGTCGACGGCGGGCACGACTGGAACGCCCGGGTGATGGGCGACTACGCGGACCAGATCTTCTACCGGACCTGAGCGACTACGCGGACCGGATCTTCTACCGGACCTGAAACGAACGGGTACCGGACGCCGAAGCCCGCAACCGGTCAGCGGAACCCGGGCCCGCAAGCCGGTCAGAAGACCCCCGGCCCCAACCGAACAGCGGCACCCGGACCTGAACCGATCAGCAGCCCCGGCGCCGGATCCGGCCCCGCCCGATCCGGTCCCGCCCTGCCCGCTCCCGCCCTGCCCTGCCCGGTCCCGTCCTGCCCGGCCCCGCCCGATCCGGCCCCGCCCGGTCCGATCAGCAGGACGACGCGCCTGCGAGGTCCAGTGCCGCGGCGATGCGGGCCGCGACCTCCTCCGCGTACTCGGCGTCCGCGCGGTCGAAGGGGCGGCGTGCGGGCGCCCGCAGGAACGTCAGCACCCCGAGCGTCCGGCCGCGGCTGCGCAGCACCACGCACAGGCCGTGCACGGTGCCGTCCGGCCAGTGGCGGGCCGCCGCCCAGCTCTCGGGCGCGGCGGCACCGGCGCTCGTACGGACCGAACCGCGCCGCTCGTACGCCTGGAGCGCCGGATGGCCCGGGGCGTAGGGCACGGGGATGCCGGTCGCGGTGAGCGCCACGCAGGGCCCCGGGGAACCGGCCGGGGAGGCCAGCGTCCGCACCAGGCCGCACGGCGCCCCGGACCGCTCCCCTACGGGCCCGCTGCCCCCAATGCCCTCTCCTCCGGCCTCCCCGCCCCCAACGCCCTCTCCCCCGGGCCCCCCGCGCCCATCGCCCTCTCCCCCGGCCCCGTGCCCCTCGTCACGGCTCCGATGGCTCCCCTCTCCCCCAGGCCCCCGCCCCCCGCCATGCCCGTCGCACGCGCCGTCCGCCTCGCACCCGCCCTTGCTCTCGCACGCGTCCTCGGTCCCGCACCTTCCCCTGGTCTCGCACGCGCCGTCCGTCTCGCACCGCCCCTGGGGCTCCCACGCGTCGTCGATCTCGTACGTGTCGTCCGCGGTGACCGTCCCGTACGGGGCCGGGGCGGGCTTCGTGGCGAGGTCGACCAGGCCGTGGTCGGCGAAGCCCGCCAGGGCGAAGTCGAGGTGGACCGCGGCCGCCTCGGACGGGTCCGGGCACTCCGCGGCCGCCCGGCCGGCGCGGTGCAGCTGGTGGGCCCGGAAGCGCAGCAGGGAGGCGTCCTGCTCGGCGCGTTTGGCGTCGGTCACGTCCTGGAAGAGCCAGGCGACGCCGAGCGGCACCGGCTCCTCCGCCAGCGGGGAGGCCAGCCGGACGAAACCGCTGCGCCAGCAGCGGCGCGGATGCTCGGCATCCTCGGAACGCAGGGTGACCCAGAATTCGGCGACGGCCGGCGGCGCGCCCTCGCCCAGGACGTGCTGCAGGGCGCACTCCAGCTCCTGGGCGCCCTGGTCGAGCAGTTCGCCCAGCGGCCGCCCCAGCAGGGCGGTCCGGCCCACACCCAGGGTGTGGGCGGCGTGGGCATTGACGACCGCGGGCCGCAGATCGGCGTCGACCAGCACCACGCCCCACGACGCGTCCTCGAAGAGCGCCTCGCTCAGCGCGATGGAACGTTCCAGGTCGATCTGGACGTGCACCTCGCTGAAGGCGCAGTACGCGCCCGCGACCCGGCCGTCCGGGCCGCGCACCGCCGAGCACTGGGTGCGCACCAGCACCCGGTGGCCGTCCTTGGTCAGCAGGGCGAATTCGTGCACCTGGCGGCCCGGGGAGCGCATCGCGGCCGTGAGGGCGGCCTCGATGCCCTGCGCGTCCTCCTTGCGGACCGCCCAGCCGGCCAGGCCCGTACGGCCGACGGCCTCGGCGGTGGTCCAGCCCAGGATGCGCTCGGCCTCGTGGTTCCAGTGGGTGACCGTACGGTCGGCGGTGAAGGCGACCAGGGCGGCGTCCATGCCGTCCAGGAGGGCGGCGAGGAGTCCGGAGTCGTCGGACTCCTCGGTGGCGCGGCGCGGCGGGACCGACGCACCGGACGAAAGACCGGAAGAAGCCGACGAAGCAGTCACTGGCACCCCTCACGAACCCGGCTGCACGTGCCTCACCTGGGCACATTCAACTGGACGGTGACCTGCAACACGCCCGTTTCCCGGAAATCGTTGTTCCCGGAAAAAAATCCGTTGTGCCGGGCGGGCCGGCTTCCTAATGTGTGGAGCACACGAGAAGGGAGGTGGTTCGGCAGATGATTTCGCACCGGACGCGTGAGGTGGCTGCGGGCTAGCGGCCCGACGCTTCACCGAAGTGCAGCGCCGGACCAGCGCATACTGCAGATGCGCAGCCGGCCAATCCCAAGCAGTCACCCGACCCGCGGGCTGCCGGTTCGTCCGACCGGCCCTCTGCGCCACCGAGCGCGGAGGAAACAGCCCGCGGGTCGTCTGCGTTCCGCCCGGTCCCGGGCGGCGGCCCTCGACCCCGGCGGAAAACCGCCGGGCCCGGCCCGGAAGGCGCACGCCAAGGACGGGGTCAGGGCGCCAGGCGCTCCACGCGCCAGATGATCTCGGCGGCCCCGGTTCCCGTACCGGCGTCGGCCGCCTTCTCGCGTACGTAGCGGAGCCGGTCGTGCAGCCGGTTGTGCCGGCCCTGCCAGAACTCGATCGTTTCGGCCGCGACCCGGTAGCCGCCCCAGTGCGGCGGCGCGGGCACCTGCTCGCCCTCGGGGTAGCGGGCCGCCAATTCCTGGTAGGCCTGCTCCAGTTCGGTGCGCGAGGCGACCGGTGCGGACTGGTCGCTGGCCCAGGCGCCCAGCTGGGAGCCGTGCGGGCGGGTGCGGAAGTAGGCGGCGGTCTCGTCGCGGCCGATGCGCTCGGCGGTACCGGTCACCACGACCTGGCGGGCGAGGGGATGCCAGGGGAACAGCAGCGACACATAGGGGTTTTCGGCCAGTTCGCGGCCTTTGCGGCTGCGGTAGTTCGTGAAGAAGACGAAGCCGCGGTCGTCGAAGCCCTTGAGCAGCACGGTCCGGGAGCTCGGCCGGCCGGCGGCGTCCGCGGTCGAGACGACCATGGCGTTGGGCTCGTGCAGACGGGCCACGGTCGCGTCCGTGAACCAGCGCGCGAATTGGTCGTACGGGCTGGCGGCGAGGTCGGACTCGGCGAGTCCCTCGGCGCGGTAGTGCGCCCGCATGGAGGAGGGATCGGGGATCTCGTGATGCGCGTCGGCTGGGTGCACGGCCTCATCTTGCAACATCAGCCGCGACGCGGTCAGCCGGGAGGGGCGGAAGTCTGCCCCCCGTCGACCAGCCGTAACCCTCCCGTCGGCAAATCGACCAGTGTGCCGGATCTCACGCTTCCCCGCAGGTGGGAGACCCGCCAAAATCATGGCCCGGCCCACTGTGGCCCCCGGACAGGGGGAGCTATCGTGTTCCGTCCGGACTGACGGGACGCAATCACACCTGACGGGACGCACCGCACCTCCGTACCGCACGACACCGCGTCCGCCGGCCCGCGGCCCGACCCACCGCGGGCAGCACACCGCGTGACCCATGCCCTGGCGGGGCATCACCCGGGTGACCGGAACGGACCGCGAGCTGCCCGGCGCAGCCGCGTAACCGCTCCGGCACCGCACCAGACACGACCGCACGGCAGCCGGTCACGGACCGTATGCCGTCCCCATTTTGAGGAGCCGCCTGATGTCCGACTTCGTACCCGGACTCGAGGGAGTTGTCGCGTTCGAGACGGAGATCGCCGAACCGGATAAGGAAGGCGGCGCGCTCCGTTACCGCGGGGTCGACATCGAGGACCTTGTGGGACACGTGTCGTTCGGCAACGTCTGGGGGCTGCTGGTCGACGGCGCCTTCAACCCCGGGCTGCCGCCCGCCGAGCCGTTCCCGATCCCGGTGCACTCCGGTGACATCCGGGTGGACGTGCAGTCCGCGCTGGCGATGCTCGCGCCCGTATGGGGCCTCAAACCGCTGCTGGACATCGACGAGGCGACCGCCCGCGACAACCTCGCCCGGGCCGCGGTCATGGCGCTGTCGTACGTCGCCCAGTCGGCGCGCGGGCAGGGCCTGCCGATGGTGCCGCAGCGGGAGATCGACAAGGCCGAGACGGTCGTGGAGCGCTTCATGAAGCGCTGGCGCGGCGAGCCCGACCCCAAGCACGTCAAGGCCGTCGACGCGTACTGGACCTCGGCCGCCGAGCACGGCATGAACGCCTCCACGTTCACCGCCCGGGTCATCGCCTCGACCGGCGCGGACGTCGCGGCGGCACTGTCCGGCGCGGTCGGCGCGATGTCCGGCCCGCTGCACGGCGGCGCCCCGTCCCGCGTCCTCGGCATGATCGAGGAGATCGAACGGACCGGTGACGCCGGGGCCTACGTCCGGCAGGCGCTGGACAAGGGCGAGCGGCTGATGGGCTTCGGCCACCGCGTCTACCGCGCGGAGGACCCGCGGGCGCGGGTGCTGCGCCGCACCGCGAAGGAACTGGCCGCCCCGCGCTTCGAGGTCGCCGAGGCGCTGGAGAAGGCCGCGCTGGAGGAGCTGCACAACCGGCGCCCGGACCGGGTGCTGGCCACCAACGTCGAGTTCTGGGCGGCGATCGTCCTGGACTTCGCGGAGGTCCCGGCGCACATGTTCACGTCGATGTTCACCTGCGCCCGTACGGCGGGGTGGAGCGCGCACATCCTGGAGCAGAAGCGGACGGGCCGACTGGTCCGGCCGTCGGCCCGGTATGTCGGGCCCGGGGCCCGGAGCCCTCGGGAGATTGCCGGCTTCGAGGGCCTCGCGGCACGTTGAGGCGGCGCCCCGTACGTACCTGACCTTCCCGCCGCGGGGCGCTTTGCGGAGCCCCCTACGTACCTGGCCGTCCCGCCGCGGGGGTTTCTCGCCGTTGCGCGCTTTGCGGCGCCCCGCACGTAGCAGTCTCTCCCGGCGCGGGGCGCTTTGCGGAGCCCCCTACGTACCTGGCCGTCCCGCCGCGGGGCTTCTCGCCGTTGCGCGCTTTGCGGCGCCCCCGCACGTACCCGTCCTTCCCGCCGCGGGTGGTCTCGCCGTTGCGCCTGCGG